>JBFWTJ010000134.1:0-10051 GCA_050247895.1 Acidimicrobiia bacterium
GCTGGGTCGGTGACCGGTCTCCCCGCGCTGCCGCCCGAGGTGGTGGTGCGCGACGTCGGGCCCCGTGACGGGCTCCAGCCCGAGGCACCGGTGGCACCCCAGGACCGGGTCCGACTGGTCGAGGCGCTGGTCGCGGCAGGGGTGCGCGAGGTGGAGGTGGCGGCGTTCGTGTCGCCGAGGGCGGTGCCGGCGATGGCCGGCGCGGCCGAGGTGCTGGCCGGGGTGCCCCGGGGGCCTGGGGTCCGCTACGCCGCGCTGGTCCCGAACCTGCGGGGGGCCGAACTGGCCCTGGCCGCAGGGGTCGACGTGCTCACGGTGACGATCTCGATCAGCGAGGCGTACAACCGGCGCAACGTCGGGATGTCGACCGCGGAGAGCGAGGCGGTGATCGCCGCGGTGTGCGCCCTGGCCGGCGACGAGGTCCCGGTCGACGCGGTGGTGTCGTGCGCGTTCGGGTCGCCCTACGAGGGCGAGGTCGCCCCGACCGCGGTGGCGGCGCTGGCCGGGCGCCTGCGGGCCGCCGGTTGCGCCGCGGTCACCCTGGCCGACACGACGGGGATGGCCACCCCCCGGCGGGTGGAGGAGGTCGTGGCCGCGACCGGCACCGACGTGGGCCTGCACCTGCACGACACCCGGGGCACGGCCCTGGTCAACGCCTACGCCGGCCTGGTGCTCGGCGTGCGCCGGTTCGACACCTCGGTCGGGGGCCTGGGCGGCTCGCCGTTCGCCGCGGGGGCCACGGGGAACCTGGCCACCGAGGAGCTGGTGGCGCTGCTCGACGACCTGGGCGTGGCCACGGGGATCGACGTGGAGGGCCTGGTCGACGCGGCGGCCCTGGCCGCCGAGCTGGTGAGGCGGCCGGTGCCGAGCCGGGTGGCGGTGGCCGGTCCGAGGACCCGCCGGGCACCGGTGGGAGAGGGCTGACCGGCATGCCCTGGTGCGAGGGCTGCGAGCGGTTCTACAACCCCAACAGCCTGAACCCCGACGGCACGTGCCGGGCCTGCGGGCGCCAGGTGGGGGAGGCCCGGCCCGAGGAGGAGGCTGCCGCGGCACGGGCCCAGGCCAGGGCGCCGTGGCACTTCAAGCTCCTGGTCGGGGCGACCGCGGTGTACCTGGGTTGGCGCCTGGTCCAGGGCGTGGAGTGGGTCATCCACCACGTCTGAGCCGAGTCTGGCGGCGGTGCGACCGTCGGCTAGTGTCAGACCTCCACCCGGGCCGTGGCGCAGTTTGGTTAGCGCGCTTGACTGGGGGTCAAGAGGTCGGGAGTTCGAATCTCCCCGGCCCGACGGGTGTGAAGAGGCCTCTGCCCACGGCGACGTGGTCGAGGCCTCTTGCACGTCCCGGCGGGTCAGGCCCGGGAGGTTCGCCGGGTGGCCCGGTAGACGAGCAGGGCGATCACGGCGCCGACGATCGAGCCGATGATCCCCGATGCCTGGAGCGCGCCTTCGTCCAGGTCCTTCCCGAAGATGGCCCAGCCGACGAAGCCGCCGATGAACGACCCGACGATGCCCAGCACCAGGGTCTGGCCCACCGACATGGCATCGTCGCCGGGAACCAGTGCCCGGGCCGCGAACCCTGCGATGAGACCGACCACCACCAGGGAGATGAGGAATCCGATCACGCCCGCCCCCTTCTGTCACTCGACCGACAGGCGCCGTTCACCTACCCGTCGGCCGACTCCTTCGAAACCACGTGGGCGGTCGTGGTCCTACGCCGGCCGGGTGGGCGTCGGTCACCTGGCGCCGGGGGCAGGACGTCCGACGTCGGGCTCGTCCGCGCCATCGGCGGGTTATGGTGTCGCGGGGACGAGCGAAGGGGCCGGGCGGCGTGCGGTATCTCGGGCGATGGGCGGCGGTCGTGACCGCCGCAGCTGTGGCGTTGGCGGGCTTGGCGGCGCCGGCAGGCGCGAGGACGCCACCGATGCCCCGCTTCGACCCCGATGGGGACGGCATCGGTGACCTCGCGGTCGCCCGGCCGTGGGCCGGCGACCTGTTGATCACCCACTGGCTCCAGAGCCGTCGAGGGCCGAGCAGCGTCGAGCACGGCCCCGTCTTCGGTTCGTATCCCCTCACGGGGGATTGGGACGGCAACGGCACGACCGACCATGCCTTCTGGCTCGCGGACGAGGGCCAGCTCTACGTGGGCCTGGGGATCCCGAGCCCGTTCGGCCCACCATGGGGGCAGCTGGGCGACGACCCGAGCGTGATCGCCGACTACGACGGGGACGGCAGGACCGACTTCGCCGTCTACCGCGCCGGAGCTCCGAGCACCTGGTTCGTCCACGGGAGCCGTGGCGCCGATCAGGTCGTGCAGTGGGGCGAGTCGGGGGACTACCCGGTGCCGGGCGACTACGACGGCGACGGAAGGGCGGACATCGCCGTGGCGCGCCCGGGGGCAGACGGCACGCTCTACTTCTTCATCCGCCCGAGCAGCGGCGGCTTCAGGCTCGTGAACTTCGGGGACGCCACCGACTTCATCGTGCCGGGCGACTTCGACGGCGACGGTCGCAGCGACATCACCGTCACTCGGGACATCGGCGGGATCCTGACCTGGTTCGTGCTCCGCAGCACCGGCGGCATGTCGGTCCACCAGTTCGGGAACTCGGCCACCGACTACGAGGTGCCCGAGGACTACGACGGTGACGGCCGGACCGACGTCGCGGTGTGGCGGGAGCAGAGCCCGGGGACGTTCTTCATCCTCCAGAGCTCGAACGGGCAGATGCGCACCCACGCGTGGGGCGAGCCGGGCGACTACCCGTTGGCCAACCTCTACGTTCGGTAGGGGGCCGGCACCGCCCCGTCGGGTCGTGCACCGGCCGCGGTGGCGCGCTCGCGGCGTCCGCTTCGCGGTGGTCGCCCGGTAGCGTCTCGTCCGGGGAACGAGCGAAGGGACGAGCGGCGTGCGGAACCTCCGACGTTCGGTCGCGATCGTGATGGGCGTGGTGTCGATGTCGGTCGGCGCGGCGGTCCCGGCGGGTGCGGGGACGCCGCCGATGCCGCGCTTCGACCTCGACGGCGACGGGATCGGCGACCTCGCCGTCACCCGGCCGGGTGCCGGCGACCTCCTGGTCACCCACTGGTCCCGGAGCCGCAGGGGACCGGCCTCCTTCGAGCACGGGCCCCAGCTCGGCTCGTACCCCCTCACCGGCGACTGGGACGGGGACGGGAGGACCGAGCAGGCCTTCTGGGTCGCGGACGAGGGCCAGCTCCACGTCGGTCAGGATCCCTTCGGCCCGCGGTGGGGCCGGCTCGGGGACGATCCGAACGTGATCGCGGACTACGACGGGGACGGCAGGACCGACTTCGCCGTCTACCGCCCGGGATCTCCCAGCACCTGGTTCGTCCACGGCAGCACCGGCTCGGACCAGGTGGTGCAGTGGGGCGAGGCCGGAGACCGCCCGGTGCCGGGCGATTACGACGGCGACGGGAAGGCCGACATCGCGGTGGCCTGGGCCGGGACGGACGGGACGCTCTACTTCTTCATCCGCCCGAGCAGCGGCGGCTTCGAGTTCGTGAACTTCGGGGACGCCACCGACGCCGTCGTGCCGGGCGACTTCGACGGCGACGGCGTCACCGACATCGCGGTGACCCGCGACGTGGGCGGGATCCTGACCTGGTTCGTGCGCCGCAGCACCGGCGGCATGTCGGTCCACCAGTTCGGGAACTCGGCCACCGACCACGAGGTGCCCGAGGACTACGACGGTGACGGTCGCACCGACGTCGCGGTGTGGCGGGAGCAGAGCCCGGGGACGTTCTTCATCCTCCAGAGCTCGAACGGGCAGATGCGCACCCACGCGTGGGGCGAGCCGGGCGACTACCCATCGGCCCACCTGTACGTGCGCTAGGAGCCGCCGGCGGTCAACCGGCGGCGAAGAGCTGTCGCCGTTCGATCCAGTCGTACACGGCGGCGCCGAGCGCGGCCCGGTCCCGGCGGTAGTAGTGGTTCTCGCCCTCCAGGACGACGAGCTCGGCGTCCCGGGCCGCGCCGAGGGCCAGCTCGGCCTCCCGCAGGTACGCGTCGGGCTCCCGCCCACCGACGACCACCAGCGTGGGCACGTCGAGGTGCGGCAGGTGGGGGAGCACCCGGGAGGAGGACTCCGGCGCCCAGATCGACATGACCGTGGCCGCCTCCGCGATCACCGGCATCCGGCCCCCGGGTCGCAGGAGCACGAGCCGGTCGGGATCCCCTTCGGCTACGGCCCGTCGTGCCGCGCTGAAGTGGTCCTCGAGGTCGCCGTCGACGAACAGGGCCGAGGTCTCCCACAGCGGTGGCGGGGGCGTGAGCAGCACCAGGCCCACGCAGCCGGGCGGGCGGGTCCGGGCCAGCCAGTAGGTGGCCCGGGTGCAGCCGTAGCTGTGGGCGACCACCACGTACCGGGACCCGCCTCGGGCCTCGAGGGCCTGCCGGGCGGCCTCCAGGTCGAGCGGGGCCAGCTCCAGCCGCTCGCGCATCAGCCCGATCGAGGGGGCGCCGTCGTCGGCGCCGCCCAGGTCGTGGCCCCGGCCGTTGAGCGTGAGGGCCAGGGCACCCCGCTCGGCGGCCTGGCGCACCAGCTCGAAGACCGGCGTGGCGTAGAAGTTGCCCCAGGCGCCGTGGACGCCGAGCACGGCGGGTCCGCCCGGCCTGCCGGCCAGGGCGCCGTGGAGCCGGACGCCGTCGCCGGTCTCCACCGAGACCAGCGTCACCTCCACGTCCTCGATCACCCGCTCGATCCTCCGTTCCCCGCGCCCACCCGGTCCACGCCGACCCGTCGGTCCCGAGGAGCCGGGGCCAGGCCGACCGGCCGCGGACCCGTGGTCAGCGGGGCGTGGTCGTCGACGAGCCTAGGACCTCGCGGAGCTTGAGCCGTCGGCCGGTCCGCACGATGGCCCGCCGGTAGACGACGGCCCCGATCCGAGCCACCAGGACGACCGCGACCACCCCGAGCAGGAGCGAGGCGGCCATCTCGACCGGCGAGGAGACCCCCGCCGCGACCCGGGACGGCACGACCAGCGGCGAGCTGAACGGCACGTAGGCGAGCACCGTGGCCACGGGCCCGTCCGGGGCGCTCTGGGCGACCAGGTACGAGCCGATGAGGGCCATCGTGAACGGCGTGACCACCGATCCGGCCTCCTCCTGGCGCTCGACCAGCGCGCCGAGGGCGCCGGCCACGATCAGGTAGAGGGCGATGCCGAGCAGGAACCAGGCCGCGCTGGCGGCCAGCGCTCCGGCGACCCCCTCGGGCAGGTCTCCGCCCACGAGCAGCTTGACCACCACGGGCGCGGCCGCCGCGCCGAGCGTGGCCATGCCGATCAGGCCGACGCCGACCACCTTCCCGAACAGGAGGGGACCGGGGCGGACGATGGCCAGCAGGACCTCGCTGATCCGGTTGGACTTCTCGATGGCCACGCCGTTGGCCACCTGGATCATGAGGGCCAGCAGGAGGATGTAGAGGGCGATCGACACGATCGCGGCGACCGCTCGGCGGTCGGACCGCTCCTCGTCCAGCTGGACCACCTCGGCGGCCCGCACGTCCATGGCCCGGGCGGCCTCCTGGGGGCTGAGGCCGGCCTCGACCAGCCGGTCGGCGAGCGCCCCGCCGGCCAGGGCCTGCTGGACCAGGGCGACCAGCTCGGCGTGCTCGCCGGCGGTCACCACGATCGTGGGCTGGGCACCGGCCTGCACGCCCACGTCGGCGTCGCCGTCCTCGACGGCCCGCCGGGCCGCGGCCAGGTCCTCGACCGAGGTGACCCGCAGCTCGTCGCCGAGGGACTCGACGACCGGCCCGAGCTGCGCCTCCAGCGGGCCGGGGTCGCCCACCACCGCGACGTCGCGCCGGTCCGGCCCGCCGTCGATCAGCTCGGGGATGGTGACCGCCGCGGTGGAGCCCAGTGCCAGCACGGCCAGGACGATCCAGAAGCTCTTCCGCCGGGTGGCCTCCTTCAGCTCCCGGCCCACGACGAGCCACAGCTCCCTCACGTGGTCGCCTCCGCCGCGAGTGCCTCGGCCTTCTCGCCGGCCGCGGCGAGGAACAGCTCGGACAGGCTGGGGGCCTCGACCCCGAAGTCGGCCACCGGGGTCCGGGCCCGGACGGCGTCGAGCACCCGGCCGGGGTCGGTGCCCGGGTCCAGGCGGATCCGGCTGCCCGCGGTGCTGCTCGTCACCACCTCTGCGCCGGGGCCCAGGGCCGTGTCGTCCACGGGCACGTCGACGCGCAGGTAGCGATCGGGGCTGGCCGCCTTGAGCGCCCGCAGCTCGCCCTCGAGGACGACCCGCCCCCGGTGCAGGAGGCTGATGGTGTCGCACAGGCCCTCGACGAGGTCGAGCTGGTGGCTGGAGAACAGCAGGTTGCGGCCGGCCTCGACGTGGTCGAGCACGACCCGGGAGAGGAACTCGACCGCCACCGGGTCGAGCCCGGCGAAGGGCTCGTCCAGCACGAGCAGGTCGGGTTCGTGGACCATGGCCGCGGCGAGCTGGACCCGCTGGGCCATGCCGCCGGACAGGTCGGCCACCTTGTCCTCGGCCCGGCCGCCCAGGTCGAGCTCGTCGAGCAGGCGACGGGCCCTGGCCTCGCCGGTCCCGGCGTCCAGGCCGTGGAGCCGGGCGATCCACACGAGCTGGTCGAGCACCGGCATGTCCCGGTACAGGCCCCGCTCCTGGGGCATGTAGCCCCACCGGCGGCGATCGGCGGCGGTGGCCGGGCGGCCGTCCCACCCGATGGTGCCCGACTCGGGTGGGAGCACGCCGAACATGATCCGCATGAGGGTGGTCTTGCCCGCCCCGTTGGGGCCGAGCAGGCCGACGACCCGGCCGCTGGGGACCTCGAGGTCGACGCCGTCGAGGACGACGCGCTCGCCGAAGCTCTGCCGGATCCGATCGGCTCTCAGCACGTGGGTCACGTCCACTCCCTTCCCGCTCGCGCCAGGGTGCCATGCCTGCGAGGCCCGACGGGGCGGTGTCGCCGGCCCCGAGCGCCCGGAGAGGCGGGATCAGCCCAGGACGGTGGTGGGCAGCGCCGGCGTCTCGTGCTGCCAGTGGACCCGGTGCTCGCGGCGGGCGAACTGCCACCCCTCGGTCGTGCGGACGAGGTCGTCGCGGTACTCGAGGCCCCGGACCAGGATGGTCCCGCCGGCCCCGCCCGCCGTGTCGGGCGCGAGCACCGCGGTGGCCAGGGTGACGGCCCGGGCGGTGTCGCCGTCGACCACGATCCGGTGGCTGGCCGGCGTGTGGGTCGAGTGGGCGTAGGCGGCCAGGGCCTGTGCGAAGCGGGCCTGGATCTGGTCACGGCCCTCGACGACGAGGGTCCCGCCATGCTGGGCGAAGGTCGCGCCGGCGGTGAAGCACGCACCGGCCAGGGCGAAGTCCCGGGTGTCGATCCCGTGGAAGTACTGCTCGATGGTGCGCCGGACGGCGGCTTCGTCGGACATGGTCCCCCTCGTGGCGTCGGTCGAGACCCGATTCTTGCCTGTCGGTCGCACAAGTCTTACGTTCGACGTCATCAGCTGATCCAGGGGAGGGGACCAATGGGCATCTCGATCACCCCGTTGCCGGGGACCACCTTCGGTGCCGAGGTCGGCGGCGTCGACCTGTCCCGGCTCGACGACGCCACCTGGACCCAGGTCGAGGCAGCGTTCAACGAGTACGGCATCCTGGTGTTCCACGACCAGGACCTCAGCCGGGAGGCCCACATGGCCTTCGGCGAGCGCTTCGGGCCGCTCGAGGTGAACGACACCGGCGGCCTGCGGCCCGACCTGGACGGCAAGCCCATCGTGACCAACATCAGCAACGTCGACGCGGACGGGGTCCACCAGTCGGACCCCGCCCACCCGCTCAACCGGTTCCTGGCCGGCAACGAGGGCTGGCACAGCGACAGCTCGTTCCGCGAGGTCACGGCCAAGGCGTCGATCCTGTTCGCCATGGAGGTCCCGACCCAGGGCGGCCAGACCGGCTACGCCGACATGCGGGCCGCCTACGACGAGCTCTCCGACCAGGACAAGGCCGACCTGGCCGAGCGCCAGGCGTACCACTCCCTCAAGTTCTCCCAGGCCGTGTCGAACTCGGTCGACCTCGAGGTGCCCGACGCGCCCACCGACTACACGGGGGCCTGGCACCCCGTCGTGCGGGTCCACCCGGCCACCGGGCGACCCTCGCTGTTCGTGGGCCGGCACGCGTGCCAGCTCAGCGGGACCGACGTGGCCGAGGGGCAGGCCCGCCTGGCCCAGCTCCTGGAGGACGCCGTGCAGCCGCCGCGGATCTACTGGCACGACTGGGCGCCCGGCGACGTGGTGATCTGGGACAACCGCTGCATCAACCACCGGGCCACCGAGTACGACCTGAACCAGCGCCGGGTCCTGCGCCACGTCCGCGTGGCCGGCGACCCGGTCCCCGCCGGCGCCGCGGGGTGAGGCGCGCCGCGCCGGTCCCGACCGGCGCGGGGTAGACAGGCCGGCATGTGCGGTCGCTTCGCGTCCACGTCGCCGCCCGACCAGGTCGCGGCCTACTTCGGGGCCGAGCTGGCCGAGGCGCTCCTCGAGCCGAGCTACAACGTCGCGCCGACCAACGACGTCTACGCGGTGCTCGAGGACGGCGGGGTCCGCCACGTCGACGCCTTCCACTGGGGCCTGATCCCGCTGTGGGCCAAGGACCCCAAGATCGGCTCGAAGATGATCAACGCCCGGGCCGAGACCCTGGCCGAGAAGTCGGCCTACCGCTCAGCGTTCCGCAAGCGCCGCTGCATCGTCCCCGCCGACGGCTTCTACGAGTGGAAGGCCGTGCCGGGCCAGAAGGCCAAGCAGCCGTACTTCATCCACCGGGCCGACGGCGAGCCGCTCGCCTTCGCCGGGCTGTGGGAGGTCTGGCGGGGTCCGGACAAGGACCAGGAACCCCTCCGGTCGGCCACGATCGTCACCACCTCGGCCAACCAGGACATGGCACCGGTCCACGACCGGATGCCGGTGGTGCTGCCCCGTGAGGCCTGGTCGACCTGGCTCGACCGCGACGGCGACGACCTGGACCTGCTGGGCAAGCTCCTCGTGCCGGCCCGGCCCGGGATCCTCACGATGCACCCGGTGTCGACGCTGGTGAACAACGTGCGCAACAAGGGCCCCGAGCTGGCCGATCCGGTCGAGGTCGCGGAGCAGGCCACGCTCGACGTCGCCGGCTCGGCGGAGCCCTGAGCGCGCCAGGACCGGCCCGGCCCGATCGTCCGGGCACCACGCCCCGCGGGCCCAACCCCCGACACCAGGTCCGGACCCCTGCACGCCGACCTGCATCCCCGATACCGGCCCCTGGGCGCCGGGCCACTGCACGCCGGCCTGCAGAGGTGCCCGACGGTCGGCTCGGTCAGTCCGGGACGTGGTCGCCGTGGCCCAGCTCGCGCAGGGCGGCGGCGATCCGGTCCCGGGCGTCGTCCATCTCCGCCGGGTCGGGGTCCGGCCGGCCCCGGTCGAGGTGCAGGTCGGCCTCCGAGGCGATGGGCATGACGTGGAGGTGGGTGTGGGGCACCTCCATCCCGGCGATGACCAGGCCGATCCTCGGTGGCGCGAAGGCCCGGAGCTGGGCGTCGCCGATCCGCCGGGCGACCAGGGTGAGGTGGCCGATGGTGGCGTCGTCGAGGTCGAGCCAGTGGTCGACCTCGGCCACCGGCACGACCAGGGCGTGGCCGGTGCTGATCGGGTTGATCGACAGGAACGCCACCGCGGTCTCGTCCCGCCACACGAAGCGGCCGGGGAGCTCGCCCTGGATGATCCGGGTGAAGATCGTCGCCATCCCCGCATCATCGCGGATGGCACCGGTGGTCCGGGCGTCCCGCCGGGCCACGTCGGGGCTCTCGTAGGGTGGGCCGCCGTGGACGGCGCTGCTCCCTCGTCACGGGCCGGCGGCGGGATCCTCGCCGATCGCCTCCTGACCGTGCCCAACGTCATCACCGTCGTGCGCCTGGGCCTGCTCCCGGTGTACCTCTGGCTGCTGTTCGGGGCCGACGACCGGTCGAGCGCGGCCTACCTGCTGGCCGCGCTCGGCGTCACCGACTTCCTGGACGGCTACGTCGCCAGCCGCTGGGACCAGGGCTCGG
>JBFWTJ010000135.1:0-10004 GCA_050247895.1 Acidimicrobiia bacterium
CGGGCCCGCAGGAAGGCATGGCCCGCACGACCTCGCGCTCGACCGGCGGGCCCATCCCGGCGGCGTGCGAGCGCAGCAGCGCGAGCTGGAGCTCGGCGGTCCGCTCGACCGGGATGCGGGTCGTGGCCAGCGCGCCGAAGCCGGTGGTCAGCCCGTAGACGGGACGCCCCGAACCCACGAGGTCGGCCACCACCGCCGCGCCACGGGCGATCCGCTCCTTCGCCGCGGGGTCGAGGGCGACCGGCTCGGCGGCGCGCGCGACGGCGAGGACGTCGCGCCGGGTCACCCCGGCGCCTGACAGGTTCACGACCATGGGGACCTCACACCTCTGGGAGAGCGGCGGCGCGCCCACGCAGCGTGGGTGCCTCCGCACATGCAACCTCACGACGGCCTCCGGCGTGGCCGTCGTCGCTCCGTTCACCTGACGTTGGCGATCTCGTCACCCGCTGCGCTGACAGGTTCTGGGGCCTTCCGCATCACATCTCCAGGGGAATGGGGTGGTTTCGCACCTTTTGCGGAGCTACCGGAGCCGGACCCCTCATCATCTGTTTCAGATGGTCCAGGATCAAGACTTGACTCGCTCTGACACTCCATCAGGATTGGACGCCATGCCCGCCACCAAGCTCGCCCGTACCGCCGGCCGGATGCTGGCCTGCGCCGCTGTCGTCGGATCGACGATCGGCGTCGGTGTGTCCGCCCCCGCCGACGCCGCCCCCGAGGTCTCCGTCGCCTGCACCGCCAGCCCCTCCAACGACTTCACCAAGCAGTGGTGGAACGCCCCGCAGCTCCAGGAGTTCCACAACCTCAACATCCGGGCCAAGGTCGACGTCACGGCGCCCGCCACCGTGGCACCCGGCCAGAACGTGAACATGACCCACCGCTGGCAGATCGGCCTCACCCAGGCGCAGGCCCAGAAGCTCGCCGCCGCCGACGTCGTCGACATCGCCGCCTACGGCGGGCTGTTCCCCGTCTCGGTCGGTGGCCCCGCCTCCGGGTCGATCTCCAAGGAGATCACCAACACCGAGTACAAGAAGCCGAACAACGGCCAGGCCCTGATGTTCGACGTCGGCACCTTCCCCGACACCTTCAAGGTGAACGCCAACGCCGCCGACGGCGCCGAGGTGACCCTGACCGCCGGCGCCTTCAAGGTCTACGACCTGCGGCTCTACCGCCCCCAGCAGCCCGCCATCGCCATGCACCTGAGCTGCGCCGCGCCGGGGCTGGTGCACACGGCCACGGTCGACGCCCCCGAGCCCGAACCCGAACCCGAGCCGGAGCCCGGGCCGATCGATCCCGGCAACCCGCCGCCCCTGAACGGCTGCACCGAGGGTCCCGACGGGTGCGAGCCGCCCGGCCTGCCCGACGGCCCGGGCGACATCATCGGCTGCCCGGTCAACACCATCTGCGGTCCGGTCCCGACCCTGCCGCCGATGCCCCGGCCCACCGGCCCCGACGGCGATCCGGACGGCGGCGACCCCGCCGACGGTGACCCCTCCGGCGGCGACCCCTCCGGGAGCGATCCGGACGGTGGTGACCCCGCCGACGGCGGTTCGGGCGCCGGCGGCACCGACCCCTCGGGCACCGGGACCTCCGTCCTGGGCACCGGCACCGCCCGTGCCGCCGTCCCCGTGAGCGGGACGAAGCCGCGCTACAACGGCTGACCCTCCCCAGCCGAGCGTGCGTCGGGATCTGCCCGACGCGAACGGAGCCCTCCGTGACCCCACCGGAGGGCTCCTTCGCGTCCGGGCGGCTACCGGCGCTGGACCAGGGTGAGGCCGTCGGCGAAGGGCAGCAGGACGGTCACCACCGTCGGATCGGCCGCCACGACCTCGTTGAAGGCGTGGATGGCCGCGGCGTTGCCCTCGGCCCGGTCGCCGTCGAGCACGCCGCCGCCCATCAGCGTGTTGTCGGCCACGAGCAGGCCGCCCGGCCGCAGCCGCGGCATCAGCTCCCGGTAGTAGTCGACGTAGCCCGGCTTGTCGGCGTCGACGAAGGCCAGGTCGAACCGGACGTCGGCCGGCAGGGACCGCAGCGTGTCCAGGGCCGGCCCGATGCGCAGCTCGATCCGGTCCTCGACCCCGGCCGCCCGCCAGGCGTCACGGGCCAGCGCGGTCCACTCCTCGCTCACGTCGCAGCACAGGAGACGGCCCTCGGGACCCACGCCCCGGGCCAGGGCCAGCGACGAGTGGCCGGTGAAGGTCCCGACCTCCACCACGGACCGGGCGCCGGTGGCCCGGGCCAGGACCTCGAGGAGCACGAACTGGTCGTCGCCGACCTGCATGCCGGCGGCGTCCGGGTAGCGGTCCAGCGTGCGGGCCCGCAGGTCGACCTGGACCGGGTCGGGGGGCGTGGTGTGGCGGGCGGCGTACTCGGCGATGGCCGGGTCGACGAAGCGGCTCCGGACCTGCGGGTCGGGCATGGCCGGCGTCCTCCTGGGGCTCGGGGCGGGCGGTTCGGGAGAGGGGGCATCGGAATGGAGCAATTCGCACCCTCGGCCCCGCCGGGAGCCGGTGGGATGCTGCGCCCACGTCCGGAGAGCCCATTCTGACCAGGGAGGCGAGCATGAGCACGGAGAGGACGATCCACGTCTGCAGCGACCGGAGCAGCGCCCGCCGCGCCGCCGCCCGGCTCAACCGGGTGCACCCCCTGCGGGACACGGTGGACTACGTCGCGTGCCCGATCGAGGTCACCCCGACGTTCCGGCCCTACGCGGTCATCGCTCGGACCAAGCACCGGCCCGCCGCCTGAGCGACCGGCCGGCCCGTTCGCTCAGCGCCGGGCGGCCTGGACCGCCCGGACCGGGGCGATGGGCGGCCCTTCGAGGGCCACCAGCGCCCGCTGGACGGCCTGCCCCGCCTCCATCAGGCGGGTGATCACGTCGAAGTCGCCCCGGGCGCGGGAGTCCGACAGCAGGCTCCGGAGGCCGGCCGCGACCTCGTCGAGGCGGCGTCGCACGCCCATCTCGTCCATGCCGGGGCCCGCCGACCCGGCCCGCTCGGGCACCCCGGCCACGACCGGTGACCTCCCCGGCTCGTCGCTCATGGCTCTCCTCCCGGTCCGGCCCGCCGGCTCCAGGGAGATCGTGCGCCGCCTGGAGGCCTCCGGCAAGTCCCCGGCGTGACGCCGCCCGAAACCTCGCGTCCGGGCCGGTCCGACCGGCGCCGGTACCCTGCGCCGGGTGATCAAGTACATCGGCTCGAAGCGGCGGCTCGTGCCGGTGCTCGGGCAGGTGTTCGCGGCGCTGCGGCCCCGCACCGCCCTGGACCTGTTCACCGGCACCACGCGCGTCGCCCAGGAGCTCAAGCGCCAGGGTGCCGAGGTGTGGGCGGTGGACAGCGCCCGCTACGCCGAGGTCCTGGCCCGCTGCTACGTGGCCACCGACGGGGGGTCCGTCGACCGGGCCGCGCTGGCCGCGGCGATCGACGACCTCGGTCGCCGGCCCGGCCGCCCCGGGTACGTGACCGAGACGTTCTGCCACCGGGCCCGCTACTTCCAGCCCAAGAACGGGGCGCGCATCGACGCCATCCGCGACGCCATCGAGGCCGAGCACCGCGGCACGCCGCTCTACCCCCTGCTGCTGACCAGCCTGCTCCTGGCCGCCGACCGGGTCGACTCCACGACCGGCCTCCAGATGGCCTACCTGAAGCAGTGGGCGCCCCGGTCGCACAACGACCTCGAGCTGCGGGTCCCCGACCTGCTGGCCGGGCCCGGCCACGCCCGGCGCGGCGACGCCACCGTGGTGGTCGACGAGGTGCCCCCCGTCGACGTGGCCTACCTCGACCCGCCCTACAACCAGCACCGCTACTTCACCAACTACCACGTGTGGGAGACGCTGGTGGCCTGGGACGCACCGCCCCACTACGGGGTGGCCTGCAAGCGCCTGGACAGCCGCGACCCGTCGACCCGCAGCGTGTTCAACGACCGGCGGCGGATGCCCGACGCCCTGCGGGCCCTGATCGGCCGGGTGCGGGCCGAGGTGGTGGTGGTGTCCTACAACGACGAGTCGTGGATCGGGGTGGACGAGCTGGTCGGGATGTGCCGGGAGAGCCGCGACGCGGCCGAGGTCCTGTCCTTCGACAGCCGGCGCTACGTGGGCGCGCAGATCGGGATCCACAACCTGGCCGGGGTCAAGGTCGGGGCGGTGTCCCACCTGCGCAACCGCGAGCTGCTCGTGGTGGCCGGGGCGCGCGCCGCCGTCGCCGAGGCCGTCGCCGCGGCCCGGGCCGCGGCACCCGAGGCCGCGGCGAGCTGACGGCCCGCCTCAGACCGCGAAGGCCAGCGCCGCGGTCAGGCCCCGGTCGACGTCGCCGGTGACGGTGGCCATCTGGAGGTCCCACCCGTCCCGGAACACCATGTCGCTCTCGAGCGGGGTCCGGGTCATGTTGCGGGCGCTCTGCTCGTAGCCCTCGGTGGCGTAGGCCGCGTCGCAGACGTCCTCGGGCAGGGCGAGCTGGGAGGTCACCAGCCGGCCGCCGGCCGTGGTGGCCGAGGCCAGGTCGGCGAAGACCTCGAAGTGCACGTGGGGCCAGCGACCGGAGTAGGCGGCCGGGAAGACGCTGGTGAAGCCGAGGGTGCCGTCATCCGCCGCGACCTGCACGCCCCGGAGGTAGTTCTGGTCGGTGATCCCGGGCGAGTAGAGGGAGTAGCCCCCGGCCCGGTCGCAGTGCCAGGCGTAGACGGCGGCACCCGGCAGGGGGTCGCCGCTGCGGGCGTCGACCACGGTGAGGGCGATCTCGAGCGGGACGCCCACCGCGGTGCCGCCGGCGCTGCCGAAGCTCGACCGGATGTCCCGCCGGACGATGCCGCTCTGGGTCAGCACGTCGGGCCCGTTGGAGCCGTCCCCGGGGTACGGCCCGGCCGTCTCCTCCGGGACGGCCTCGGTGGGGCTCGTGGCCGTGGTCGTCGCTGTCGTGCCCGCGGTGGTCGTGGTCGACCCGCCGACGGTGGTGCTGGTGGTCGAGCTGGTCGCCGCGGAGGGCGCCGAGCCGGAACCGCCGCAGGCGGCGAGCAGCAGCCCCAGCCCGGCACCCCCCACGACCTTCAGCGCGTGCCGCCGCTCGAGGCGGGGCGGGCCGGGGAAGCGGGCCTGGAGGATGGCCAGGTCGTGGAGGAGGCCCCGGTCGTGCGACTCGTCGTGCGCTGCCATGGGCACCACCGTGCCGGGGGTGCCCCGGCCACGTCCTGGGTGCCCGCTGTGAGGTGGCTGTGAGTGCCGTGGAGGAAATCTGACGGAGATCTGACAGAGGTCGGGAAGCCTGGCAGGATGTCGGCGCACACCGGCGACAACGGGGTCCTTGGCGTGCGTCACGACGACCGCGATGGCGCGCGCGCCGACTTCTGGAGGACCCCAGGGCGATGGGTTTCGAGCTCGACCGCATCCGTGCCGACCTCCTCCGCCGCAACCCGGCCGAGCCCGAGTTCCACCAGGCCGTCGCCGAGGTCCTGGAGTGCCTGCCGCTGGTGCTGCACCGCCACCCCGAGTACGCCGACGGCGGGATCATCGACCGGCTGATCGAGCCCGAGCGCCAGGTGGTGTTCCGGGTGCCCTGGCAGGACGACCGGGGCGAGGTCCAAGTGGCCCGCGGCTACCGGGTCGAGTTCAACAGCTCGCTGGGCCCGTACAAGGGCGGCCTGCGGTTCCACCCGTCGGTCACGCTGGGGACGATCAAGTTCCTCGGCTTCGAGCAGATCTTCAAGAACGCCCTGACCGGCATGCCGATCGGCGGGGGCAAGGGCGGCTCGGACTTCGACCCGAAGGGCCGCTCGGTCGGGGAGATCATGCGGTTCTGCCAGAGCTTCATGACCGAGCTGTACCGCCACCTGGGCGAGTACACCGACGTCCCGGCGGGCGACATCGGGGTGGGGAGCCGCGAGATCGGCTTCCTGTTCGGCCAGTACAAGCGGATCACCAACCGCTACGAGTCCGGCGTGCTCACCGGCAAGGGCATCGGCTGGGGCGGGGCGCTGGTCCGGGCCGAGGCCACCGGCTACGGCTGCACGTACTTCGTGCAGGAGATGCTCGCCACCCGCGACGACTCGTTCGACGGCAAGCAGGTCGTCGTCTCGGGCAGCGGCAACGTGGCGATCTACACGATCGAGAAGGTCCAGTCGCTGGGCGGCCGGGTGGTGGCCTGCTCGGACTCCGACGGCTACGTCGTCCACGAGAAGGGCATCGACGTCGACCTGCTCAAGCAGCTCAAGGAGGTCGAGCGGCGGCGCATCAGCGACTACGTGACCCACGAGCGCGACGCCCGCTACGTGGCCGGCGGGCGGATCTGGGACGTGCCCTGCGACGTGGCCATGCCCTCGGCGACCCAGAACGAGCTCGACGGCGACGCCGCGGCGACCCTGGTCCGCAACGGGTGCGTGGCGGTGGGCGAGGGGGCCAACATGCCCTGCACGCCCGAGGCGGTGCGCACCTTCCTGGACGCCGGCGTGGCGTTCGGTCCGGCCAAGGCGGCCAACGCCGGCGGCGTGGCCACCTCGGCCCTCGAGATGCAGCAGAACGCCAGCCGGGACCGGTGGACCTTCGAGCACACCGAGGCCCGCCTGGCCGAGATCATGCAGGACATCCACGCCCGCTGCCACGAGACGGCCGACCTGTACGGCCGCCCGGGCAACTACGTGATCGGCGCCAACATCGCCGCCTTCACGACCGTGGCCGACGCCATGGTCGCCCTCGGCGTCATCTGAGGGCTGCCCCGACCACGGGTCGGGCTAGAGGCCGTTGCGGTGGATGCGCTCGGGCTCGATCCGCAGGATCACCCGTTCGGAGGTCACCGGGTTCCCGTAGTCGGTGCCGGTGTACTTCCGGGACAGCTCGTCGATGTGGTCGCGCGCCTCGGGTCCCGTGACCGTGGCGACGACCCGGCCGCGCACCTCTGCGTAGCGGTAGGGCGAGGCCGCGTCGATCACCGCGACGGCGACGCGGGGGTCGCGCTCGACGTTCTTGAACTTCTGCCGGTGGACCTCGGTGTTGATCAGCACGTGGTCGTCGTCGGCCCCGACCCACATCACGTGGGTGGAGGGCACGCCGCCGGGGCCGAGCGTGGTGAGGGCGGCGAAGTTCGCGCCGTCGAACAGCGCCTTGACGGTGGGGTCGAGTGCCATCGCGGTGCCCGCCTCAGCCCTTGGTGCCGCCGCCGAGGAGCCCGCCGAAGACGCTGCCGAGGTCGATGCCCCCGCCGTCCTTGCCGTCCTTGCCCCCGCCCAGCAGGCCACCGAGCAGGTCGCCCAGGCCACCGCCGCCACCCCCGCCGAGGAGGTCACCGAGGCCACCGCCACCGAGGAGGTCGCCCAGGCCGCCGCCACCCCCGGACCGGGCCGCGGCCGCCGTGCCACCCGAGCCCTTGCCGGCCGACTTGCCCAGCCAGCCCATCACGAGCGGGGCCAGCATCGGCAGGAGCTTGGCGAACAGCCCGCCGTCGGCCTTGCCCAGGCCGCCGAGCTGGCTGATGACGCCGTCGACCTGGTCGCCGAAGACGTGGCCGACGATCTTCTGGCCGTCGTCGGTGTCGACCTGCGTGATGTCGGTCAGGTCGGGTGCCTCGGCGTGCTTGGCCAGGGCCGCGGCCAGCGAGCTGGCGCCGCCGGGGTCCTTGGCGTTGGCGTCGAGCCCACCGACGAGCGCGGTGAGGGCGTTGCGAGACGCCTCCGACGCCTCATCGGTGTCGATGCCGAGCTGAGCCGCGATCTGGTCGATCGGGAGCTGAGCCAAGAGGTCTTCGATGCCCATGTGCGGTGCCTCCTTGTGCGCCGGCGGGACTCTACGCCAGCACGGGGACCGGGCCCGCCCGAACCTGTCGGCGACCTCAGGCGGTGCCGGTGCCGGCCTTGCGGTGCTCGTCCTCGACGCCCCGGGCCAGTGCGTCGAGCCGGGGCTGGTGGAGGGGCACGATCGTGCGATGCGCGATCTTCCAGCTGCCGTCGACCCGGGCGTAGACGTCCTCGTAGTAGCCGATGGCCCGCAGCTCGTCGCCGCCCGAGGTCACGATGTCGGCGGTGAAGTAGCAGACGCCGGTGGCGTGGTCGCCGTCGAGCGAGAGCACGACCTGGTTGGACATGACGTGGGACCGGCTGCGCACCGCTCCGGTGGTGGCGTCGAAGAACCGGCGGATGGCGGGCCTGCCCTCGAGGCGCTCCAGGCCGACCGCCGTCTCGTCGAAGACGGCGTCCTCGGTCCACAGGTCGAGCAGGTCGTCGAGCCTGCGGCTGTCGTTGTAGTAGCCGTACCGGTTCGTCAGCTCGTGGATCTCGAGCCGGTCCGCGACGTCGTCCAACATGGTCCCCCCTGACATCTCACGTTTGCCGTTCGACATCATCTCTCACGCCGGGCCCGGGCGTCGCCGGATCAGGGGGCGCCGACGGCCCCGACGGACTTATCGCGGATTTCTGCGCGCGCTATCCCCCGCTGCGTCGCACCCGCTCACTACGTTCGTCCCATGGGCCGCCCGAGGATCTACGAGGAACCGAGGGTCGCCACGGCGATCCGCCTGCCGACCTCGCTGCGTGACGAGCTCCAGGCGGTGGCGGCCGAGCGGGACGTCTCGGTCAACCTCCTCGTCACCCGAGCCGTGCGCGACTACCTGAGGCGGCTGCCCTCTCTGCGCGACGCGCCCCGCGGGCCGCGTCGCGCCGCTCGCCGCGCCGCGGTGGAGGCGACGTCGTGACGGCGGCCGCCGTCCCCGGGTCGCGCAGCGGCCGCGTCCGTCGCCCCACCTCCACGGCCCGCTTCGGATCGTCGCGACGCGAGAGCCACGACGCCACCGCCTTCTACGAGCGCTTCGTCCCTCCGGAGCTGTCGACCGACGCCACCGTCGTCCGCCCCAGGAGCTTCGACGTCATCCACCGGCACGACGCCCGTGACATGCGCCAGGTCGAGTCCAACTCCGTCGCGCTGGTCGTGACGTCACCTCCCTACTTCGCCGGCAAGCAGTACGAGGAGAGCCTCGGTCACGACGGCGTCCCCGGGACCTACTTCGAGTACCTCGCCCTCCTCCACGACGTGTTCGAGGAGTGCAAGCGCGTGCTCGAGCCCGGCGGGCGCATCGCGGTGAACGTCGCCAACCTCGGCCGCCGGCCCTACCGATCGCTGGCGGGCGACGTCACCGAGATCCTCCAGGACCTGGGCCTGCTGCTACGGGGCGAGGTCGTCTGGTGGAAGGGCCGGGCGGCCGGCGGCTCCTGTGCGTGGGGGACCTTCCAGCGCCCGAGCAACCCGGTCCTGCGGGACGTGACCGAGCGGATCGTCGTCGCGAGCAAGGGACGGTTCGATCGGGCGCTGAAGCCCGAGCAGCGCCTGGGCCTCGACCTGCCGTCCACCGCGACCATCTCGCGGGACGAGTTCCTCGAGGCGACGACCGACCTGTGGGAGATCCCACCCGAGAGCGCGACGCGGGTCGGTCATCCCGCCCCCTTCCCCGTCGAGCTGCCGAAGCGGCTGATCGAGCTCTACACCTACGAGGGAGACGTCGTGCTCGACCCGTTCATGGGCTCGGGGACCACGGCCGTCGCGGCGCTGCGGACCGACCGGCACTACATCGGCTTCGACACCGACGGGGCCTACGTCGAGCGCGCCACGGCGCGCATCGAGGAGGAGGCCGCCCGCCTCCGTCGCCCCGAGTCGCCGGCGACCGTGCCCGCCCGCGTCCGGCTCCCCGCCGTGCCCGCCGCCGACGAAGGCGACGACCTCCTGGCCCGAGCGGTGCGCGAGGGCCGTCAGGCCAAGGACCTGGCGGCCATCCTCCTCGAGCGCTGCGGCTTCCTCCGGATCCGGCCCGACGTGAAGCTCGCCGGCCTGGGCATCGAGGTCAGCTTCCTGGCCGTCGACCGAGCGGGACGGGAGTGGGCCTTCGACGTCTCCGGCGCGTTCACGTCGACCCGCGCCGGCCTCAGGCGCGCCGACACGCTGTGGAAGGCGCTCGGCAAGGCCGCCGTGCTGCACGAGGGCCGCGGGGATCTCCCGCTGGTCCTCCTGACGACCCACGCACCGGCACGCCCTGGCG
>JBFWTJ010000136.1:0-10003 GCA_050247895.1 Acidimicrobiia bacterium
CTGGTGGACAACAGCTCGCAGGGCGGCGGCTCCAAGGACACCTGGATCAACGACCCCGACGAGAGAACGGACCTGACGTGCCCGCCGACGAAACCACCCCCGACCACCCCGCCATCGACCTGGAGGATGCGGCCGCCATGGAGACCTCGCCGACCATGCTGCTCTCACGGGTGGCCCAGAACCTGTACTGGGCCGGCCGGTACCTGGAGCGGGCCGAGGCCACCTCCCGCCTGGTCCGCACGCACACCGAGCTGTTCGTCGACCTGCCCCGCTCGGCCGGGGTGACCTGGGCGCCGCTGCTCGCGGTGACGGGCTCGGGCGAGTCCTACCGCCACGGCCGCGAGGCCATGGTGGAGGAGGACGTCGTGTCCTTCCTGCTCGCCGATCCCCGCCACCAGGGTTCGGTGGTGTCCTCGCTGGGCCAGGCCCGGGAGAACTTCCGGGTCACCCGGGGCCTCATCCCGCGCCGGTCGTGGGAGAGCGTGAACGACGTGCACCGCTGGGCCCGGTCCACGGCCGCGACGGCGTCGGCCCGGGCCACCCGGGTGCGCTGGACCGAGGAGGTCATCCACCGCTGCCACACCCTGCTGGGGTCGGTCGTGGCCATGATGAGCCGCGACCACGCCTACGCCTTCCTCGAGGTCGGCCGGCTGGTCGAGCGGGCCGACATGACCACCCGGGTCCTCGACGTCCAGGCCGGCATCCTCATGGGCCCGGGCAGCGGCGCGCTGGGCCACTACGTCGACCAGACCTGGATGTCGATGCTCCGGTCGCTGGGCGGCGAGCAGATGTACCGGCGGCGCATGGGCGGCGAGGTCTCGCCGACCAACGCGGTCCGCTTCCTGCTGCGCGACGCCAGCTTCCCCCGCTCCGTGGAGCACTGCCTCATCGAGATCTCCCGCTGGCTCCTCGAGCTGCCCGACCAGGCCGAGCCCATGGCCGGCTCGGCCGCGGTCCAGCGCCTCCTCGACGGCGCGCCGGTCGAGGACTGCGAGGTGGACGGCCTGCACGCCTTCGTCGACGCGGTGCAGCTCGGCCTGGGCGACCTCCACGACCGCATCGAGGCGACCTACTTCCCGAGCCAGGACCTCGCCAACGCCTGACGGGACGCCCCCCGACACTGGCACGATGGCCGCCCCGTGAGCATCCACGTCGCGCTCGAGCACCGGACCCGGTACGCCTTCGACCGGCCCGTGATGCTCGGGCCCCACGTCGTGCGGCTGAAGCCGGCGCCCCACAGCCGCACGCCCGTGCTGTCCTACTCGCTGCGGGTCGAGCCCGAGCAGCACTTCGTCAACTGGCAGCAGGACCCGTTCGGCAACTTCCTGGCCCGCCTGGTGTTCCCCGAGCCGACCACGTCGCTGTCGCTGACGGTGGACCTCGTGGCCGACATGACGGTGGTCAACCCGTTCGACTTCTTCGTCGAGCCCGACGCCGAGCGGTTCCCCTTCGACTACGGGCCCGACGACCGCCGCGACCTCGCGCCCTACCTGGCCGCCGAGCCGGCCGGGCCGCGCCTGGCCGACTGGCTGGCGGGCGTGGCCCGACCCGAGGCGGGGGAGCGGACCGTCGACTTCCTCGTCGGCCTCAACCGGCGGCTCCAGGCCGACATCTCGTACACGACGAGGATGGAGCCCGGCGTCCAGGCGCCCGAGGAGACCCTCGCGCTGGCCCGGGGATCGTGCCGGGACAGCGGCTGGCTGCTGGTCCAGGTCCTGCGCCACCTGGGTCTGGCCGCCCGGTTCGTGTCCGGGTACCTGGTCCAGCTCGCCCCCGACGCCCGGCCCCTCGACGGCCCTCCGGGGCCCGAGCGCGACTTCACCGACCTGCACGCCTGGTGCGAGGCCTACGTCCCCGGCGCGGGTTGGATCGGCCTCGACCCCACCTCGGGCCTGCTGGCCGGCGAGGGCCACATCCCCCTGGCCTGCGCGGCCCAGCCGGCGTCCGCCGCGCCGGTGACGGGGGCGGTCGACCCGTGCGAGGTCACGCTCACCTTCGCCAACGACCTCCGCCGCCTCCACGAGGACCCCCGGGTCACCCGGCCGTACACCGACGAGCAGTGGTCCCGCGTGGACGCGCTGGGCCGTGCGGTCGACCAGCGCCTGGCCGAGGGCGACGTGCGGCTGACCCAGGGCGGCGAGCCCACGTTCGTGTCGGTGGACGAGATGGACGCGCCGGAGTGGCGCACCGCGGCCGACGGGGGCACCAAGCGGGCCCGGGCCTGGGAGCTGGCCGGGCGCCTCGCCGAGCGCTTCGCCACCGGGCCGCTCCTGCACGCCGGCCAGGGCAAGTGGTACCCGGGCGAGCCGTTGCCCCGCTGGCAGTTCGGGGTGCACTGGCGCACCGACGGCGTGCCGCTGTGGACCCACCGCGAGCTGCTCGCCGACCCGACCGAGCCCGGCCGTGCCGGCCCGGCCGAGGCCGAGGCCCTGGCCCGAGACCTGGCCGCCCGCCTGGGCGCGCCGGCCGACGTCGTGCTGGCCGCCCACGAGGACCCCCTGGCCGCCCTGCTGGCCGAGGCCCGCCGCCCGGCCGGCCCGCGGCCCGAGGGCCACGAAGCGCTCCGGAGCGCGGCCGACGTCGCCGGGCTGGACCCGGGCCCGCCGGTCGGCTGGGTCGTGCCCCTGCACCGCCGGCGGGAGGGCGGCGGCCGCTGGGCGACGGCGCGGTGGCGGCTCCGGCGGGGCCGCCTCCACCTGATCCCGGGCGACTCGCCCCTCGGCCTGCGCCTGCCACTGGACTCCATCGCCTGGAGCCCGCCCGAGCCGGTCCCCGAGCGCTCGCCCTTCGAGCCCACCGGCGCGCTCCCCGCACCCGGCCCCGCGGGCGCGCCCTCGGCCGCCGAGGGCGTCCACGGACCGGCCGGCACCGGAGCCGCCCCGGTGCCGGCCGCCCTGGTGGTCGACGTCGAGGGCGCGCCCCCCACGGCGCTGGCCGTGGAGCGGCGCGACGGGCGCCTCCACGTGTTCCTGCCCCCGCTGACCCACTTCGAGGACGCCGTGGAGCTGCTCGCGGTGGTCGAGGCCGCCGTCGTGGCCGCCGGCTGGCCGGTGGTCGTCGAGGGCTACCCGCCCCCGGGCGACCCCCGGCACCGCAGCCTGGTCGTGGCCCCCGACCCCGGGGTGATCGAGGTGAACGTCCACCCGGCCCGCTCGTGGCCCGAGCTCGTCGAGACCACCGAGGTCCTCTACGAGACCGCGGCGCGGTGCCGGCTGGGCACCGAGAAGTTCGACCTCGACGGGACGCACTCGGGCTCGGGCGGGGGCAACCACCTCACCCTCGGCGGCGCCACGCCGGCCGACAGCCCGCTGCTGCGACGGCCCGACCTGCTGCGCAGCCTGGTCACCTACTGGCAGCACCACCCGTCCCTGTCGTACCTGTTCTCCGGTCGCTTCGTGGGCCCGACCAGCCAGGCGCCCCGGGTGGACGAGGCTCGCCACGACTCGCTCGACGAGCTCGAGATCGCCTTCGCCGAGCTCGAGCGGCTCGGCAGGTCCACCTCGCCCTGGCACGTCGACCGCCTGTTCCGCCACCTCCTCGTCGACCTGACCGGCAACACCCACCGGGCCGAGCTGTGCATCGACAAGCTCTTCTCGCCGGCCTCGGAGCGCGGCCGGCTCGGGCTCGTCGAGCTGCGCGGCTTCGAGATGCCGCCGCACCCCCGGATGGCCCTGGTCCAGGCCCTGCTCGTGCGGGCGCTGGTGGCCCGGCTGTGGGAGCGGCCCTACGCCGCGCCCCTCGTGCGGTGGGGGACCGAGCTGCACGACCGGTTCCTGCTCCCCTGGGGGGTGGCCGAGGACGTCGGGGCGGTCGTGGACGACCTGGTCGCCCACGGGATGCCCTTCGAGCGGTCCTGGCTCGACCCGTTCCTGGAGTTCCGCTTCCCCCGCCTGGGCACCACGACGGTGGCCGGCGTGCACCTGGAGCTGCGGGCCGCCATCGAGCCCTGGTCGACCCTGGGGGAGGAGGTGGCCGCGGCGGCCACGGCCCGGTACGTCGACTCGTCGGTCGAGCGCCTCCAGGTCGAGGTGCGCGGGCTCAACCCGGCCCGCCGTGCCGTGACCTGCAACGGTCGCCACGTCCCGCTCCAGCCGACCGGCGTGGCCGGGACCTGGGTCGGGGGCGTCCGCTACCGGGCGTGGCAGCCCCCGTCGGCCCTGCACCCGACCATCGGGGTGCACTCGCCGCTGGTCTTCGACGTCGTGGACCTGCACGACGGCCGTTCGCTGGGCGGGTGCACCTACCACGTCGTGCACCCCGGTGGCCGGGCCTTCGAGACGTTCCCGGTCAACGCCAGCGAGGCCGAGTCGCGCCGCACGGCCCGCTTCGCCGCCGCCGGCCACACCCCGGGGCCGCTGGACGTGGCCGCCCTGGCGGCCGAACGGGCGGCGTCGGGCCGGCTGCGTACGCTCGACCTGCGCCGACCCCCGCCGCGCCCCTCCCGCACATGACCACCCACACGACCGACCTCATCGAGCGGTACCGCCCGCCCGCCGACCAGTACGACGAGCTCCTCGGCGACGACGGGGTCCGCAGCCACTGGTCCGACGTGGCCCGCACGCTCGGCGAGCTCGACGCCCTCGAGCTCGGCCGGCGCCTCGACCGGTCCCAGCGCCTCCTGGTCGACGACGGCGTCACCTACAACGTGGCCGGCGACGGCCCGGCCGCGTCGCGGCCCTGGACGCTCGACCCGGTGCCGGTGGTCATCGCGGCCGACGAGTGGGCCCGCATCGAGTCCGGGCTGGTCCAGCGGGCCGAGCTGCTCGACCTGGTCCTGACCGACCTGTACGGCCGACGCGAGCTCCTGTCGTCGGGCGTGCTGCCCCCCGAGGTGGTCTTCGGCCACCCCGGGTTCCTCCGCGCCTGCGACCAGATCCGCCTACCCTTCCGCCACCAGCTCGTCCACGGCGCGTTCGACCTGGGCCGGGACGTCGACGGGAGCTGGGTCGTGGTCGCCGACCGGACCCAGGCGCCGTCGGGCGCGGCCTACGCGCTGGAGAACCGGGTCGTGGTCTCGCGGGTCTTCCCGGACCTGTACCGCGACGCCGACGTGGTCCGCCTGGCCCCGTTCTTCCGGGAGCTGCGGGCCACGCTCAAGCAGCTGGCCCCCGAGGCCGAGGGCTCGCCCAACATCGTGGTCCTCACGCCCGGGCCCTGGAGCGAGACGTCGTTCGAGCACAGCTTCCTGGCCCGCTACCTCGGCTACCCGCTCGTGCAGGGCTCGGACCTCCGCGTGCGCGACGGCCGGGTGTGGATGCGGACCCTGGGCCGCCTGGAGCCGGTCCACGTGATCCTGCGCCGGGTCGACGCGGCCTGGTGCGACCCGCTCGAGCTGCGGCCCGACTCGCACCTCGGGGTGCCCGGGCTGATCGAGGCCTGCCGGGTCGGCAACGTCTCGGTGGTCAACACGCTGGGCAGCGGGGTGCTGGAGAACCCGGCCCTGATGTCCTTCCTGCCCCGGCTGGCCGAGGTGCTGCTCGACCAGGACCTCCTCCTGGGCTCGGTCGACACCTACTGGTGCGGCGACGCGTCCGAGCGGTCGTTCGTGCTCGAGCACCTCCACGAGATGGTGGTCAAGCCCAACGACCCGGAGCTGGGCACCACGGTGCTGGGCTGGCGTCTCTCGGCCGCCGAGCGCGACGACCTGCGGGCCCGCATCGAGGCGCGCCCCCACGCCTGGGTCGGCCAGGACCCGATCCCGCTCAGCTCGACGCCCACCCTGGTCGACGGCGGGCTCCAGCCCCGCAGCAACGTGCTGCGCACCTTCGCGGTGGCCACCGAGGCCGGCTACGTGCTCATGCCCGGCGGCCTGACCCGGGTCGCGCCCGACGTCGACGAGCACCTCATCACCAACCAGCGGGGCGCCTGGACCAAGGACACCTGGATCCTGAGCCGCGAGCCCGAGCGGCTCACCGGCTTCTGGCTCCAGCCGCCCGAGCGGATCGAGCGGGTCCAGCCGACGCTGGCCATGTCGTCACGGGCGGCGGAGAACCTGTTCTGGCTGAGCCGCTACGCCGAGCGGGCCGAGGACCTCGTGCGCCAGCTCAGGGTGGCGTCGGACCGCCTGACCGAGTTCGCGCCGGGGACCAACCCGGCCGGCAACGCCGCGGTGCGGGTGCTGCTGGAGGCGCTGACGACCACGTCGGGCACGTACCCGGGCTTCGTCGGCGAGGGGGCCGGCGACCTGGTGGCCCGCCCGGCGGCCGAGCTGGTCGCCCTGCTGGTCGACGCCCGCCGGCCGGGCACGGTGGCCCACTCGGTCCGGCGGGTGCTCGACGCGGCCGGGGAGGTCCGCGACCAGCTCTCCAACGACACGTTCCTGGTCATCGGCCACCTGGGCCGTGACCTGGCCGAGGTCGACGTGACCCTGCCCCTGGCGCCGCTCTCGGGCCCGCTGGGGCGCGTCCTGCAGGCCATGCTGGCCCTGTCGGGGCTGTCGTCCGAGTCGATGGTGCGCGACGACGGCTGGCAGTTCATGGAGGCCGGTCGGCGCATCGAGCGGGCGCTCCAGCTGTGCCGGCTGCTCGAGGCCACCGTGGTGGTCCGGCGCGACGACGTCACCGACTCGCTGGTGCTGGAGTCGGCCCTGACCTCGGCCGAGAGCATCATCACCTACCGGCGCCGCTACCGGTCGGTGGCCCAGGTCGAGACGCTGCTCGACCTGCTCCTGCTCGACGGGGGCAACCCCCGGTCCCTCGCGTTCCAGCTCGACCGGCTCCTCGCCGCGGTGCGGGGCATGCCCGCGCCCGACGGCGGCGATCCGGCCACGCTCGAGGCGCTGCTCGTGGAGCTGGCCACCGCGGTGCACCTGGCCGACACCAACGAGATGGCCGTCGTGGACCCCGACGGGCGCCGGGGGCAGCTCAGCGCCCACCTGGCCAACTTCGTGGGCCTGCTCAGCGAGGTCGCGGCCGAGATCGACCGGCTCCACTTCGCCCACCAGCTCCCGCAGCGGGCCGTGGTCGACCCCCGCCACCCCTCCACCCGGGCCTTCCTGGGGGCGACGGCCTGATGGCGTTCCGGGTCGTGCACCGCACGCGCTACGACTACGACAGGGAGGTGTCGGCCAGCTACGGCGAGGCCCACCTGCACCCGAGGGAGTCGCCGGCCCAGCGCACGTACATGTCGACGCTGGCCGTCGAGCCGGTGCCCGAGCACTACCGGGAGCGCCGCGACTTCTTCGGGAACCGGGCGGCCCACTTCACGGTCCTGGACCCCCACACGACCCTGACGGTCACCGCCACCAGCCTGGTCGACGTGCGGCCCCGGCCCGAGCTGGTGCCCGCCGCCGGCCCGCTCGCCTGGGAGGCGGCCCGGGACCTCCTGCGCACCGAGGGCACGCCCGAGGTGGTCGACGCCCGCCAGTTCGTGCTGGAGTCCGAGGTCGTGCCGGCCTCCGAGCTGGCCGTCGAGTACGTGGCCCGGTCGTTCCCGGCCGGCCGGCCGCTGGTCGAGGCGCTGGCCGACCTGGCCGGACGGCTCCACGCCGACTTCGAGTTCGCGCCGGGGGCGACGACCGTGTCGACGCCGGTCGACGAGGTCCTGGCCCGCCGGGTCGGCGTGTGCCAGGACTTCGCCCACGTGACCATCGCCGGGCTGCGGGGCCTGGGCCTGGCCACCCGCTACGTCAGCGGCTACATCGAGACCACGCCACCGCCCGGTCGACCCCGACTGGCCGGGGCCGACGTCTCGCACGCCTGGGTGTCGGTCCACGTGCCGGGCATCGGGTGGATCGACCTCGACCCGACCAACGACCAGTTCGTCGACGACCGCTACGTGACGGTGGCCTGGGGGCGGGACTACGCCGACGTGCCCCCGCTCAAGGGCGTGATCTTCACCGAGAGCGAACGCCAGACCCTCACGGTCACCGTGGACATGGTCGAGGTGGACGACGACCCGCTGCTGGCCGATCGCGCCTCGTGAAGCCCCGCCTCGGCATCACGACCTCGCCCGACGTCCACGACGACCCGCTCCTGGTCGCCATCGAGCGGGCCTACGTGGACGCGGTCGCGCGGACGGGTGGGGTGCCGCTGCTGCTGCCGGTGCTCGACCCGGTCGACGTCGAGGACCTGCTCGGGGGCCTCGACGGGGTGCTGCTCAGCGGTGGGGGCGACGTCGACCCGGCCGCGTACGGGGGCGAGGCCGTGCCCGAGGTGGGCGGCGTGCACCCGGGCCGCGACGCGTTCGAGCTGGCGCTGCTGCGCGCCGCGGTGGCCGCCGACGTCCCGGTCCTGGGCGTGTGCCGGGGCGTGCAGCTCCTCAACGTCGGCTTCGGGGGCACGCTGGTCGCCCACCTCCCCGCGGTCGGCGCGCTGGCCCACCGGGACCGGGACCGGTCGGGGGAGGCCGTCCACCCGGTGCGCCTCGACCCGGCCAGCCGCCTGGCCGAGGTCGTGGGCCGGGCCGAGGTGGGGGCCAACAGCCTCCACCACCAGGCCGTCGATCGGCTGGGCGAGGGCCTGCGTGCCGTCGGCTGGGCGCCCGACGGCACCGTCGAGGGCGTGGAACCCGTCGGCGACGTGCGCCTGCTCGGGGTCCAGTGGCACCCCGAGCTGCTGGCCGGCCACGACGAGCTGTTCGCCTGGTTGGCCCGCGAGGCCGCCGCGCCCCGGCGCCGTCGCCGCTAGCGAGGGAGCGCCCGGCGACCCGCCCGCCGCCGGCCGTGGTCGGCGGACCGCCCGGCGCATCCACCGAGGTGCGACGACCGTCGTGCCGGTCGCGACGGGCCGATGGCCGGACCGGGTGCGCCGGGCCGGACGGAATCGCGGGCCGTCCGCCTTGCCCACTATGTTCCGGGCATGCTCCGCACCAGCGACCAGCACCGCGCCGCGCTCCAGGACGGCCGCGAGGTCTACTACCGCGGTCGTCGGATCGACGACGTCCTGGCCGAGCCCGAGCTCCGGGTGGCCGTCGACCACGCCGCCATCGACTTCGACCTGGCCCACGACCCGGCCAACCGGGACCTCATGGTGGCCAAGGATCCCGAGACGGGCGACGACATCAGCGCCTACTACCGGATCCCCCGCAGCGCCGAGGACCTGCTGGCCCGCTCGAAGCTGATCGAGACGGTCACCGCCGCGGGCGGCACGATGGTCACGCTGATCAAGGAGATCGGCACCGACGCGCTGCTGGCCCTCCAGCGCACCGCCGAGGGCGAGGAGCTGGAGCGGATCCGACGCTTCTACCGGCACTGCGCCGAGAACGACCTGGCCCTGTGCGTGGGCCAGACCGACGTGAAGGGCGACCGGTCCAAGGGCCCCTCCGAGCAGGCCGACCCCGACATGTACATGCGGATCGTGTCCTCGAACGACGAGGGCATCGTGGTGCGGGGGGCCAAGGTCCACACCTCGGTCTCGGTCAACGCCGACGAGATCATCGTCCTGCCCACCCGGGCCATGGGCGCCGGCGACGCCGACTACGCGGTCAGCTTCGCCGTGCCGATGAACACCAAGGGCCTGAAGCTCTACGTGTCGTCCTACGCCGCGGGCGACCGCAACGACTTCGAGTTCCCGCTGTCGTCGCGCCACAAGATGCTCGAGACCCTCACGGTGTTCGACGACGTCTTCGTCCCCTGGGAGCGCGTGTTCCTGTTCCGCGAGCCCGAGAAGGCCGGGGCGCTGGCGCTGACCTTCGTCGAGTACCACCGGTTCACCGCGGTGTCCTACAAGCTGCCCCTGGTCGACGCGCTGGTCGGCGCGGCGGGCGTGATCGCCGAGATGAACGGGGTCATCCGGGCCGGGCACGTGCGCGACAAGCTCACCCACCTGATCATCTACGCCGAGACCGTCCGGGCCCTCACCGAGCAGGCGGCCAACCGCTTCCGGGTCGGTGCCCACGACATCGCCTACCCCGACCCGCTGACCACCAACATGGCGAAGTACACCTTCGCCACCACCTCCCCCCCCGCCATCGAGCTGGTGCAGGACTGCGCCGGTGGCCTCCTGGTGACCGGTCCGGGTGCCGAGGACTGGGAGAACCCCGAGATCCGGTCCGTCCTGGAGAA
>JBFWTJ010000137.1:0-9993 GCA_050247895.1 Acidimicrobiia bacterium
GAGCGGATCGACGCCCGCGCCATGGCCCGCCTGGCCCCCCAGGCGCTGGCCCGCCCCCGCTGGCTGGCGGCGTGGGCCCGGGCCGGGGGGCCGCCCGACCTGGCCGTGCCCAACATGGCCCTGCCCGGTGAGCCGGCACCCACGTTCTTCCAGGCCTACGGCGAGTGGATGCAGACGCCGCCCCCGACCTGGGACGACCTGGCCTGGTTGCGGTCGCAGTGGGACGGGCCGTTCATGCTCAAGGGCGTCATGCGCGTCGACGACGCCCGGCGGGCCGTCGACGCCGGTGCCACCGCGATCTCGGTGTCCAACCACGGCGGCAACAACCTCGACACGACCCCGGCGTCGATCCGGGCGCTGGGCCCCATCGCCGACGCGGTCGGGTCCTCGATCGAGGTCGTGCTCGACGGGGGCGTGCGGCGGGGCGGCGACGTCGTGAAGGCCCTGGCCCTCGGGGCCCGGGCGGTGATGGTCGGGCGGGCGACCCTGTGGGGCCTGGCCGCCAACGGGCAGGCCGGCGTCGAGAACGTCCTGGACATCCTGCGGGGCGGGATCGACTCGGCCCTGCGGGGCCTGGGCCGGGCGTCGACGGCCGCGCTGGGTCCCGACGACGTCCTGGTCCCCGACGGGTTCACCCGGGCCCTGGGCGACGACCGCTAGGTCGGGCCCGGCTACGGGCGGATCGAGCGGGCCCACTCCAGGTTGAGCTTGGCCGAGCCGACCGAGGAGACCGCGGGGCGGTCGCCCCGGCGTCCGGCCTCGGGGGCGTCGAGGTCCCACGCTGCGATCCGCTCCCACTCGGCCACGTCGGCCGGGTCGGGCGTGAACACGTCGTGGACCACCTCGACGTGCTCGGCCACGTTGATCATCATCCCGCGGTAGCCCAGGTCCCGGAGCCGGCCGGCCCAGGCCCGCAGGCCGTCCAGGTCGTCGCGGGCCCCGCCCCAGATGCCGCTGATCGGGTAGCGGATGCCCGCGGCGCGCACGTCGACGAGCACCTTGGCCAGGACGAACTCGGATTCCTCGCCCCGGGGGGTCCAGCGGAACCCGAGGGCGGCGTGGATGTCGCCGAACCGGGAGATCGCCCCGCCCATGTAGGCGATCCGCCGTGACGCGGTGGCGATCTCGTAGGCCCGGCGCACCGCCTGGGCCGTCTCCAGGATGGGGTAGAGCAGCAGCTGGTCGGGCGGCAGGCCGGTCAGGGTCTCGGCCGCGTCGAGCAGGGCGTCGGCGCCGTGGACCTCGTCGGGGCCGAAGATGTGGGGGAGCATGATCCCGCCCAGGCGGGGCCCGGCCAGGTCGACGACGTCGGCGATGGTCCGCCGGGGGGCCAGGTCCCGGACCCGCACGAACACGGTCGGGCCGGTGCTGGCCTCGACCAGCGCGCGCACCACCGCCTTGGCCGCCCGGCGCTCGTCCTCGGGGAACGGCGCGACGGGGTCGGCCAGGTCGACCACCACGGCGTCGGCACCCGAGTCGAGGGCGGCCTGCACCCGGTCGGGGTCGGTCCCGGGGGCGAAGAACACGGTGCGCAGGGGGCCGTGGGGCGAGGGGTCGGGCACGGGGATCCTCCGATCAGGCTCGGCCGGGGCAGCTCTCGCCGCCGGCGCTCACGCCGCCCCCAGCTCGACGACCAGGCGGGTGGGGGTGCGCGACGACATGAGCGAGGGGACCGGCGTGAGGTCGCTGGCCCCGGCGTCGAGCCGGACCCGGGTCGTGCGGGCCAGCAGGTGCTCGTAGGCCAGGGCGCCCTCCAGGCGGGCCAGGGGCGCGCCCAGGCACAGGTGGATGCCGCGGCCGAAGGTCAGGTGGGTGACGGCGAGGTGGGGCCGGTCGAAGCGGAACACGTCGGGATCCTCGAACACGGCCGGGTCGCGGTTGGCCGCGGCCCACACCAGCCAGACCACCGTCCCGGCCCGCACGGGCGTCCCGCCGACCTCGGTGTCGCGCCCGCACATGCGCATGGCCCAGGGGATCACCGTGTTGAGCCGCATCGACTCCTCCAGCATCGCCGGAACCAGGGACGGGTCGGCCCGCACCCGGTCCTGGACGCCGGGCCGGGTGCACAGGTCGACCATGGCGTTGGCCAGCATGGCCGAGGTCGTGTGGTGGCCGGCGTGGAGGAGGTTGTCGGCCTGCTTGACCAGGTAGTTGACGTCCACCAGGCCTTCGTCGAAGGCGGTCTGGCGGGCGAGCAGCTCGGACAGGAAGTCGTCGCGGGGCGTCCGGCGGCGCTCGTCGAACAGGGCCCGGGCGTAGGCGGCGCGCTCGCGCATGGCCCGGCGGCCGGCCTCGACGGCCTCGGCCGGGGCGGTCGGGTCGTTCTGCACGGCGGAGAAGGCCCGGGCCCACCCCATGAGGCGGGGCGCGTCCTGGTCGGGCAGGTCGAGGATCCGGGAGATGACCCGGATGGGCAGCACGTCGGCGAAGCGATCGCGGAAGTCGACCGGGCCCCGGCCGACGAGGTCGTCGAGCAGCTCGTCGACGACGTTTCCGACCCAGCCGCGGGCCTCGGCGAGGCGGTCCCGGTGGACCAGGTCGCGGTGCCAGCGCCGCTTGACCCGGTGGTCCTCGCCGTCCGAGAGCGGGACGGGGCGCGGTTCGAGCCGGCCGCGGGGCTCCTCGGGGTAGGGCAGGGCGAGGACCGCGTCCCACTCGGGGATGCCCGGGACGTGCTGGCGGAAGTCGTCGGGCCGGCGCAGCACCTCGTCGACGTCGGCCCAGCGGGCGACCAGGGCGTAGTCGATGCCGGGGTGGACGTCCCGGTAGGTCCGGAAGCCGCGTTCGGCCCGCAGCTCGGCGTAGAAGTCGTAGGGCCAGGCCTGGACCTCGGCGCTGGGGGGCCAGGCGGTGGTCATCGGTGGTGCCCCCGCCCGGGTGGGTCGGCCACGACGAGGTCGGGCCCGGCCTCGGCGACGTCGGCCACGCCGGTCCAGGCCATGGCCACGTCGAGCTCCTCGCCCAGGATGCGCAGCACGTCGAGGATCCCCGCGGTGCCCGCGACCCGCTGTCCCCAGCGGGCGGCCCGCCCGACGAAGGCGCTGCGGGCCCCCAGGGCCAGGGCCTTGAGCTCGTCGTGGCCGGTCTGGAAGCCGCCGTCGACGTAGACCTCGGCCCGGCCGTCGACGGCGTCGACGACCTCGGGGAGGGCGTCGATCGTGGCCCGGGCGTCGGGCAGCATCCGGCCCCCGTGGTTCGACACGACGATCCCGTCGACCCCGTGGTCGACCGCGGCCCGGGCGTCCTCGGCGGTCTGGACGCCCTTGACGACCAGCGGGAGGGTGGTGCGGGCGCGGAACCAGGCCACATCGGCCCAGGTGGCCGAGTTGTCCCAGGACCGGGCCAGCTCGGTGGCCGAGGGGACCGGACCGTGGGGGTAGCCGGCCAGGTGCGCCGCGGGTGCCGAGCGGCGGGCCTCGGCCGCGGGATCCGGTGCCGGTGGGCGGCGGCGGGTCGGCGCGCCCGTGTTGCTCACGGTCCAGACCACGGCCCGGGCCCCGACCTCGGCCGCCTGGGCCAGCTGCCACTCGGTGATGGCCCGGTCGCGCAGCAGGAAGAGCTGCTGCCACAGGGTGCCGCCGGCGTTGGCCGCGGCGATCTCGGCGACGGGGACCGACGGCGAGGCGCTGACGACGTAGACGACCCCGGCGGTGGCCGCGGCCCGGGCGGTCGACAGCTCGCCCTCGGGGTCCAGGCGCATGAGGTCGCCGGTGGGGGCGAGGGTGACCGGGGTGCGCACCGGTGTGCCGAGCAGGGTCGTGGCCTGGGTCCGCCGGGAGACGTCGCGCAGGACCCGGGGCCGGAAGCGGACGCGGCGCAGGGCCTCGACGTTGGCCGTGTGGGTCGACCAGTCGGGCTCGCCGACGCGGCCGTAGAGGCTGGCGAAGACGTCGGGGGGCGTGAGCGTGCGGCAGTGGGCCTCGTAGTCCGCGACCGACCAGAACCCCTGCCCGTCCACCGTGGTCCCCCGTCCCCTCATGATCAGAATCTTTTGGATGATGGGGCGACGTCGGGCCGATGTCAACCGGCGCTCGCCTTGCCGTGGGCCGGGCCCCCTGAGGCACGATGTCGCCTCCGGGCGACGCGGGGGGCGCATGACGACATCGGGACCGACCTACGACGAGCTGGCGCTGGTGCGCGAGGCGGCCCACGAGTGGGGGCTGCCGGCCGAGCGGGCCGGCTCGGTGCGCAGGGTCGAGGTGCCGGTGTCGGAGGGCCGGGTCGTCAGCGGCCTGCTCTGGGGCGAGGGCCCGCCGGAGGTGGTCCTGCTCCACGGCGGCAGCCTCAACGCCCACACCTGGGACGTGGTGGCGATGGCCCTCGACCGACCGGCCCTGGCCCTCGACCTGCCCGGTCACGGCTGGTCGAGCTGGCGGGACGACCGCGACTACAACGCCCGGGTCATCGCGCCCGACGTGGCGCTGGCCGTCGCCGCGCTGGCCCCCTCGGCCCGGGGCGTGGTCGGCATGTCGCTCGGGGGCCTCACCTCGCTGCCCCTGGCCCGCGCTCACCCCGAGCTGGTCCGGCGCGTGCTGCTCGTGGACATCACGCCCGGCGCGGCCCGGCCCAGCAACGCCCACCCCCCGCCGCCGGGCATCGGCAACCCCCAGGTGTTCGAGAGCTTCGACCAGCTCCTCGACATCACCGTGCGCGGCGCCGGCGACCGCGCCCCGGCCTCGCTGCGCCGGGGCCTGCTCCACAACGCCCGCCGTCGCCCCGACGGCCGCTGGGTGTGGCGCCACCACCGGGGGAACGGCGCGCCGACCGGGACGGTGGAGGCCAACGTCGTGCTCTGGGAGGACCTGGCCTCGCTCGACGTCCCGGTCCGGCTGGTGTGGGGCGACCGGTCGCGCATCGTCCACCAGGCCGAGGTCGACGAGCTGGCGGCCCGGGTCCCCTCGGTCGAGGTCGTCTGCATCCCGGGCGCCTCCCACAGCATCCAGGGCTCGCAGCCGCTGTTGCTGGCCGACCAGATCCGCGACTTCCTCGCTCTTCCGGGCTAGCGGCGCCGTGCCGGGCCCGATGTAAGGAGTCGGGGGCCGGTACATCCCATCTGTGTCGTCCGGCGAGGTCGCCGGGAGCACTGCTCCAAGGGCCAGCGCGCCCCTGGGGCTGACTCCTCAGGGAGGGGTGACGCAGAGCGCCGGCATCGTGGGGGTGCCGGCGCTCCGTCGCGCCCGGTGCCGGTCCGCCGATGGTCCGGCCGCCGTTAGGCGCGGGTCGGATCGGTATCTCACCGGGGTCCCGGCAAGGTCTGCCGGGTCGGAAAGGACGAGTTCTCCCATGCGACGTGCCCTTGCCGCCCTCGCGCTCTCGACCACCCTCGGGGGCCTCGCCGTCGTCGGCGGTCCCTCCCCCGCCTCGGCCGGCGTGTACGAGCAGCTCGAGTGCTGGAAGTCGGCCATCAATGGCCTCAAGGTCAAGATCGCCGGGGAGGTCCTCGAGCCCCTGGGCACGTCGGGCTGGGACGAGGCGGCCGTCATCATCGACCGGCTCTGCTACAAGAAGCGCTGACGGGCCTCGGTCGACCCTTGGGTGAACGCGGCCGGCGCGCCGGCAGCGGTGGCGGCCGCCGGCCCGACCAAGTGGGTATCGGTGCCGGCCGCGTTCACGCCCTGTGCGGCGCTGCCCGCGCCGACGATCTTCCGCCAGGGTCGACTGTACGCAGGTCGACCTAGGCCGACAACGGGCCGAAAGGCCCAGATCCAGGGCCGATCCGGGGCCCGGACCCGTCGTCGGGCCCCGGCGTCGTGCCTGCTGCCGCCCCGGCCAGCGCCTCGGCCAGCGCGGCGCGCGTGACGGCCAGCCGCTCGGCCAGCGCGGCCCGGAAGCGTGCGCCGGCCGGGTCCTGCGGCGCCGGGCCGGCCAGCAGCGCGGCCACCCGGGCCGGCGCGTCGGGGCCCGACACGACGGCCCGGCCGGCCATCGGCGTCCCCTGGAACGCGGCCGCCTTCTGGGGGTCGGTCACCACGACCGCCGGCACGCCCCGGGCCGCGGCCAGCAGGGCCGGGTGGAACCGCATGCTGACCAGCAGCGGGGCCCGCCCCGACCGCTCGACCAGCCCCCCGGCGGGCACGTGGCCCTCGACCAGCGCCACCCGGTCCCGGTCGGCCGGGTCCAGGGCGTCGTGGGCCGCCGTGGCGGCCAGGTGGTCGACCTCGGTGTCGGTGCCCTGGGCGCTCGACCACACCTCCAACCGGTCGCCGGGCCGGGCCGCGGCGACCACCCGCAGCAGCTCGGTCGCGAGCGCGCCGCGCCGTGCCTCCTCGCCCGGCACCACCTCGGCCGACAGCACCACGCCGACGGGACCGCGGGGACCGTCGGGCGCGGTGCTCGCGTCGTCGGGCGGGTCGACGAGGAACAGGGCCGTGTCGGCGCCGAGCTCGACGACCCCCGGTGGCGCGCCCAGCTCCACCGCGTGCCAGGCCGAGCGCGGATCGCGCACGACGACCCGCGCCGCGTGGCGCAGCACCCGGCCCAGGTCGCGGCGGGCGAAGGCGCGCCCGAACCGTCCGATGGTCTGGCCCAGCAGCACCAGCGGCCGGGCCTCGGCCACCCGGGCCAGGGCGTCGAGGCGGCTCCAGGGCTCGTAGCCCTCCCGCAGGAACCCGCCCCCCTGGCTGACCACCAGGTCCGCGGCACCCACCAGCGCCGGGCCCTCGTGGGCCCAGCCCGGAGCCGGGGGCGCCCAGCGGGTGCCGAGCAGCCTCGCCAGCGGCGGCACCAGGTCCAGCTCCGGGTAGTGGTGGCCGACCTCGGCCGCGCCGTGCGCGGCGTGCAGGACCGCGGCGCCCGGGGCCAGCGCGCCCACGAGCTGCTGGGTGGCCAGCGCGATGGCCGCGTCGCCCGCGTTGGGCAGCCACGCGTCGGTGACCAGGACCCGGGGCGAACCCGGCGGCCAACCCCGCGGCACGGGCGACCCGGACGGCGCGGTCGCCGCGGTCATCGGCCCAGCACCGGCCCGGGTAGGCAGGTCGGGTCGTCCCGCAGGGCGTCGATCAGCGCGGAGAAGGCCTCGCCGTGGAAGCGCCGCTGCCGCGTCCCGGTCACCAGGTCGCGGGCCCGGGCCCCCATGGCCCGGCGCTCGTCGGCCGGCAGGGCCAGGAACCGGTCCAGGGCCGCGGCGACCGATCCCACCGACCGGGGCTCGAACAGCAGGCCGGTCACCCCCTCGACGACCAGCTCGGGGACGCCGAACACGGCCGAGCCGAGCACCGGGACGCCGTGGGCCATCACCTCGAGCATCGACCGGGGCAGCGACTCCACGTCGGACCCCAGCACGAAGCCGTCGGCCGCCGCGTACCAGTCGTCGACCGCCGCGGTGACCGGCTCGACCCGGATCCGGTCGCCCCGCGCCAGCCGCCGGACCAGCTGGTGCAGCGCCGTCGCGTACGGCGTGCCGTTGTCGCCGACCAGGGCCAGCACCGCCTCGGGGTGCCCGGGAGCGACCCGGGCGAAGGCCGCGGCCAGCGCGCCCTGGGCCTTGCGGGCCTCGAAGGTCCCCATGCACAGCAGCACCACGTCGTCGTCGGTGAAGCCGAGGCCGGCCCGCACCTCGTCGCGCCGGTGGCGGGCACGGTGCGCGGCGATCCGGTCCAGGTCGACGCCGTAGTCGACGCGCAGGGCCCGCCCGGGGCCCACGGACGGCTCGAAGAGCGCCAGGGTCGCGTCGGCCTCGAACACCACCGCCGCCGCGCCGGCCAGCGCGGCGTGGAACCGCCGCTCGACCGAGGGCGCCACCCCGGGGCCGAACGCCACCCGCAGGAAGTCGCCGGGCGGGAAGCTCTCGTGGACCGCCCAGAGGGCCGGGACGCCCAGCCGTGCGGCCAGGTCCACGCCCCAGAAGGAACCGGCGGTGTTGGCCAGCACCACACCGGCACCGAACCCCGCCGCCGTCCTGGCCAGCTCGGCCATCCGGGCCTCGTAGCCCAGGCCGTCGACCGGGTGCGGCCCGACCACCTGCACCGTCGCGCCGGCCGCCTCGAGCTCGTCGCGCAGCACCCCGTCGACGCTGCTCATCACGGTGCAGGCCAGGTCCTCGCGGGCCAGCAGGTGCAACAGCAGGTCCTGGAGGTAGAGCTGGCCGCCGCCCAGGCCCAGGTGGTGGGTGGCCACGAGGAGGTGGACGGCGTCGGTGGCCGGCCGGTGGTCGGCGCAGGCCAGCCGGGTGCGGGCCTCCAGCACGGCGAGGCGGGCTGGGTCCGGTTCGAACGGCGCCGGCGGTGGGGTGACGACGACCTCGACGCGGCCGAGCTCGCGGCGGCCGTCGTCGTGGACCGCCTCCACGACCAGCTCCTCGCGGTGGTCCCCGTCCCCCTCCGACCCGTCGAGGCCGTCGAGGCCGTCGAGGTCCAGGTCGAGGTCGAGGCCGGCCAGGAGGTGCCAGCCGGCCAGCGGCGCCAGCGGGTCGGGATGCCAGCCGGCCACGTCGGGACGGGGGTCGGCCACGATCCGGGCCCGGGCCGGCGGACGGTCGCCGAGCCGGACCTCGATGCGGTCGAAGGGCGCGCCGGGCACGTACCAGCCCGACACCACCGAGCCCGGGCCGAACGGCGCGCCGGCCACCGGTTGGTCGACGTGGCCGGGCGGCGGGGCCTCCTCCACCGGCGGCTCGGGCTCGGGCTCCGGCTCGGGCGGCGCCGGCAGCGACACGTCCCGGGCCAGGAGCTCCTCGGCCATCCCGTCGTCGAACAGGGCCAGGGCACCGACGCGCCGGCGGCCGCCGCCCACGACCCCGTGGTCGAGGCCGGCCACCCACCCGGCCCGCGGGTCGCGGGGCGTGACCGGACTGCCGTCGGGCCCGACCGGGGTGTCCAGCCCGACGGCGGCGACCCCGGCGACCGTCCCGTCCACGGTGACCACCACGGCCCGGACCTGCCGGCTGGGGAGGGCGGCCCACCCCGTCACCACCACCGTCCCCGGCTCCGGGCCCGGCCCGGACCCGACCTCGACGTCGACCACGACACCGGCCAGGCGGCCGGGACCGGCGTGGCGGGCGGCCCGGGCCAGCCGTGCCGCGTGGGCCCGCTGGCGCCCGGCGGCGCGGCGCAGGCCCGCGGCCCACCGGACCACCGCCCACGTGCGGGCCCTGGTCAGGGTGAGGCGTCGGGCGGCGTGGTCGCTGGGCGCGGAGCCGTCCTGCCGGTGATCAGGACGAGGTCGCGACCGGACCACCGCCGGTGCCGACCCGGCACGGTGCCACCGCGGCACCCGGTTCGGTGCCGGTGCGGGTGGCGTCGTCGACCGGGGCGCGTCGCCCGGTGGCGGCGCGGAGCCGGACGGCGCCGCGGTCCCGGGCGTGCGCGGCACGGGCGGCCATGACCCGCAGGGCGCCGGCCGACGCGCCGACGTAGGCGATGCCCTGGGCCACGCACGAGGCACACATGGCGGCCAGCGTACGGGCACCGCGAGGCGTGCCGCCGCCCGGCGGTGCCCGGGTCGACGGTGGCCGGTCGGGGAGACTGGCCCCCGTGCCCGACGACGTCCCGCCCGTCCCGTCCCACCGGCGGCGGGAGCAGCACCACCACGACGACCACCCGCCGGCCCACGGCCACTCCCACGGCCACTCCCACGACGACGGGAGACCGCTGGGGGTGCGCCTGGCCGCCCTGGCCAGCCGCCGGGTGCTGCTGGGCGCGGTGCTGGCCATCGTGGTGGCCACGGTGGCCGGGCTGGTCGTGCTCTGGCCCGGGCCGACCGAGACGGTCACCACGAACGAGGGGGAGACCTTCTTCGGCGAGCGGGTCGACGCCGACATCACCTCGGTCACCACCGGCGACTGCTCGTTCTCGTCCCGCCCCGGCGAGTTCACCTGCGACGAGGCCGAGTTCGTGGTGACCAGCGGGACGCCCCGGGGCCGGACCGGCTCGCTCGAGCTCCCCCTGGGCGCGGGCGGGGCGGTGCTCCACGAGGGCGACGAGGTCATCCTGTCCTACGGGGCCCAGGCGCCCGAGGGCGCCCAGTTCCAGTTCGCCGACTTCCAGCGGACCCGGC
>JBFWTJ010000138.1:0-9944 GCA_050247895.1 Acidimicrobiia bacterium
GCCCTCCTCCAGGTGGTGACCCTGCCCATCGGGGCCAACCTGCTCAGCCGGGCCACCTACCACTCGCCCGACGCCCCCTACCGCATCGACACGGTCGACGAGCTCGACCTGGATCGAGGCCGGACCGCCGGGCCGCCGGGGCCCGGCGATCACGGGTGAGCTGACCCGCCGGCGGCGCGCAGGGACCGCTCGACCAGGCGGGTGTCGCCCAGGTGGTGGCGGAGGCGCTGCTCCAGGCCGGCGATCGGGTACAGGTTCTGCGGTGCCCGGGCGTCCTTGTGCGGCTCGCTGGCGAAGCGGAGCAGGGCCGCGGTGACCGAGGTGGCCCGCGCCGCAGCCCGGGCGACCTCGGTGGCCGCGGGGACCTCGCAGCGCACGATGCAGGCCAGCGGGTGGGTCCGGGCGCCGTGCAGGCGCAGGTACCAGGAGTAGCGGGGCTGCAGGCCGCCGAGGAGCAGCAGCGGCGTGCGCTCGCCCGGGGCCAGCGCGGCCAGGACGGGCTGCTGGTCGGGAGCCAGGTACTGGACGTGCTGGGTCTTCACGTAGCCGACCACGTCGGGCCCGCTGCGACCCCGCAGCGGGCCGTCGACCACCACCAGGTCGCCGATCCCCGCGCCGGCCGTGGCCCGGGCCTCGAGCTCGGTCATGTGCCGGTGGATGGCCAGGTGGGCGGCCTCGGGACCGGTGTCGCCGGTGGCCCGCACCTCGTAGGTGCCGGCGCGCGTGCGGATCGGGTCGGCCCCCCGGGGCGTGGTGTAGAGGCCGCGGGCGACCAGGACCTCGCCGACCTCGGCCGTCCTGCCGGCCACCCGCACCGCGCCGGCGGCGACCGAGGCGCAGACCCCGGGCCGGGTGCCCTCGTCGTCGCTGATCCAGACGCGGGCGTCGATCCGGCGCACGCCGTCGACGAACCAGATCGGGTCGGGGAGCGGCGGCCCGCCCCGGTCGCCGCCGCAGGGGATCGGGGCCCAGCGGTCGAGGGGGACCTCGATGCCCGCGTCGACCTCGGTCGGGGTCGGCTCCAGCTCGAGCGACTCGACGGCCGAGCCGTAGCCCGGGTCCCAGGTCTCGACGGCGAAGCGCACCGCTAGGCGTCGACCCGCTCGACGCGCGAGGTGGTGGGGTCGCGCTGGACCTCGAAGCGGACCGGCATCCGGTCGGCCAGGTCCCGGATGTGGGTGACGATGCCGACGAGCCGGCCCGCCGCGCTCAGCTCCTCGATCGCCGCGGCGACCACGTCGAGCGTGTCGGGGTCGAGCGTGCCGAACCCCTCGTCGAGGAACATCGACTCGATCCGGGGCGCGCCCTGGGTGGACAGGCCGGCGATGTCGTCGGCCAGGGCGAGCGCGAGGGCCAGCGAGGTGAGGAACGTCTCGCCGCCCGACAGGGTGCGGACGCTGCGGACCTCGTCGGCGTTGCGGTGGTCCCGGATGAGGAAGTCGCCGTCGTCGGACACGAGGGAGAACTGCCCGCCGGACAGCTCGCGGAGCCGGTCGGTGGCCCGGGCCACCAGCCGGTCCAGCGCAGCCTGGAGGAGCCAGCGCTCGAAGCCGTCGGCCTTGAGCAGGTTCCCGAGCGTGCGGTGCAGCACGGCCTGCTCGTCGAGCGTGGTGACCTCGGCGCGGGTCCGGGCCGCCCGGGCCCGCTGGTCCCGTGCGTGGGCCAGCCGCTCGTCCACCCGGGCCCGGGCCGCGGCGAGCGCCGGGACGGCCTGCACGGGATCGGCCACCTCGACCTCGACGGCACCGCAGGCCTCCACGACCGCGGCGGCAGCCCGATGCCGGCGCGCCGCGCACGCGCCGGCGTCGGCCTCGGCCCGTTCGAGCTCGGCGGCCACCCCGGCGCGCTCGGCGGCGGCCCACGAGGCCAGGGCGGCCCAGTCCCCGGCCAGGGAGGTGCCGGTGGGCGCCGGCGGCTGCCGTTCGGCCACCGTGTCGCGTGCCGCGGCCAGCTCGCGTCCCAGCCGGGCCTCGGCCTCGCCGAGCGCGGCGCGGGCCCGGGCCGCCTCGGCCTCGGCCGCCTCGGCGGCCGGGAGGGCTCCCAGCGCGGCTTGGTAGGCCTGGGACAGCTCCTCGGCCCGTGCGACCTGGCGGCGGAGGCCGTCGAGGTCGTCGCCGGCGGGCACCTGCTCGCGGAGCCGCTCGCACGCCTGGGCGAGGGCCCGGGCCCGCCCGGCGAGCTCGGCGGCCGCCGCGGCGAGGGTGCGGTGGTGCGACGCCGCCTCGTCGGCCCGGGCGCGGGCCCGGTCGAACGCCTCCTGGGCCGCGGCCAGCTCGGCGCCCAGGTCGTGGTCGGGCACGGCGCCCACGACCTGGCGGCACACGGGGCACGGCTCGCCGGGTCGCAGCCCGGCGACGATCCCCTGGAGGCCGGCGGCGTCCCTGGCCCGGCGCAGGGCCTCCTCGGCTTCGGACCGCGCCGGCGTGGGGGCGGCGTGCTGGGGGGCGGCCCCGTCCGCCGCGGCGCGCGCCGCGTCGGCCCGGGGGTGGGTCTCGTCGAGCGCGGCCTGCTGGCTCTGGAGCTGCTCGGCCGCGTCGAGGGCCCGGCGCAGGGCGAGCCCGTCGGGCCCGGCGGCCTCGTCCGCCTTGGCCTGGTCACGCCGGCCCCGGGCGTCGGCGAGCGTGGCGCGGGCCCGGTCGAGCGCCTCCTGGGCCCCGGCGAGGGCGGTGTCGAGGGTGGCGACGGCCTCGGGGACGGCGATGCCGCCCAGCCGCGCGGCCAGCGCCTGCAGGGCCCGGCTGCGCTCGGCGAGGGTCCGGGCCTGCCCGTCCAGGTCGGTCACGGCGTCGACCAGGGCGGGGAGCTGCGTCACCGTGGCGGCCAGGGCCCCGGCGCGGCCCTCCAGCGCGGCGAGCTCGTCGTCGGTCAGCGGGGGGTCGGCGTCGAGCTGCTCCTGGAGGAGCCGGGCCCGCGCCTCGGCCTCGGCGGCCCGGGTGCGGGCGACCTGGCCCATGCGGGCGTAGGCGCCGACGTCGAGGAGTTGGCGGAGCAGCTCCTGGCGCTTGCGCTTGTCCTCGTGGAGGAAGTCGGCGAAGTCGCCCTGGGGCAGGACGCAGGTCTTGGTGAACTGCTCGAACTCGACGCCGAGCAGCTCGACCACCGCGGCGCTGAGCTCGCGCTCGGTCCCCGCCAGGGTGGTCTGGCTGCCGTCGGCCTCCAGGCGCGCCAGCCGGGCCTCCCGGGTGGTGGCCCCGGTCCGGGTCCGGCGCACGATCCGCACCGCCACGTACCGGGCGCCGGCGACCTCGAAGTCGAGCCGGACCTTGGCCTCCTGGCTGAGCTGGTGGATGACCGGCTCGACGACGCGCCGGTCGTCGTAGCGGGCCACCGAGCCGTAGAGGGCGAAGGTGAGGGCGTCGACGATGCTCGACTTGCCCGATCCGGTCGGCCCGACGAAGGCGACGAGCTCGGCGTCGCGGAAGTCGACGGCGGTGGGCGCCCGGAAGGCCGAGAACCCCTCCACCTCGAGGCGCAGCGGCCTCATGCCGCGTCCTGCTCGTCGCTGCCGGCACCGGCGGCCTCGTCGTGGAGCCGGTCGAACAGGGCGGCCAGCTTCGGGTCGTCGATGCCCCGGGCGGCGAGGAACTCGCCGAACAGGTCGCGGGGGCTGCGGCCCTCCACGGTCGGCCGGTCGGCCCGCTGCTCGTCGGGCGTGCCCAGGACCTGCACGTCGACTAGCCGGTCGGCGCGCGGGCCCAGGGCGTGGCGCAGGTCGTCGGCCAGCCCGGCCCGGCGGGGCTCGTCGACCCGGGCCCGCAACCAGGCCGCCTCGGGCAGCGGCCCGGCCGCGTCGACGATCGCGTCGAGCGTGCCGACCAGGGTGTGCAGGGGCGCGCCCTGCCGCAACGGGATCGGGGTGACCTTCGCCGGGCGGCCGGCGGCGACCTCGACCAGGTTGACCTGCTTGGCCTCGGCGGCCTCGCCGAAGTCGAGCTGGAGGGGGGAGCCGCAGTAGTGGATCTGCGTGGCGCCGGGCAGCTTCTGGGCCCGGTGGAGGTGGCCCAGGGCGACGTAGCCGACGGTGGCCGGGAAGCAGGTGGCCGGCACCGCGTACTCCTCGACGAGGTGCGCGGCGCGCTCGCCCCCGCCGGCCCGGGCGCCGAGCACGAACGAGTGGCTGGCCAGCACGGCGGGCAGGGCCGGGTCGAGGTCGGCGCACAGGAGGCCGACGAGGCCGGCCAGGCGCTCGGCGTAGGCCTGGGCGTGCTCGTGGGCGGCGTCGTGCATGAGCTGGTCGGCCCGCACGATGCCCCGCTGGGAGACGAAGGGCAGCAGGACCAGCTCGAGGGCCTCCCCGCCGGCCAGCTCGACGCGGCGGACGCCCCCGGCGTCGGGCCGAGTGGGCTCGGTGAGGACGTGGACGCCGGCGCGGCCCAGCAGCGGGCCGACGGCGCGCAGCCTCTGAGCGCTGTCGTGGTTCCCGGAGATCACCGCGACCTGCGCGCCGGCGTCGGCCAGGTCGAGCAGGGCCCGATAGGCGATCTCCTCGGCGTCGGGCTTGGGCGCGGCGGTGTCGAACACGTCGCCGGCCACCACGACCAGGTCGACCCGGTGCTCGGCGGCCAGGCCGGCGATCTCGGCCAGCACGGCTCGGTGCTCGTCGGCCCGGCTGCGGCCGCGGATCCCCTTGCCGACGTGCCAGTCGGAGGTGTGCAGGATCCTGGCCACGCTCAGGTGAGCCCGTCGAAGGCGGTCTCGGGGTCGAGCCCGGCCGTCGCCGGGCGGGCCTCGGCCGAGCGGGTGGCCCAGGCCGGGAAGGGGAACTCGACCAGCAGGGGGACGGGCAGCCGGGGCTGGTGGACGTACATCGAGCCGGGCTTGAGGATGGTCGCCCGCTGGCGCTGGACGGGCGGGAGCCAGCCGTACTCGTCCCGGCGGGCCTCGGCCGCGTCGAGCCGGCCGACCACGCGCACGGCGCTGTTGGCCACGACCCGGCGCTCGACCTCGCTGGCGGTCTGCTGGGCGCCGACGAGCACGATGCCGAGCGACCGGCCGCGCTCGGCGACGTCGAGGATGATCTCCTTGATCGGGCTCGACCCGTCCCGGGGGGCGTACTTGTTGAGCTCGTCGAGCACGATGAGCTGGAGCGGGCGGGCCACCCCGGAGGCCTCCTTGGCCTCGAACGCCTGGCGCAGGATGACCCCGACCACGAACCGCTTGGCCCGGTCGTGGAGCTGGTGGATGTCGACCACGGTGACCTGGTGGGCGTCCAGGTCGAAGCGCAGGCGGGCCGGGTCGCCCACGTCGGCGCGGACCAGGTGGCCGACGTGGGGCACCGCGGCGTGGAGCCGCCGGACGAAGGCGTTGACGGATCCGCCGGTGACGGCCCGGCCCGTCCAGCGGTCGTCCTCCTCGTCGAGGAGCTTGCGCTCGACGGCGTCGACGAGGCCCCCGAAGGTGGTGATCCGCTCGTCGCCGATGCGGACGGCCCCGTCGGCCCCGGTGTCGTTCCGGGCCGCCTCGGCGAGCTGCGCGGTGACGGCCTGGACCACGATCGTGTACTGCTGGCGCTCGTCCTCGGGGTCGGCGAACAGGAACGGGAAGAGGCGCTGGGCGCAGAAGTCGTGCAGCGTCCACAGCAGCGGGTCGACGCCGCTCAGCCGGGCCCCGGTGTGGGGGGTGGCCGAGGCGTCGCCCTTGCGGGGCGGGGCCAGGATCCCCACGTCGCCGAAGGCACCCGGTACGAGGCCCAGCCCGGCGTAGCGGCCCCGCTCCTCGTCGCGCAGCGCCACGTTGGGGTGGTCGAGGAAGAGGAGGTCCTCGCCCTTGACGTTGAAGACCACGGCCTTGGTGTTGGCCGCCTCGGCGCCGAGCACGCCGGAGTGGAAGAGCCCGTAGAGGAGGAAGGTGGCGTAGGTGGTCTTGGTCGCGACCCCCGAGATGCCCGAGATGTTCACGTGGGCGCCCTTGGTGCCGTCGAGGAAGTCGAGGTCGAGCCAGACCGGCTCGCCGTCCCGGGAGGTCCCGGCGGGCAGGCGGTGCTCGACCGTGTCGAAGTCCAGCGCCAGGTCCCGCTCGTCGTCGGTGGCCCGGCGCACCGGGGTGCCGGGCAGGGGCGGGACGAAGGTCTCGGGCTCGAAGCGGGTCGGCTGGACCAGGGCGGCCTCGGACACCTCGGCGGGCAGGACACCCTCCGCGACGAGGAACACGTCGCTCTGGAACCTCGCCCCCTCGTGCCGGGCCCGGACCTGGCCGACGATCCCGAAGATCCGGACGACCTCGCCGGTGGGCAGGACGCGCTCGAGGGCCACCACGTCGTCGAGCTGGAGGTGCTGGTCCGGGGCCACCGCGACCCAGAACTCCAGTGGTGTGGCGTCTTCCGTGCCGATGACCAGCCCCACCTGCTCCGCAGCCATGCCGGCAGGGTACGCGTGGCGGTGTGACGGTCCCGGGAGGGGGACCTCCCGCATCGCTGACGGGAACCGTCAGGGTCACGACCGTACGGTCGCCCCATGCCTGCCACCTCACCCCCCTCCGGCCCGCCGGGCGCCGCCGTGGTCGCCGAGGGCCTCGAGCGCCGCTTCGGCGAGCTCGACGCCGTCGCCGGGATCGACCTGCGGATCGAGCCCGGCGAGATCTACGGGTTCCTCGGGCCCAACGGCGCCGGGAAGTCGACCACCGTGCGGGTGCTGTGCACCCTGCTCACGCCCACCGCCGGCCGGGCCGTCGTCGCCGGCCACGACGTGGCCGCCGAGCCCGAGGCCGTGCGCCTCCGCATCGGCGTCGCCCTCCAGGAGGCGGCGCTGGACCCCAAGCAGACCGGCCGCGAGCTGCTGCGGCTCCAGGGCCGCCTCTACGGCCTGCACCGCGGCGAGGTCGACCGCCGCCTGGCCGAGCTCGGCGAGCTGGTCGACCTGGGCGACGCGCTCGACCGGCTGATCGGCACCTACTCGGGCGGCATGAAGCGGCGGCTCGACCTGGCCGCGGCCCTGGTCCACAACCCCCAGGTCCTCTTCCTCGACGAGCCGACCACCGGGCTCGACCCGCTCAGCCGGGCCCGGGTCTGGGACGAGGTGCGCCGGCTCAACGCCGAGCTGGGCATGACGATCTTCCTCACCACCCAGTACCTGGAGGAGGCGGACGAGCTGGCCGGCCGGGTCGGCATCCTCAACGCCGGCCGCCTGGTGGCCGAGGGCACCCCGGCCGACCTCAAGCGCTCGATCGGCGCCGACGTGATCGTGGCCCGCGTCGAGGGCGACCCCGAGCCGGCCCGCAAGGCCATCCAGGCCATCGGACTGGGTGAGGTCGAGATCCACGGCGACGAGGTCAGCATCGTGGCCGACGACGGGGCTGCCGCGGTGAGCCCGGTCGCCGTGGCCCTCGACAGCTGCGGGGTGCGGGTCCGGGACCTCACCCTGCGCACCCCCACGCTCGACGACGTGTTCCTGGAGCTGACCGGCAACCGCCTGCAGCCCGACGCCGAGGAGGCCCTCCGATGACCGCCGTGACCGTGCCGGTGCCCGCCCCCGTCGCCGCCCGCCGGGCCGGCTTCCTGGCCGACCTGCTCGCGGTGGCCGGCCGGGCCCTGCGCAGCATCCCCCGCGACCAGGAGATGCTCTACCCGGCCCTGGTCATCCCGGTGTTCTTCTACGCCGTGAACATCGGCTCGCTGCAGGACCTCACCGAGGCCGCCGCCCCCGGGTTCGACTTCAAGGCGTTCCAGCTCCCGGTGGCCATCATCTTCGCCGTCACCGGGATCTCCCGGGCCGGCACGCTGGTCACCGACATCCAGGGCGGCTACTTCGACCGCCTGCTCGTCTCGCCGGTCCGCCGCCTGCCGCTCCTGCTGGGCCTGATGGTGGCCGACTTCGTGCTCGTCTGCGCCCTGACCGTCCCGGTCCTGGTCCTCGGGTTCGCCACGGGGGTGCGCTTCGAGACCGGGATCCTCGGCGTGGCGTGCTTCGTGGTCTTCGGCGGGTTGTGGGGCCTGGCCTTCACCGGGTTCCCCTACGCCATCGCGCTCAAGACGGGGAACCCCGCCGCGGTGAACACGAGCTTCCTGCTGTTCTTCCCCTTCGCCTTCCTCACCACGTCGTTCGTGCCCCGTCCGGCGCTCACCGGCTGGCTCGACACCGCGGCCGGCTACAACCCGGTGACGTACCTGCTGGAGGGCCTGCGAGCGCTGGTCTACGAGGGCTGGGAGTGGTCGACGATCGGCAAGGGCCTGCTGGCCGTGGCCGGCGTCGGCGCCCTCAGCATGTGGCTGTGCTTCGCGGCCCTGCGCAGCAGGGTGCGCCGGGGATGACGCTCAGGCCGCCTCGTCGGTGACGAAGTCGATGAGGCGCTCGACGGCGCCCACCAGCTCCGGCTCGAGGTCCCGGTAGCTCGAGACGCGAGCCAGGAGCTGGCGCCAGAACGTCCCGGCCGGTTCGTCGATGCCCAGCGCGGCGAGGACGCCCTGCTTCCAGGGCACGCCCCGGGGCACGTCGGGCCAGGCCGGGATGGCGGCCACGGCCGGCCGGACCGCGGCCCACACGTCGACGAAGGACGTGCCGGTGACCAGCACGTGCGGGTGGCGGACGGCGTCGGCGGCCCGGGCCTCCTTCGACCCCTCGACGAGGTGGTCGAGCAGGATCCCCAGCCGGCGGCCCGGTCCCGGGTCGAAGTCCCACACCAGGGCTTCGAGGTCGTCCATGCCGTCGAGCCGCTCCACGACCACGCCGACGTCGCGCAGGTCGTCGCCCCAGACCTTCTCGACCAGCTCGGCGTCGTGGATCCCCTCGACCAGGATGCGGCTCGCCCGGGCCACCCGTGCCGGCGCGGCCGGCGCGGCGATCGAGCCCGAGGCCGTGATCCGCACCCGCCGCTCGGGGGCGGGCGCGGGCCGGACCAGCGTCACCGGCCGGCCCTCGAACAGGAAGCCGCCGGGCAGCGGCCGGAACGGCCGGTGGGCGCCGTCGGGCGTGCGCAGGGTCACCACGTCGTCGGCGAACGACACGACCTCGCCGACCGCGCCGGTGATCCGGTGCTCGACGAAGGTCCCGGGCCGGGCCTCGACGACGGGGAATTCCGGGGGGCGCCGACGGGGGCCGTCCAGGTCGAGGGGTCCCGACAGGATCCCGTCGTTCGCCATGGGTGCACGGTAACGAGCGATCGGGGGCGCCGAGTGGATTGTGCGACGATCGCAACGTGATCCTCGTCGACGCCCAGGGCCTGGCCGTGAGCCGACCCGGGCGCCCCCTGTTCGCCGACCTCGACGTGACCGTGGCGACCGGGGACCGCCTGGCCGTCGTGGGCATCAACGGCACCGGGAAGTCCACGCTGCTCAAGGTCCTGGCCGGCGCGGTCGAGCCCGAGGCCGGCACGGTCCGTCGGGGCCGTGGCCTGCGCCTGTCGCACCTCGACCAGGACGCGCCCCTGCCGGGCGGCACCGTGCGCCAGGTCGTCGGCGGGGGGTGGGAGGTCGAGGCGATCCTCGACCGCCTCGAGCTGGGCGATGCGCTCGACCTGGACGTGGACCGGCTCTCGGGCGGCCAGGCCAAGCGGGTGGCGCTGGCCCGGGCGCTGGCCGCGGTGGGCGGTGACGGCGGCCGGGCCGGCGAGGAGGACCTGCTGGTCCTCGATGAGCCCACCAACCACCTCGACCGTGACGCCATCGAGTGGCTGGAGGAGTGGTTGGCCGGGTTCGGGGGCGGGCTGCTGATGGTCACCCACGACCGGCACGTCCTGGACCGGGTGACCAACCGCATCCTGGAGCTCGACCGGGGTCGCGGGCACGTCCACGACGGCGGGTACCAGTCCTACCTCGACGCCCGGGCCGAGCGCGAGGAGCGGGCCGCCCGCGGCGAGCAGGTGCGCCGCAACCTGGCCCGGTCCGAGCTGGCCTGGTTGCGCCGGGGGGCCCCGGCCCGGACCCGCAAGCCCCGGGCCCGCGTCGAGGCGGCCACCGCCCTGGTCGGGGCCCGGGCCGAGGCCGCGGCCCGCCGGGGCGAGCTGCCCCTGCA
>JBFWTJ010000139.1:0-9909 GCA_050247895.1 Acidimicrobiia bacterium
TCGGCGGCGGCCTGCACCTGTTCTTCCAGTCGGCGATCGAGGCCGTCGGCGCCACCGACATGACCTACGTGAACCTCGGCGTGAACCTGCCGGTGGTCCTGCCCGCGGTGACCAACAACCAGGTCGACCTGGCCCAGGTCAGCCCGACCGCCACCCAGATGCTGCGGGACAACCCCGACGTCAAGGAGCTCATGTACCTCGCCGACAACGTCGACGAGTACAAGCTCTACGGCTCGGCCATCGGCGGCACCGAGAAGTTCCTGACCGAGCGCCCCGAGGTGGCCAAGGCCTACTGCGAGGCCATCGGCGAGGCGCTGGACTACATCCTCGACGACGACAACGCCGACGAGGTGAACAAGATCCTCGCCGACGACACCGGCATCACCGTCGAGGCCGCCGAGCTGGTCCGCCAGGAGAGCTACACGAAGTACAGCACCGACCTCGACGAGGACCTCTACAACGAGACGGTCCAGAAGTACGTCGACCTCGGCGTCCTCAAGCCGGACCCCGATCCCGGCTTCGACAACACCGTCCTGATCCCGGGCTGACCGTCCGGACCGACGTGGACCACGAGGTGGGGATCGCGGGCTGCGGTCCCCACCTCGTGCCATTAGCCTTCCGAACCACGCGCAGGGGGTTCTCCTCCATGAGGGCACCGAGATGACCGACCAGCGGTTCATCAGCTTCCAGGGCGTCCAGCAGGTGTTCGCGCAGGGCACCTCCAGGATCGTCGCCCTGCAGGACATCGACCTGGACATCGAGCCAGGCCAGTTCGTGGCGCTGGTCGGTGCCAGCGGCTGCGGCAAGACGACGCTGCTCAACATGGCCGCCGGGCTGCTCTCGCCGACCTCGGGCGAGGTCGTCGTGGACGGGAAGCCGCCCCGGCTGCCCAACATGGACATCGGCTACATGTTCGCCCGCGACGCGCTGCTCCCGTGGCGCACCGCCCAGCGCAACGTGGAGCTGCCCCTCGAGACGCGGGGCTGGTCCCGCAAGGAGCGTGCCGCCCGGGCCCGCGAGATGCTGGACCTGGTCGGCCTGGCCGGCCGGGAGCGCCAGTTCCGGCTCCAGCTCTCCCAGGGCATGCGCCAGCGCGTCGCCCTGGCCCGGACCTTCGCCCCCGATCCCAAGATCCTGCTCATGGACGAGCCCTTCGCCGCGCTCGACGCCCGGACCAAGCTCACCCTGCAGGCCGAGTTCCTCCGCATCTGGGAGGACCACCTGGGATCCGACAGCACCAAGACGGTCCTGTTCGTCACCCACGACCTCGAGGAGGCGACGCTGCTCGCCGACCGGGTCGTGGTGATGCTGCCCAGCCCCGGCCGGATCGCCCAGGACCAGGTGGTCGACCTGCCCCGGCCCCGGGCCGACCGGCTGACCGAGATCATGTTCGAGGAGAAGTTCCGCCAGATCGCCCACGGGCTCTTCGAGAGCCTCGAGGGTGCCATCGTCGCCCCGACGGGCGCCGCGCCGGCCACCGGTGGCGGGGAAGGAGCGTGACCCGGTGAACACGCGCAGCGATGCCGCCGGGCTGGGGCTCGAGGCCGACGACCCGGCCACCGCGGCCGAGGTCGAGGCCGAGCTGTCGACCACGGTCGCCCAGCCGGTCGAGGTCCTCCAGCCGCCCCGGCGCAGGTGGGGCATCTACCTGGCCCGGGTCGTGGTGCTCGTGGTCGCCCTCATCCTGTGGGAGATCGCCGGCAACCGCGACTGGATCGACCAGGGCCTCTTCGGCCGGCCCTCGGGCATCTGGGACGCCATGTGGGACTACCTGCCCTCCGACCGTGGCATCTCCTCGATGAAGGCGACCGGCCAGGCCGTGCTCTACGCCTTCGTCATCGGTTCCATCCTCGGGACCCTGGGCGGGCTGATCCTGGGCATCATCCCGACGTTGGACGACGTCATCGGGCCGTTCCTGACCCCGCTCAACAGCGTGCCCCGGCTCGCCCTGGCCCCGCTGTTCCTCGTCTGGTTCGGCCTCACCACCAGCGCCAAGGTGGCCCTCGCCGTCACCATCGTCTTCTTCATCCTGGCCGAGAACGCCCGGTCGGCGGTGAAGTCCGTCGACGTCGACCTGATGACGATGGCCCGGGTCACCGGGCTCAAACGCCCGGCCCTGGTGGCCAAGGTCGTGCTGCCGTCGGCCGTGCCGACGATGTTCGCCGGCCTGCGCCTGACCTTCACCTACTCGCTGCTGGGCGTGGTGGCGTCGGAGATGATCGCCGCCCCCGAGGGCCTGGGCCAGGACCTGGTGTTCTTCTCGTCCTCGTACCAGATCAACCACATGTTCGCGATCCTGGTGCTGTTCATGTTCGTGGCGACCATCGTGAACTTCGTGTTCGCCGCGCTCGAGCGGTACCTGCTGCGCTGGCAGCGGACCTGAGCGGACCCGGCCCGGCGGGACGGGGCCCGCGGGGCGCCGCTACCAGGGGCGGTCGCGGCGGACCGGGATCGGCTTGGTCCACCAGCGCCCGCTGAAGCGCCAGCGGGGCGAGGTGGCCCTGGCCTCGGCCACCGCGGGCCGCGGCCAAAGGGCGTCGACCGCGGCGACGATCGCCGCGGCCTGCTCGGCGGTCGGTGCGGGGGTGACCTCCATGCGGGCCTCGCCCGTCACAGGGGCACGTTCCCGTGCTTGCGCTTGGGCAGCTCCTCGCGCTTGGACCGCAGCACCGACAGGCCGGCGATGAGCTTCACCCGGGTCTCGGCCGGGTCGATGACGTCGTCGACGAAGCCGCGCTCGGCGGCCACGTACGGGTTGCAGAAGCGCTCGGTGTACTCCTCGACCAGCTCGGCCCGGCGGGCCACCGGGTCGTCGGCCGCGGCCAGCTCCTTGCGGTACACGATCTCCACCGCGCCCTGCGGGCCCATCACGGCCAGCTCGGCCGAGGGCCAGGCGAAGGCCAGGTCGGCGCCGATGCTCTTGGAGTTCATGACCACGTAGGCGCCGCCGTAGGCCTTGCGGGTGATCACCTGGATGCGGGGGACCGTGGCCTCGCAGTAGGCGTAGAGGAGCTTGGCGCCGTGGCGGATGATGCCGCCGTACTCCTGGTCGACGCCGGGCAGGAAGCCGGGCACGTCGACGAAGGTCACGATCGGGATGTTGAAGGCGTCGCAGGTGCGCACGAAGCGCGCCGCCTTCTCCGAGGAGTTGATGTCGAGCACCCCGGCCAGGACCATCGGCTGGTTGCCCACGATCCCCACGGTCTGGCCGTCGAGCCGGGCGAAGCCGCAGGTGATCGAGCCGGCCCAGTGGGGGAAGTACTCGAAGTAGTCGCCATCGTCGACGACCGAGCGGATGACCGCGGTCATGTCGTAGGGGATGTTGGGCGACGGGGGCATCAGCTCGCCCAGCTCGGGGCACAGCCGCTGCGGGTCGTCGACCGCCTCGACCCGGGGCGGCTCCTCCAGGTTGTTCTCCGGCAGGAAGCCGAGGAGGAACTTCACGTCGTCCAGGCAGGACTTCTCGTCCTCGGACACGAAGGTGGCCACGCCCGACTTGGTCGCGTGCGACATGGCGCCGCCCAGCTCCTCGAGGGTCACCTCCTCGCCGGTCACCGTCTTCACCACGTCGGGACCGGTGATGAACATGTGCGACGACTCCTTCACCATGAAGATGAAGTCGGTCATCGCCGGGGAGTAGACGGCCCCGCCGGCACAGGGCCCGAGGATCACGCTGATCTGGGGGATCACGCCCGACGCGGCGACGTTCCGGTAGAAGATCCCGCCGTAGCTGGCCAGGCTGACCGGGCCCTCCTGGATGCGGGCGCCGGCGCCGTCGTTCAGCCCGACGACCGGGGCGCCGACCTTGAGCGCCAGGTCCATCAGCTTGTGGATCTTCTCGGCGAACACCTCGCCCAGGGCCCCGCCGAACACGGTGAAGTCCTGGCTGAAGACGAAGACCTTGCGGCCCTCGATGGTGCCCCAGCCGGTGACCACGCCGTCGGTGTAGGGGCGCTCGGCCAGGCCGCTGTCGTGGGCCCGGTGGCGGGCCAGCATGTCGAGCTCGTGGAACGAGCCCGGGTCCAGCAGGTACTCCAGGCGTTCCCGGGCGAGCATCTTGCCCTTGGCGTGCTGCCGCTCCACCGCCCGCTCGGAGCCGGCGTGGAGGGCCTGCTCCTTGCGCTTCGCCAGCTCCGCCAACCGCTCGCTCATCGGGTGCTCGCTCACGGCGAGAGGCTACCGGCGCCCGCGGAGCCCCTCCCAACCAGCGGGCTCAGCGTCCGGTGGCCGAGAAGTGCTGGTGGTCCACCGGCGAGGACCAGGCCCCGCCCCAGTGCCAGCCCACCGCGGCGAAGGCCCCGACCACGGCGTCGCCGGCCAGGATCCGGCCCGGAGCGGGCGTGCGGGACAGGTGGGCCACCCCCGCCGCGGGCAGGACGGTGGTCCCCCGGACGTAGGGGTTCTGGACCGGGTCGAGGTCGATCGCCCGGCCGAAGGCGTGCTCGGACCAGCCCGACCCGCCCGTGACCGCCCGGCAGTTGAAGGCGCTGGTGTTGTTGGCCGCCATCGACGCCTCGTCGCTCCCGCCGAAGGCGGACACCGGGACCATGCGCTCGATCGGGAAGCCGGCGTCGAGGAGCCGGGAGAAGACCGCGGCCAGGGAACCGGCCACGTCCCGGTGCACGACCAGGTCGCCCCAGGCCACCGTGCCGTCGAAGCGGCGGCAGCAGCCCGAGCACCGCCACGGCCGCCGGCCTGGATCCCACCCCGGTCATCTTCGCGGCTCCCGGTCGCCTCTACCCTGCCGGTGTGCGCCTTCCCGTGATGCCGCCGGTCAAGCCCATGCTGGCCAAGGCGGTCCACGCCGTGCCCCGGGACCCGGGCCTGGTCTACGAGCCCAAGTGGGACGGGTTCCGCTGCATCGTCTTCCGTGACGGCGACGAGGTCGAGCTGGGCAGTCGCAACGACCGGCCGCTGACCCGCTACTTCCCCGAGCTGGTCGAGCCGCTGCGGGCCGCGCTGCCCGAGCGCTGCGTGGTCGACGGCGAGGTCGTGGTGGTGCGCGGCGACGGGCTCGACTTCGACGCCCTCCAGCTCCGGCTCCACCCCGCCGAGTCCCGGGTGCGCATGCTGGCCGAGGAGATCCCGGCGTCGTTCGTGGCCTTCGACCTGCTGGCCCTGGGGGAGCGCGACCTGTGCGTCGATCCCTTCGCCGAGCGACGCCGCCTGCTGGCCGAGGCCCTGGAGGGACGCACCGGAGGCCAGGTCCACCTCACCCCGACCACGTCGGACCCCGACGAGGCCGAGGACTGGTTCACCCGCTTCGAGGGGGCCGGGTTCGACGGCGTGATGGCCAAGCCGGCCGACGCCCCCTACCTGCAGGACAAGCGCACGATGTGGAAGGTGAAGCACGAGCGGACCGCGGACTGCGTGGTGGCCGGCTTCCGGGTCCACAAGGACGGGGAGGGGATCGGTTCCCTGCTGCTGGGCCTCTTCGACGGCGCGGGCCGGCTCAACCACGTGGGCGTGGCCACCTCGTTCACCGCGGCCCGGCGCCGGGAGCTGGTCGACGAGCTGGCCCCGTTGCGGGAGCGGGCGTTGGAGGATCACCCGTGGCGGGAGTGGGCCGAGGCCCAGGCCAGCTTCGGGGGGCGGATGCCCGGCGGCATGAACCGCTGGAACGCCACCAAGGACATGTCCTGGGAGCCGGTGCGCCCCGAGCTGGTGGCCGAGGTGCGCTACGAGCACGTCCTGTCGGGCCGCTTCCGCCACGCGGCGCGCCTGGTGCGGTTCCGGCCCGATCGGGAGCCCCGCTCGTGCACCTACGACCAGCTCGAGGAGGTGGCCCCGGCCGAGCTGGCTGCCATCTTCGGCCCCGGCTGAGCCCGGCTTCGGGGTCGCGCCCGGCTACCGGGGGATGATCCCGACGACGTCGATCTCGAAGGCGAGCGGCGCGTTCGGGGGGATGTCGCCGTTGCCGCGGGGGCCGTAGCCCAGCTCCGAGCCGATCTCCAGGCGCCGGCGCTCGCCGGCCTTCACGCCGACGAGGCCCTCGTTCCATCCGTCGATGAGCGTGCCCGGGATCGTGGTCTCCAGCGTGCGGCCCCGGTTCCAGGAGTTGTCGAACACGGTGCCGTCGGCCAGCACGGCGACGTAGTGGACCACGACCGTGTCGCCGGGCCGGAGCTCGTCGCCCTCCCCCTCGATCAGGGTGGTGACCTCGAGGGCGTCGGGCGCCAGGTCGGCCGGCGGGCTGTCGGGATCGGGGGGCGTCCGGTCCAGGACCTCCTCGGCCAGGGCCGGGTCGGCGACCTCGCCCGGCAGCACCGGCTGGATGCTGACCTCGGGGGCTTCGGTCGACGAGGTGGTGCTGGGCGAGGTGACCTCGGTGCTCAGCGGCTCGTCGTCGCCGCAGGCGGCGAGGGCCAGGGCGAGCACGAGGGCGGCGGCGGGCAGGCGGTGGCGCACAGGGGGACCTCCGGGGCGCGGGCGGGCGGCCGGTCGACGCTAGCCGTGCCCGCCCGGATCCCGGTCCGCGGCCAGCCGGGCGGCACGGGTGGCGAGCTCGGGCCCGCCGATGCGGGTGCACAGGTCGGCGAAGCCCTCCGTGGGCCCGGTCCAGCGCCAGGCGTCGACGGAGCCGACCTCGACGTCTCGCTCGACGGTGGCGATGCGGCGGAACAGGAGGGCGTCGGCCCAACGTTCCCGCAGGACGGCGTTGAGCTTCGCCGCACCCCGCACGCCGGCGTCCCAGTCGAGGGGGTCCGCCGGGATCTCCTCCAGGTGGCCCCAGCGGTCGAGCAGCGCGGCGGCCGACTTGGCCCCCCACCCGGGCAGGCCGGGGAACCCGTCGGCCGTGTCGCCGACCAGCGCCAGCAGGTCGGGGACCGACGCCGGCGGCACGCCCAGGCGGCCCCGCACGCCCTCGGCGTCGAACCACTTGTCCTGGCGCCGGTCCCACTGCCAGACCTTGCCGCCCACGCACTGGCCGAGGTCCTTGTCCGGCGTGCAGATGACGACCCGGTCGACCCGCTCGTCGGCCGCGGCCAACTCCGCCGCGGCGGCCAGGGCGTCGTCGGCCTCGACCTCGACCATGGGCCACACGGTGAACCCGGCGGCCTCCAGGGCCTCCTCGACCAGCGGGAACTGGGCCTTCAGGTCGGGGTCGACCCCCGAGCCGTCCTTGTAGGTCGGCCACAGGTCGTTGCGGAACGACTCGATGACGTGGTCGGTGGCCACGCCCACGTGGGTCGCCCCCTGGGCCACGAGCTGGAGGCAGGTGCCCACCACGCCCCGGGTCGCACCGAGCCGCGGGTCCCGGTTCGAGGGCGCGTAGTGGTACCGGAACAGCTCGTAGGTCCCGTCGACCAGGTGGACCTGCATGCTGCTCTCCTCGGGTCAGGGCTCGGGCTCCCGGCTGCCGACGGGTAACCGGCACACGAGCCTGGCACAAGGACCGGGCGGGCCCGCCGCTCGGTCGGAGGCGGAACGGCCTACGTCGACGTATGCTACGTCGACGTAGGCTACGTGGGCGTAGGTAGAGAGGCGATCTCGTGTTCGTGAACCGTCAGGACGAGCTGGCCCAGCTGGAGCGCTGGTGGGCCTCGGGCGAACCGCTCGGGCTGGTCTGGGGACGGCGTCGCGTGGGCAAGACGATGCTGCTCGGGCGCTTCGCCGAGGGGCGGCCACTGGCCGTCGTGCACACGGGGGGCCGGCGGCCGCCCGGCCTCGAGCTGCAGATCCTGTCGGCGGAGGTGGCGCGGGCCGGCCTGGCCGGCACCCGGGACCTGGTGTCACGGCCCTACTCCAACTGGGACGAGGCGTTCGAGGCGCTGACGTCGGCGGCGCGCGTCGAGCCCGTCCTCGTCGTGCTCGACGAGTTCCCCGAGCTCGTCGCCACCTCGCCGGAGCTGGAAGGCGTCCTGCGGGCCCTGTGCGACGCGCTCCCACGCCCCTCTCCGCTGCGGGTCCTGCTCTGCGGTTCCGCCGTGCGAACGATGGAGGCGCTCGCCGAGGAGCGCCGGCCGCTGTTCGGGCGCTTCGGGCTCCGCATGGCCGTGCACCCCTTCCGACCCCACGAGGCCGGCCTCCTGCTGCACGACCTCGACCCGTCGACCCGGGCCGTGGTGTGGGGCCTCGTCGGCGGAACGCCCCTCTACCTGTCGTGGTGGGACCAGGCGGCGTCGGTCCGGGCGAACCTGGCCGAGCTCGTCTGCTCGCCCGCCGGGCGGCTCCTGACCGAGGGCCAGCTCATCCTGGCCACCGAAGGCGACAACAGCGGGCTGTCGGGGCAGGTCATGGCCGCCATCGCCGCGGGCCGGACCAAGTTCGGCGAGATCAAGGACGCGGTGCGCACCGATCCGACCAGGACCCTCGAGCGACTCGTCGAGCTCCGCCTGGTCGAGCGGATGGTGCCCGTGCTCGAGGACCCGGCCCGCACGCGGCGTGCCGTGTACCGCATCGCCGACAACTTCCTCGCCTTCTGGCTCGGGATCGTGGACCGCCACCGGTCGGAGATCGACCGCGGCCTCGGGCCGTCGATCCTCTCCGTCGTGCTCGGCTCGCTCGACGACCACCTCGGCCCGCGCTTCGAGGAGGCGTTCCGCCAGCACCTCCGGCGTGAGGCGGCGGCCGGCGCGTTCGGAGACGTCGTGGCCATCGGCCCGTCCTGGTCGGGCGGTGCCGACGAGATCGACGCCGTCGCGCTCGCCGGGAGGGAGCGACGTGCCGTCCTGGTGGGCGAGGCGAAGTGGACCCGGCGCGTCGACGCCCGGCGGGTCGAGGCCGCGCTGCACCGCAAGGCCGCGTCCCTGCCCTCCGTCGGCGACCCGCTCCGCTTGGCGGTCGCGGCCCGGGAGGAGGTCACGGGCGCCGCACCCGGCACGTTCGTGGTGACGGCAGCCGACATCTTCGGCGGACCGGGCCGGTCTCGGCGGGCGCCGGGTCGTCGTCGGCCCCGGGCCCGCGCCTGAACGCCCTCGGAGGGCGCGGCTAGAGGCCGATGCTGCTGAGGGCGTCGGCGGCGCGGCCGATGAGGTCGGCCAGCTCGGGGTGGGTCACCTCGAAGCGGCGCACCCCGTCGCGCAGGTCGTCGACCAGGCCGTCCTCGTCGTCCTCGTCGGGGTCCAGCCGGCGCTCCAGCTGGCCGGCCAGGGCGGCCAGGACCTCGCGGTTGTCCTCGCCGTGCTCGGCGCGGTCGATCTCTTCCTTGAGCCGGGCCAGCAGCTCTCCGACGGTCTCTCGCATCGACGGGGAGGCTATCGCCTCCTATCGTTCGCAGACCGTGCCCGGCCGTGCCCTCGCCGTCGTCGTGCTCGCCGCCGTCCTGGCGTCGTGCACCGGCGGGGACGACGGGGCCGGTCCCCCGAGCCCGCTCGAGCGGGATCCGGCCGGCACCGCGGCCGGCACCGACGCCGCGGCCCCGCCGACCCGGGCCGGTGGCGTCGCCCTCGACCCGGTCGACCCGACGACCGTCCTGGTCGGCGACGGGTTGGCCTTCGGCGCCGCGCTGCCCAGCGAGGAGGCCGCCGCCGCCACCTTCGCCGAGGGCCCCGAGGTCGACGTCGCGCTCACCCGGCGGGTCTACGCCACCGCCGATGCCCGCGAGCTCGGCTCGGTGCTGGTCCTGCGGCTCGTCGGTACCGCCTTCTACGAGCCGGCCACCCTGGCCGCGTGGGAGGCCGCGCTGGTGGGGTCGCTGTCCGGCGGCCCGGTCGCGCCCGCCGACCTGGGCGGGGGTCCCGGCCTGGTCGCCACCGGTCCCGACGGGGCCGTCGCCGCCCTGCGTGAGGGCGACGTGGAGGTCGTGGTCACCGGCATCGACCCGGCCGCGGCGGTCCAGGTCGCCGGGCTCATGCGCACCGGCCGGGCCGGCGGGGCGCCCGGCCAGGCCCAGCCCGTCACCCCGCGGCGGCCGGTCGACCCCGCCGGCGCGTTCGCACCCGCCCCGCCGGTGGGCTTCGTGGCCTT
>JBFWTJ010000140.1:0-9891 GCA_050247895.1 Acidimicrobiia bacterium
CCGATCGGCATGCTGGCCACGAACCACAGGTCGAACGGGCCCGCCGTCATCCGGGCGACGTGCTGGGTGATGAGCCGGCGGAGCCGCTCGCTGGCCGGGCCGGCCGCCTCGGCACCGGCGTCGGCCATGGCCGTCGCGAACGCGGCCGACTCGTCCACCACGTAGCGCAGGAGCGTGGCGACGATCTCGTCCAGTCCGGCGAAGTGGTAGTAGACGGCCGACGGGCGCAGCCCCACCGCGTCGGCGACGTCGCTGATGCGGGTGGCGGCGATGCCCCGTTCGGAGAAGATCCGCGACGCGGCGACGAGCAGCTCCTGGCGGACGTCCCCGCTGGCCACCCGCCCGCTGGCCCGGGGTCGCCCCGGCCGCCGCTGCTCCGACATCGCACGATGTTGGCAGGCCCGGGCCGCCCGTCGCGCACCGGCCCGGCCCGGGCCCGTCGGGGATCTGGCAGCCTGGGGGCGTCTCGTGGAGAGGAGCTGCCATGGATGACGCCGCGCTCGTCCGTCGCATCAACGAGCTGGCCGACGAGGAGCACGAGCTCGAGCGCTCCCACGCCGGCCAGGGGCTCGACGAGGAGCAGCTGGCCCGGCTGCGGTCGATCGAGGTCGCCCTCGACCAGTGCTGGGACCTCCTGCGCCAGCGCCGGGCCCGTCGTGACAGCGGCCAGGACCCCGAGGCGGCCGAGGTGCGCCCGGCCGGTGTCGTGGAGGGCTACCAGCAGTAGTAGGAACGACGGGTCGGACCGGGCGCGGGCGCGCCCGGCGGAGTCGGCCCGGCAGCCCGGGCCAGGGAGGGACCCCGTGCACATCGCCCGCATGCTCGACGTCAACCGGCGCTTCCACCCCGACCGGATCGCCGTCGAGTGGCCCGGCGGGGCGCGCACCTGGGGCGAGGTCGCCGAGCGGGCCGCGGCGCTCGCCGGTGGCCTGGCCCGCCGCGGCCTGGTCCCCGGGGACCGGGTCGGGGTCGTGTCGGGCAACCTCCCCGAGATCCTCGAGGCGTACTACGCCGCGGCCGGCTCGGGGCTGGTCGTGGCCCCGGTCACCACCCGGATGGCCCCGGCCGAGCTCGACGCCTACTACGGCGGCTACCTGCGGCCCCGGGCCGTGCTCCTGGGACCCGACGCCGCCCCCTGCCTGGGTGCGTGGACCGAGGACTGCGAGGTCGTGGTGCGCCTGCCCGGCGGTCCCGAGGGCGAGGACCTCGACGCCGTGCTCGACGGACCGGGCGCGTGGCGTGACGACGTCGACCCCGACGCGCCCTTCACGATCGGCTCGACCTCCGGCACGACCGGCCGGCCGAAGGGGGCGGTCATCAGCCAGCGCAACGCCCGCGCCGCGATCATGGCGTTCGTCGCCGAGAACCCGATCGGGCCCGACGACGCCTACCTGATCCAGCACCCGATGGCCAACGTGCCCGGCGGGCCCGGGCAGCTCTTCACGCTGCCCGAGGCGTCCCGGATCGTGGTCGTGCCCCGCTTCGAGCCCGAGGCCTGCCTGGCCACGATCGAGCGCCACCGGGTCACCCACGCCGTGCTGGTGCCGACCATGCTCCACGACCTGCTCTCGGTGCCCGACCGCGAGCGCTACGACACGTCGTCGCTGCGCAACGTGGTCATCGGCGCCGCGCCCGTCCCCGCGCCGCTGCTCGAGGCGGGCGTGGCCGCGTTCGGCGAGGTCTTCCGGCCCATGTTCGGGATGACCGAGTCGACCGCCGTGGCCTGCGTGATCCGCCCCGGCGACATGTACCCCGTCGGCGCCCACCCGCCCGAGCGCCTCCTGTCGGTGGGCAAGCCCAGCGCCACGGTGGAGCTCCGCCTGCTGCGCGACGACGGGTCGGAGGTGGTCGGGCCGGGGGAGCCGGGGGAGATCGCCCTGCGAGGTGAGCACGTGGTCGACCGCTACTGGGGCGACGTGCCCGAGAACGAGACGGGCTGGCGCGACGGCTGGTTCCTGACCGGGGACGTCGGCACCTACGACGACGAGGGCTTCGTCACCCTGGTCGACCGCAAGAAGGACATCATCATCAGCGGCGGGACCAACGTGGCCAGCCGGGAGGTCGAGGACGTCCTGCGCACCCATCCCGCGGTCGAGGACGTGGCCGTGGTCGGCGTGGCCGACCCGCGCTGGGGCGAGGCGGTCACCGCGGTCGTGGTGGCCCGGGCCGGCGCCGAGGTGGACAGCGCCGCGCTCGTGGCCCACGCCCGGGCCCGGCTGGGCGGGCCCAAGGTGCCCAAGGCCGTGCACTTCGTCGACGCCCTGCCCCGCAACGCCATGGGCAAGGTCACCAAGGGCGAGCTCCGGGCCCGCCTCGCCCCGTCCGCCGGCTGAGGCGAGCCGGCGGGTTCAGGACCGGGCGTCGCTGCCCTGCGCCCCCGGGTCGCTGGACCCGCCCGGTGCCCCCGGGCTGCGGCACCCGCTCGGCGCCGGGCGTGCCGGGCCTGCCGTGCCGGCGGTCACGGGAGGAGCGGCCGGTTGGGGCCGGGCGCCGGCACGCCGTGCCCGCTCAGGACGCCACGGCGGCCAGCCCGCCGGCCTCGGACGCGTCCTCTGCCGCCGTGGCGGTGTCCCGGTGGCCGCCCTCGCCGCCGGAGAGGGGCGTGGAGCCCCGCAAGGGCACCTCGCGCAGCAGCCAGGTCACCGCGAAGGCCACCACGACGAGCGGTACCACGTAGAGGAACACCTCGGTGAGGGCGTCGGAGAACCCGGCCACGAAGGTGATCCGGTCCGCCTCGGGGAGGGCCTGGACGCTCTCGGGCGTGAAGCTCGACCCCTCGCCGAGGGCGACCGTCGTGCCGACGCGGGCGGCCAGGCGGCTGTTGAAGAGGGCACCGAACACCGCGACGCCCAGCGCGCCGCCCATCGACCGGAAGAAGGCCACCGACGAGGTGGCCACGCCGAGGTCGCCGGGCCGGACCACGTTCTGGACCGACAGGACCAGGGTCTGGAGGGTGCAGCCCAACCCGATGCCGGTGAGCACCATGTACGCGCTCACCACGGCCTGCGAGGTGCCGGGTCCCATGGTCGACAGGAGGGTGACGGCGATCGCGACGAGTCCCATCCCGGCCACCGGGAAGGGCTTGTAGCGGCCGGTCCGGCTGATCACCTGGCCGCTGATCATCGAGGCGCCGAACATGCCCAGCATCTGGGGGAGCAGGAGCAGGCCCGAGCTGGTGGCCGACGCGCCGTTCACGACCTGGAGGAACAGCGGCAGGAAGCTGACCGCGCTGAACATGGTGATGCCGACCACGAAGCTCACCGAGGTCGAGATCCGGAAGGTCCGCATGGAGAAGAGGTGGACGGGGACGATGGGTTCGGCCGCCCGGCGCTCGACCAGCACCAGCGCGCCGACCAGCAACGCCGAGGCCGTCCCCAGCCCCACGATGGTGGGTGAGCCCCACGCGTACTCGGTGCCGCCCCAGGTGGTGAGCAGCACGACGCAGCTGATCGCCGCGCTGAGCACGGCGGCACCGGCGTAGTCGATGCGGGGCGCGATGCGGCGGTGGCCCGCGGGCAGGACGGCCGCGGTGACCAGGAGGGCGGCGATCCCCAGCGGGAGGTTCACGTAGAAGACCCACCGCCACGAGACGTGGTCGGTGAAGAAGCCCCCGAGGAGCGGCCCGGCCACGCTGGAGGCTCCGAACGCGGCACCGAAGTAGCCCTGGTACCGGCCGCGCTCGCGGGGGGAGACGACCTCGCCGATGATGGCCTGGGCGAGCACGAGGAGCCCGCCGCCGCCGAGCCCCTGGACGGCCCGGAAGGCGATCAGCTGGCCCATGGACCGCGACAGGCCGCACAGGGCGCTGCCCACCAGGAACACGGCGATGGCCACCTGGAACAGGCGCTTGCGGCCGAACTGGTCGCCGAGCTTGCCGTACAGCGGCGTGGCCACCGTGGAGGCCAGCAGGTAGGAGGTGACGACCCAGGAGAGGTGGTCGAGCCCGCCGAGCTCTCCGGTGATGGTGGGGAGCGCGGTGGTGACGATGGTGGCGTCGAGCGACGCCAGCATCATGCCCATGATGAGCCCGCCGAAGATCAGCAGGATCTGCCGGTGGGTGAGCTGGTCTGGCCTGGGTGGGGTCGTCGCCGTCATCTCGCTCGGGGGGTGGTGCCGGCCGTGTTCCGCCTTCGTGGCTGCATGCTATGCAAAGTTGCAGTAGCTGCAAGAAGGTTGTGACGGCGGCCACTCCCCGAGCGTCAGGCCGGCGTCACTCGTCGGCCAGGAGGCGGTAGATGGCCTTCCGGGCGTCGTCGACGATCCGGGCCGCCTGCTCGACCTGCTCCTTGGAGCCGGCCATGGCCACCTGGCGCACCGCCATGCGCAGCTGGGCCAGCGCCGGGCGCAGGCCGCTGCCGGCCGGGCCTCCCGACCAGGGCGGGCCGCCCGCCTCCTCGACGCGTGCCTGGGCTTCGGCCCGGCCGGCCTCGGTGAGCTCGTAGACGCGCTTCCCGTCGCGCTCGACAACGGTGGCGAGGCCCTCGTCCTCGATCATCTGGAGGGTGGGGTAGATGGATCCGGGGCTGGGCCGCCAGGCGCCCTCGGTGCGCTCCTCGAGCGCCTGGATGACGTCGTAGCCGTGGCGAGGCTGTTCGGCCAGGACGGCCAGGACGGCGGTGCGGATGTCGCCCCGGCGCATCCGGCGGCGGGGGCCACCGGGGTGGTGGCCGTGGTGGAAGGGAGGTCCCTGTCGCATGCGTGCTCTCCTATGGTTCGATGTGTCGGTGATCAATCGCATGCGGTCACGATATATCGTTAGTGGCGGACCGACAACGCCGTTGACGCGCGATCTCGTGGCACATACGTTACGAAGCCGTTCCGTAATCGAAGGCCCGTGGTCGGGCCCGACGACGAGGAGGACGCCGTGCGCGCTGCGCTCCGCGACCCCGAGGTGGTGCACCGCCGGCGCTGGCTGATCCTGCTGGTGCTGTGCGTCAGCCTCATCGTGATCCTGCTCGACAACACGATCCTCAACGTGGCCCTGCCCCGCCTGGCCAGCCCCACCTCGCAGGGCGGGCTCGACGCCTCGCAGAGCGAGCTCCAGTGGATCGTCGACAGCTACACCATCGTGTTCGCCGGGCTCCTGCTCACGGCGGGCTCGATGGGCGACCGCTACGGGCGCTACCGCAGCCTGGTCATCGGCCTGGCCGTCTTCGGCGTGGGCTCGATCCTGTCGGCCGTCGCCACCGACGCCAGCTTCCTCATCGGGACCCGGGCCCTCATGGGCATCGGCGGGGCGTTCATCATGCCCTCGACGTTGTCGATCCTGACCAACGTCTTCACCGACCACGACGAGCGCCGCAAGGCCATCGGGATCTGGGCCGGCGTCTCGGCCCTGGGCCTGGGCGTGGGCCCGGTCACCGGCGGCTTCCTGCTCGAGCACTTCTGGTGGGGTGCGATCTTCCTGGTCAACCTGCCCGTCGTGGTGGCCGGCCTGGTCCTGGGCTACATGCTCGTCCCCGAGTCCCGCGACGAGCGCGCCCCGCGCCTGGACCCCGGCGGCGCGGTGCTGTCCATCGTCGGGCTGACCGTCCTGCTCTGGGGCGTGATCGAGGCGCCCTCCAAGGGCTGGACGTCGGGGCCGGTGCTGGCCGCCTTCGTGGTCGGGTTGGCGCTGATCGCCGGGTTCTTCACCTGGGAGGCCCGCTCCACGCACCCGATGCTCGACCTCCAGTTCTTCCGCAACCCCCGGTTCTCGGTGGCCAGCGCCGCCATCACCCTCACGTTCCTCTGCCTGTTCGGGCTGGTCTTCCTGCTGACGCAGTACCTCCAGCTCGTGCTCGGCTACTCGACGATCAAGGCCGGCGCCCTCCTGCTGCCCCAGTCGGCGCTGATGATGGTGATGGCCCCGCTGTCGAGCGTGTGGGTCCGGCGCTTCGGCAACAAGGTCGTCGTCTCGGCCGGCCTGGCCATCGTCGGCGTGGCCATGCTGCTGCTGGGCACCCTCGACGTGGGCAGCAACGCCCTGCACGTCGTGGGCGTCACCCTGGTCCTCGGGCTCGGCATGGCCAACACGATGGCCCCGGCCACGGACTCGATCATGGGCTCCCTGCCCCCGTGGAAGGCCGGCGTCGGCTCGGCGGTCAACGACACCACCCGCCAGGTCGGCGGCGCGGTCGGCGTCGCCGTGTTCGGCTCGCTGCTCGCGTCGCGCTACTCGGCCGAGGTGCGCGACCTGCTCGGCGACGCCGTGCCCGCGCCGGTGCTGGGCCAGGTGGCCGACTCCATCGGCCGGGCCTTCCAGGTCGCCGGCGAGCAGGGCGGCGCCACGGCGGCGCAGATCCTCGCCGCCTCCCGCGAGGGCTACGTCCACGGCCTGCACGTCACCGCCGTCGTCGCCGGGATCATCATGCTCGTGGCCTCGGCCGGGGTGCTGCGCTTCCTGCCCGCCCGCCACCGCGCCGAGGCGCCCGTCCGGCCCGAGGTCGCCGATCCCGGGGTGGATCCCGTCGACGGCCTCCCCGACCTGGCCCGGGACGGGCTGTGACGGCCGCGGGGGCGGCCGGGGGATGAGCGCGGCGCCGGGCACCGGCGAGGCGCCCGGGCCGGTGCCGTGCGCGGGTCGCGGCCGGCCCCGGTCGGCGGTCATCGACCGGGCCGTGCGCCGGGCCGCCCTCGAGCTCCTGGTGGAGCAGGGCTACGGCGGCACGTCGGTCGAGGCCATCGCCGGCCGGGCCGGGGTGGGCAAGCCGGCCATCTACCGCCGCTGGCCGAGCAAGGCCGCCATCGTGGTCGACGCCCTGCGCTGCCACCCCGGCATCGCTGCGCCGCTGCCCGACACCGGCGACCTGCGGGCCGACGTCGAGGTGATGCTCGCCGCGGTGCAGCGGGGCATGGCCGGCGGGGAGGGGCCCGTCATGGCCGCGTTCGTGGCCGAGAAGTTCCGCTACCCCGAGCTGCGCGACGAGTTCGAGCGGGTCTTCGTGCGCGAGCGCCGTGAGCACCTCCAACGCCTGGTCGCCGGAGCCGTGGCCCGGGGCGAGCTGCCCGCGGGCACCGACGTCGATCTGGTGGCCGAGATCGGCCCGGCGTTGCTGGCCCACCGCCTGCTGGTCCGCCACCTCCCGCCCGATCCCGACCTGCCCCGGCGCATCGTCGACCAGCTCTTCGGCCCGGGCTGACCGGTCGGATCCCAGCGGGACCTCGCCGGTGGTGCGACGATCGGGCCACGACGTGGTCGGGGCGCCGCGCCGGCACCGGGTCGCACCGGGCCGGGCGGGCCCGACCCCCGGAGCGCAGCGGAGGGGCGATGACAGCCATCGAAGGGTCGGTCGTGGCGATCACGGGTGGGGCCAGCGGGATCGGGGAGGCCACGGCGCGCCTCCTGGTCGAGCGGGGCGCCACCGTGGTCCTGGGCGACATCCAGGAGGACAGGGGCGCGGCCCTCGCCGCCGAGCTGGGCGGCGCGGCCGGCTTCCGCCGCTGCGATGTGACGAGCGAGGACGACGTCGCCGCGCTGGTCGACGCCGCGGTGGCGGACCACGGGCGGCTCGACTGCCTGTTCGCCAACGCCGGGATCGTCGGGGCGCTCGGGCCCATCGACGAGATCCCCCTCGAGGAGTACGAGGCGACCGTGGCGGTCCTGCTGCGCTCGGTCTTCCTGGCCATGAAGCACGGGGCCCGGGCCATGAAGCCGCAGCGGTCGGGCTGCATCGTGGCCACCACCAGCGTCGCCGGGCTGCAGGGGGGCCTGGGCCCCCACGTCTACACCGCGGCCAAGAGCGGGGTCGTCGGCCTCACCCGCAACGTGGCGGTGGAGCTCGCCCCCTGGGGCATCCGGGTCAACGCCGTGGCCCCCGGGAGCCTGACCACGCCGCTCAACGCCGCGGTCAACACGGGGACCGCCGACGGCCTCGAGGAGGCCCGCCGGATCGCCCTCGAGCGCACGCCCATCCCCGGCCGGGTCGGCACGGCCGAGGACATCGCCCGGGCCGTCCTCTACCTGGCCGGCGACGACGCCGGGTTCGTGACCGGCCACACCCTGGTCGTCGACGGTGGCGTGGTCGCCGGCGCGGCGGCCGGGGCCACCCCCGAAGCCCCGTTCCGCATGTTCCGCAGCGGGCAGGGCTTCCTGCGCGAGGCCGGCCGCCGGGGCGTCTGACCGGGGCCGTCCGACCGCCCCGGCCGGCCGGACACGGAACCCCTCCCGGGGGCCTACCGTGGGTGCCGTGCAGGAGCGGAGCGACGGGAGCGGCGTGGCGGCGCGGGTGCCGGGCCGCCCGGCGCGGACGGGCCCCGGGTGCGGCCCCAGGGAGGATCTGTGAGCGGCGGGACCCCCGAGACCACGATGTGGCTGACCCTGGAGGGCCTGGCCAACGCCCGCGACGTGGGCGGCCTGCCCCTGGCCGGGGGCGGGACCACCCGCGGCGGCGTGCTGCTGCGCAGCGACGAGCCCGTGGCCTGCACGCCGGCCGACGTGGCCCAGCTGGTCGAGGTCGTCGGCCTGCGCCGTGTCGTCGACCTGCGCTCGCTGCGCGAGCACGAGACCTCGGCCCCCCACGCGCTGCGCGACGCCGGGGTGGAGTACCTGTCGCTCTCGCTGCGCGACCGGGCCAGCACGACCGAGGACCGGGCCGCGTCGCGGGCCGAGGCCGACGGCCTTTCCGAGGACGACCTCCTGGTCTGGATGGCGCGGCGCTACCGCCAGACCCTGGACGTGGCGACCGAGGCCCTGATCGGCCTGCTGCCGACCCTGGCCCACCAGGACGGGCCGACCCTGGTCCACTGCGCGGCGGGCAAGGACCGCACCGGCGTCGTCGTGGCCATGCTCCTGTCGCTGGCCGGCGTCGAGCGGCCCGCCGTGGTGGCCGACTACGCCGTCACCGACGGCCGCATGGACCGGGTCCTGGCCGCGCTGCGGGCCCGGCGCGGGCCGGGGATCGACGAGCTCCCCCCGGTGCTGCACCGTGCCCCGGCCCGGGTCATGGACCACTTCCTGGCCTCGGTCGACGAGGACCTCGGTGGCGTCGAGCGCTGGTTCCTCGACCGCGGCGCCCGCCCGGCGGACGTCGTGGCGTGGACCGAGCGGCTCGCCGCGCCGGCCTGATGCCGGCCGCCGCCCGGGCGGCCCACGCGTCGCGCTCGACCGGGACCCGGGTCGCGGGTGGGGCGTCGTCGCCGGGGGACGGGCGGGCCCGGTGAAGGGCGGCCTGTTCGTCTGCGGGACGACGAGCGACGCGGGCAAGTCCTGGCTCGTCACCGGCCTCTGCCGGTCGCTGGCCCGCCGGGGCGTGCGGGTCGCGCCCTTCAAGGGCCAGAACATGGCCCTCAACGCCGCGGTCACCGCGGACGGTGGCGAGATCGGCCACGCCCAGTGGGTCCAGGCCCTGGCCGCGGGGGTCGAGCCCGAGGTCGACATGAACCCGGTCCTGCTCAAGCCGACCGGCGAGCGGACCAGCCAGGTCGTGGTGCGGGGACGGCCCGTGCGGGTCACCGACGCCGTGGGCCACCACGCCGCCGCGCCCGCCCTGCGCCCGGTGGTCGCCGCGGCCCTGGAGTCGCTGCGGTCCCGCTACGACGTGGTGATCGCCGAGGGTGCGGGCGGCGCGGCGGAGATCAACCTCCTCGACAGCGACCTGGCCAACCTGCCCCTGGCCGCCCAGGCCGGGATGCCCGCGATCGTCGTGGCCGACATCGAGCGGGGCGGGGTGTTCGCGTCCCTCTACGGCACCGTGGCGCTCCTGCCCCCCGAGCTGGCCCGGACCATCGGCGGCTTCGTGGTCAACCGCTTCCGGGGCGACCCGACCCTGCTCGCACCGGGCACGGCCGAGCTCGAGCGACGCTGCGGGGTGCCCACGCTGGGCGTCGTGCCCCACCTGGCCGGGGTGGACCTCGACGCGGAGGACTCCCTCGCGCTCGACCGCTGGGACGCGCCCGCTGGCGCGACCGCCG
>JBFWTJ010000141.1:0-9797 GCA_050247895.1 Acidimicrobiia bacterium
ACCGTGCCGGGGCGGTCCGAGGCGCTGGGGCGGGTCGCGACGTGGCCGGTGGACCACGCCGCCGCGGTCGCGCTGGGTCGTGACGGCGACCCCGCCTTCGCCGGTGAGGTCGACCGGACCTTCGAGCTGGCCTCGGTGACCAAGCTGCTCACCGCGGCCGCCGTGCTCGTCGCGGTGCAGGAGGAGGTCGTCGCGCTCGACGACCCGGCCGGCCCCGCGGGCTCCACGGTGGCCCACCTGCTGGCCCACGCGTCGGGCCTGGCCCCCGAGGGCCGCGACCCCATGGCCGCGCCGGGCACGCGCCGGATCTACTCCAACGCCGGGTTCGACCTGCTGGGCGAGCTGGTCGAGGCCGCGGCGGGCATGCCCTTCGCCGCCTACCTGGACGCCGCCGTGCTCGAACCGCTGGCCATGGCCTCGACGGTCCTCGACGGGTCGCCGGCGCGCGCCGCCCGGTCAACGGCGCGGGACCTGGCCCGCTTCGCCCGCGAGCTCCTCGCCCCGGGCCGGGTGCTGGACCCCGCCACCGTCGAGCAGGCCACGCGCCCCGTGCTGGCCGACCTGAGCGGCGTCCTACCCGGCTACGGCCGCCAGGATCCCAACCCCTGGGGCCTCGGCTTCGAGATCCGCGGGACCAAGGCGCCCCACTGGACGCCGCCCACCGCCTCGGCCCGCACGTTCGGGCACTTCGGCCAGTCGGGCACGTTCCTGTGGGTCGACCCCGATCCCGGGGTCGCGCTCGTCGCGCTCACGGACCGGGCCTTCGGCGAGTGGGCCGTCGAGGCGTGGCCCGAGCTGGGCGTCGCGGTCCTGGCCGCGGAGGAGGCGTGATGGGCGTCACCTGATCTGGGCCGTGCGGCCCACGCGACGTTGCGCTCGTGCGACGACGTCGCAGAAAAGTCGCAGAAGTTGGGCTCTTCGGCCCATCCGCCGAACGGAGCCCGTCTGTACTGTGCCCTCGTAGGCCGGCCACGGGCCGCGATCGAGCAGGGGAGTCCATGTCCGAGTCGACCGAGCGAGGCTCCGGGCTCGCAGCGGTTCGGGCCCGAGCCGCGCTGCGGGACGCGGGGCTCGACCCCACCGTCGAGCTGACGCCGGCGTCCAGCGTGACGAACGAGGTGTGGCTCTCGCCGACCCACGTCGTGCGGGTCAACACCTCCCGGCGACCCCGGCTCGCCCGCGAGGCCCGCATCGCCCAGGTCCTCCCCCGGGCCGTCCGCTACCCGGACGTCGTGCGGGCCGGCACCCGGCTCGGCGAGGAGTGGCTGATCTCGACGCGTGCCCCGGGCACGGCGCTGGCCCACGTGTGGCCCGACCTCGACGGGCCCGGGCGCGAGTTCGCCGTGCGCGAGCTCGCCCGCATGCTCGAAGCCCTCCACGGGACCCCTGCCCCCGCCGGGTTGGCCCCCCTGGAAGGCGCGCCCCACCCCCTCGCCTTCGACACCCCCGACCCGCTGTGCCCGCTGCTCAGCGCGCTCGACCGGCTCGAACGTGTCGACAACGTCGACGCCCTCGTCGTGCGCGAAGCCCGCGACGCGGTGCGGGCCTACGCGCCCTTCGTCCTCGACGGCGCCCACACCACCCTGGTCCACGGGGACCTGACCTTCGAGAACGTGCTGGCCGCCGGCCCGGCGGTGACGGCGCTGCTCGACCTCGAGTGGGCCCGGGTCGGTCCGCCCGACCTCGACCTGGACATCCTGCTGCGCATGTGCGCCCATCCCGAGCTCCACGTGGCGCCGGCGCACCGCAAGCGTGCCCACGCCAACGACTACGCGCCCGTGCCCCACTGGCTGGCCGACGCCTACCCGGGCCTGTTCGCCGAACCGCACCTGCTCGAGCGCCTGCGCCTCTACTCGATCGCCTTCAACGTCCGGGACCTCATCCTCGACCCGCCCGCGGGTTCGCTGCGCCAGGTCCCGCCCCTGCACCCCTACCACCGGCTCATCCGGGTGCTGTCGGGCCGCAGCCACCTCGACGAGCTGGAGCGCCAGGGCTTCTTCAGCCGCCTCCCCGTCCCCTGAGCCGTGCCGCGGGCTCGTCGGGCCCCCGGCTCAGAAGGCGGCGGCGCGCAGGTCGCGCGCCGTCGCGGTGACCGCGGGGACCAGCGCGCCGGCGACCGGGAGGATCTGCTCGCAGTAGAAGCGGGCCGACAGCAGCTTCTGGCCGTGGAAGGCGGCCCGGGCGCCGGCGGGGTCGGACCGCAGGTGGCGGTCGGCGGCCAGGGCCTGGCGGGCCATGACCCACCCTCCGGCGACCAGCCCGAACAGGCGCAGGTAGGGCGTGGCCCCAGCCAGCGCGTCGACGGGATCGGCCCGGCCCGGGCCGGCGAGCCAGTCCGTGGCCCGGGCCAGGGCGTCCACGCCTTCGGCCAGGGCGGAACGGATCGTGGCCAGGTCCTCCCCGGCGGCGGCCAGGGCCGCGTCCAGGCCCCGGATCTCGTCGAGCAGGTCGGCCACCACGGCGCCGCCCCGCAGGCCCAGCTTGCGCCCGACCAGGTCGATGGCCTGGATGCCGTTGGTGCCCTCGTAGATCGGCGTGATCCGGGCGTCGCGCCAGTGCTGGGCGACGCCCGTCTCCTCGATGTAGCCGACGCCGCCGTGGACCTGGACGGCCAGGCTGGCCAGCTCGACGCCCAGGTCGGTGCCCCAACCCTTGGACACGGGGGTGAGCAGGTCGGCTCGCTCCTGGGCCCGGGCCCGCGCCGGCTCGTCGACGCCGTGGCGGGCCAGGTCGATCGCCTCGGCGTTGGCGTAGGTCAAGCCTCGTAGCGCCTCGATCGAGGCCCGCATCGTCAGCAGCATCCGCCGCACGTCGGGGTGCTCGACGATCGGCGACGACTCGCCGGCCGGCGCGCCCGGGGCCCGGCCCTGGCGCCGCTCGTGGGCGTAGGCCACCGCGTCCTGGTAGGCCCGCTCGGCTACGGCCAGGCCCTCGACGCCCATGGCGAGCCGGGCGTTGTTCATCATCGTGAACATGTACCGCATGCCGGCGTGCTCCTCGCCGATGCGGTGGCCGACCGCGCCCTCGCCGCCGTCGCCGAAGCTGAGCACGCACGTCGGGCTGGCGTTGATGCCGACCTTGTGCTCGATCGACACGCAGGCGACGTCGTTGGGCTCGCCGGGGGTCCCGTCGGGGCCCACGAGGAACTTGGGCACGACGAAGCACGAGATGCCCCGGGTGCCGGGCGGCGCGCCGGGCGTGCGGGCCAGGACGAGGTGGACGATGTTGTCGGCCATGTCGTGGTCGCCGTAGGTGATGAAGATCTTGGTGCCGAAGATCCGGTAGCTGCCGTCGGGCTGCTCGACCGCACGGGTGGTCAGGGCGCCGACGTCGGACCCGGCGTGGGGCTCGGTCAGGTTCATGGTCGCCGACCACTCGCCGGTCAGCAGCCGGGGCAGGTAGGTGAGCCGCTGCTCCTCGGTGCCGTGGTGCAGGAGCATGTCGATGGCGCCCTGGGTGAGCAGCGGGCACAGCGAGAAGGCCAGGTTGGCCGAGGTCAGCACCTCCTGCATGGCCGTCCCGACCAGCCAGGGGAACCCGCCGCCGCCGTAGCCCTCGGGGAACGGCACCGCGCTCCAGCCGGCGGCGACGTTGGCCCGGTAGGCGTCGACGAAGCCGGACGGCGTGCGGACCGAGCCCTCCTCCAGGCGACTGCCCTCGACGTCGCCCGAGCGGTTCAGCGGGGCCACGACCTCCTCGACGAACCGGGCGTGCTCCTCGAGGATGGCCGGCACGGCGTCGAGGTCGACGCCGGCGAAGGCGTCCAGCTTGGCCATGCCGGCCAGGTCGACCAGCTCCTCGAGGGCGAAGCGGATGTCGTCGAGCGGTGCCCGGTAGTCGGCCATGCCCGCAGGCTAGGACCGTGGGCGGGCGCCCACGGAGCGGACCGGACCGCCCCCGGATCGCGCCGGCCGGCGACTGCGGGTCGGCCCCACGGTGGTGGTCAGGGTCGCACCGCGGCCAGCGCGAGGCCGAAGTCGCCGTGGGCGTCGGTCATCCACCGGTCGAGCGCGAAGCCGGCGGCGTCGAGCTCGCCGACCACGACCTCGCGGGTGAACTTGGCCGAGACCTCCGTCCACAGGCCCTCGCCGGCGGTGAAGTGGACGTCGAGGTCCAGGGCCCGCAGCCGCGCCGTCTGGTCCACGGTGGAGCGCAGCCACATCTCGATCCAGCGCTCGTCGCGGTTCCATCGGGCCTCGTGCACGAACAGCTCGGGCCGCAGGTCGCCGTCGAGCGCGGCGTTGAGGACCCGCAGCACGTTCAGGTCGAACTCGGCGGTGACCCCGGCGGCGTCGTCGTAGGCCGCGACCAGCCGGGCCTCGTCCTTGACCAGGTCGGTGCCGAGCAGGAGCCAGTCGCCCGGGCGCACGGCGGCCCGCAGGTCGGCCAGGAAGCGGGCCCGGCGGGGCGGTTCGAGGTTGCCGATGGTCCCGCCGAGGAAGGCCACGAGCTTGGGGCGGTCGACGGGCAGGTGGCCGAGGTGGCGCTCGAAGTCGCCGACGATCGCGTGGACGGCCAGGCCCTCGTAGCGGGCCGCGAGGGCGGGACCGACGTCGCGCAGCACCGGCTCGCACACGTCGAAGGGCGTGAAGGCCACCAGCCGGTCCCGGGCCGCGAAGGCGTCCAGGAGCAGCAGGGTCTTCTCCGAGGTGCCCGAGCCCAGCTCGACCAGGGCGTCGACCCCGGTCCGCTCGGCGATGGCCGCGGCCTCGCGGGCGAGGATCTCCCGCTCCCGCCGCGTCGGGTAGTACTCGGGCAAGCGGGTGATCTGCTCGAAGAGCTCCGAGCCGCGCGCGTCGTAGAACCACTTGGGCGGGAGCCGCTTGGGCGTGGCGGTCAGCCCGGCCCGCGCGTCGGCTCGCAGGGCGGCGTCGAGGTCGGCCGCGTCGAGGTGGACCTCGACGGTCAGGGCGGCGGGTGGGCGACTCATGCGGGGGCTCCCGGGAGGTCGAGCGGCACGGTGGTCGTGCCGGCGCGGTCGAAGGTGACGAGCTGGCCGTCGGGCACCGGGGACCACCCCGGGTCGTCGTCGAGGGGTTCGGAGGCGACGAGCACCCCACCGGTGGCCAGCCCGGTGTCGTGGAGGGTGAACAGGGTCGAGCCCCACGTGGTGGCGACGCCGGAGCGTCCGTCGCTCAGCAGCAGGTTGAGGCGACCGGGTGCGACGTCGAGGGCGCGGCGCACGACCTCGGCCACGGCCTCGGCGGGCGGGCACCCGGCGTCGAGGCGGTCCAGGACCAGGGCGAAGAGGACCTCGCTGTCGGTCGAGCCCAGGATCCCGGCGGCCCGGCCCGGCGAGGCGGCCCGGCGCAGGTCCACGCCGACCTCGCCCCCGAACCCGGTGATCCGCCCGTTGAGGCTGAACAGCCAGGGACCGGCGGCGAAGGGCGCGTTGCCCGTCTCGACGACCGGCGAGGGAGGCGTGGCGGCGCGCACCGCGGCGACGACGGCGCCGGCCTCGACCACCTCGGCCACCGAGCGCAGCGCCTGGTCGGCCCACATCGGCGTGGCGCTGCGGTAGCGGGCCGGTTCGGGGCGCCGGTCGTGGTCCCACCAGCCCACGCCCCACCCGTCGCCGTTGAGCCGCGCGCCGTCGGGCTGCATGCGGGGTGCCCACGCCTGGCGCTCGAGCGACCAGCGGGGCTCGTGCAGCAGGGAGGCCAGGGTCCTCGGCGGCCCGAGGTAGGCGAGGTGGCGGCACACGGCTAGGCGTCGCGCGCGCAGCGGAAGCCGGCGAAGATCTGGCGGCGGATGGGGAGGTCCCAGTTGCGGAAGGTGGTGCGGCAGGCGGTCGGGTCGGTGGCCCAGGACCCGCCCCGCAGGACCCGGTACCCGTCGCCCCAGAAGACCTCGGAGTACTCGGCGTAGGGGAAGGCCCGGAAGCCGGGGTAGGGCTCGAAGCGGGACGAGGTCCACTCCCAGACGTCGCCGACCATCTGGTGGCAGCCGAGGGCGCTCACCCCGTCGGGGTAGCTGCCGACCGGGGCCGGGCCGAGGCGCCGCTGGCCGAGGTTCGCCCGCGACCCGGCCTCGGGCGCCGCGCTCCCCCAGGGCCAGGGCCGCGAGGTCGCCGTGGCCGGGTCCCACGCCGCGGCCTTCTCCCACTCGGCCTCGGTCGGGAGCCGCTTGCCGTCCCAGCGGGCGAAGGCCGACGCCTCGTGCCAGCACACGTGCTGCACGGGTTCGTCACCCGGCACGGCCTCGACGGTCGCGAAGCGGCGACGGGACCAGCCCGCCCCGTCCCGGGTCCAGTGCAGCGGTGCCTCCGCGCCGGTGTCGACCCGCCAGCGCCAGCCCTCGTCGGTCCACCAGCGGCGGTCGTGGTAGCCGCCGTCCTCGACGAAGGCCAGGTAGCGGGCGTTGGTCACCGGCGCGGCGTCGATCCGGTAGGCGGGCAGGTCGACCTCGTGGGTCGGCCGCTCGTTGTCGTAGGCCCACGGGTCGTCGCTGCCCATCCGGAACGGGCCGGCCGGCACCAGGACCTCGTCGGGTCGCGGGGAGGCGACGACCAGGGGCCCGTCGGCGGGCGCGGCCGGCGGGTCGACCACGTCGTCGCCGGGCAGCAGCGAGATGGCCGCCAGCAGGGTCTCGGCGTGCTGCTGCTCGTGCTGGACGACCATGGCGTAGACGTAGCCGTGGCGGCGCAGGGGGTCGGGCCCGTCGCCGGCCAGGTCGTCGGTGGCGAGGCCCTCGAGCGCCCGGGCCCGGACCTCGGCGCCGTAGGACCGAGCCGCGACGGGGTCGAGCAGCGGGAGGGCGGCACGGACGGCCCGGGGCTGGCGGAAGGCGTCGTAGAGGTGGTCGATCTCCGGCCGGCCCGCGGGGCGGCCGAGCGCGCGCAGGAGCCAGAGGTCCTCGTAGTTGGCCACGTGAGCCAGGTCCCACACCAGAGGTGACATCAGCGGGTGGTGCTGGCGGTTCAGGACCTCGTCGTCGAAGGGATCGAGCAGGCCGAGCGAGCGGGTCCGGGCCGCGGCGAGGTCCGCGGCCAGCCGTGCGGCGGTCACCGCCAGAGCTCCAGCACCCGGTCGGGACCGGCGCCGCCGGCCAGGAGGGCCTCGAGGTCGTCGGCCGGGCAGCGGCCCCGGCGGGGGAAGCGGTCGGCGTACTCCTCGACCGCCTCGGCCTGCTCGGGTGCGCCGTGGCACCGCAGGCTCCCCGCCGCGGCCTCCAGGCAGGCGCCGGCGGCACGGGCCAGCTCCAGGTCGCGGGGACCGTGCCGGCGGGCCCGGTCCCACGCCGTGGCCACCGGGGCACAGGCGGCCTCGGCCGCGGCCCGCGCCACCGGGTCGACGACCAGGGCCACCGACGCGGCCACCGCGACCTCGGCCCAGGGCCCGGGCAACGAGTCGAGCCAGCGGAGCTCCAGCCAGCCGCGGAGCCGGACGGGCGGGAAGACCGTGGTGGCGTGGTAGTCGAGGTCGTCGGCGGTGGCCGGGCGACCGGCGGGGTGGGCCGACGCGACCCACTCCTCGAAGGTCAGCGGCAGGTCGGGCACGGTGCAGCGGTCGTCGTCGCGCACGAGCAGGACCCGGGCGGAGCCCAGGTAGCGGGCCCAGTCGACGGACGGGTCGCCCGTGGCGTAGGCGGACCGGGTCCGGCTGGGGTCGAGGCGGGCCCAGGTGACCAACCGCTCGGAGCGGGCCGCGGGGCCCGGTGAGGCGGCGAAGGTTGCGGCCAGGGCCGGGCCGACGACGTGGGCCGCTCGCCAGCGGTGGACCGGCTCGTCGCCCTCGCCCAGGTCGACGTTGGTCTGGATGGCCGCGGTGGCGCACATCATCCCCCGGCCGGCCGGGCCCCACCGGTCCAGGTAGCGCTCCATGGCGTCGTACCGCGGCTCGTGGAGCGTGCGCCGGGCGGCACGGAAGGGATCGACCCCGCACCCCAGCGTGCCGATGCCGGCGCCGTGCAGGGCCGCCCGCAGGACGGCGGCGTCGGCCGTCAACCGGTCGGCCGCGACCCACCACGGCGCGGTCGGCGCGGTGGCCAGCTCGACCTGCCCGCCGGGCTCGACGGTGACCCTGGCCCCACCGGGCAGTGCCGGCACGGCCGCGAGGACCTCGGCCGGCGTGCAGCGCCGACAGGGCTCGTCGAGCGGGTAGGTGTGCCACTCCTGCTCGACGCCGACCTTGGCCGGTCCGGCGGTGGGGTTGGACCACCGCGCCCGCACGAGGGCGAGGAGGTCCTCGGCAACCAACGGCGGTGATGCGACGACGGCCATGCGAGCGGACCGCGTCAGGGCTGGCGCGGGGTGGCCGGGGCGCCCGGCTGTCGGCTTCGTTGCATCGCGACCTCCCTCGGGTGGGCCGCCCTCCGCGGCCAGCGTACGGGGCCGTCGCCCCGCGGGGGACGACGCTCCCCGATGCCTACCAACGCAACGCTGACACCAAACGTCAGGGTGCCTCAGAGTTTCCCGATCGTTCACCGGTCCGGGCCAGCACGGCCAGGATCTCGTCGCCGTAGGACTCGAGCTTGGCCGGCCCGATGCCCGGGCAGGCCCGCAAGCGGGCCAGGTCCTCCGGCCAGCGCTCGACGATCCCGGCCAGGTGGACATCGGAGAGCACGACGTAGGCCGGGACCCCGTCGGCCCGAGACCTGTCCCGCCGCCAGGCCTTGAGGGCCTCGACGGCCTCATCCGCACCGGGCCGGCGGGGCGCGGCCAGCGCGTGGGGCCGATCGTCGACCGTGACCCGCTCGCCGTAGCGGACGAACACCGATCCCCCGCCCTCGACGGCCAGGCGCACCCCGTCGTCCTCCAGGGCCGAGACGGTGCCGCGATAGCCGCCGAGCACGGTCAGGGCCAGGCCCGGGGCGGCCCGCACCAGGTCGAGGACCGGACCCGCGGGCGCCCGGGCCGGCCGGGACGAGGTGGCGCCCTCGTCGGTGCGGCGGCCCAGCGTGCGGTCGTGGGGCGCCGATCCGTCGAGCTCGGCCAGGAACGGGGAGGTCCGCTCGGCGTCGCCGAGGACCACGACCCGGCGCACGCCCCGGGTGATCCCGACGTGCAGGATCCGGCGCTCCTCCTCGACGTCGGTGGCCAGGCGGTGGGGCACGATCCCGTCGCTCACGCCGAACACGGCCACGTAGGGCCACTCCCGGCCCTTGACCCGGTGGATGGTCGACAGGGTGACCCCGGACCCGTCGTGCTCGCGTTGGAAGGTCCGGCGGAGCCACGGCTCGAAGGCGGCGGCCTCGGGCTGGAGGTCGGCCACCTGGAGGAGCGCCTCCAGGTCGTCGAGGTGGGAGCCGGCCGAGCCCCCGCTGCTGTCGAGCAGGGTCATGGCCGAGCCGAGGCCGACGCCGTCGCGCACCGCGGTGAGCAGCTCCCGGGTCGACGCGCCGGCCGCGGCCCGGCGGGCCAGCCGCTCGAGGTCGCCGGCCAGCGCGTCCAGCTTCGACGCGACCCGCTCGTCGTCGACGCGCGCCGCGGCCCGACGGACGTCGGCCACCGAGCGGCACCGCTCCAACCAGCGCTCGGCCCAGCGCGGCAGGCCCCGGCTGGGCCGCCGGTGGACCTCGACCAGGTCGCGGGGATCGAGCTGCTCGGGATCCAGCGCGAGGCGGAGGTAGGCCAGCGCGGCCCGCACGCCGAGGCGACCGAGGACGCCCTCGTCGAGGATCGAGTCGACCGGGATCCCGGCGGTGGCCAGGGCCACGTGGGGAGCGAGCAGCAGGGACTGCACCCGGGTCAGCACCGCGACCTCCGGGGCCGCGACCGGGCCGTCGAGCCAGGCGGCCACCGTCTCGACCAGCGCGGCCGCGCCCCGGTCGCCGGCGTGGCCGACGACGGCGAGCGC
>JBFWTJ010000142.1:0-9752 GCA_050247895.1 Acidimicrobiia bacterium
CGGCCTCGCGCAGGGCCAGGCGCTGGTCCCAGGCCTCGATCTGGCGGCCGAGGTCGGTGATCCGGGCCTTGCGTCCCTCGATGGCGGTGGTGATCGAGCCGGTGAGCGAGTCGAGCGCGCCGCGGGCGACGTCGGCCAGCCGGGGGGCCAGGCCGTCGCGCACCGAGGCCGCCGCGGCGGCGGGGTCCTCGGCCACCCGCTCGAGGAACGCGGCCCGGTCGAAGGTGAGGCGGCCCCGACGGTCGACCTCGATGCCGGCGCCGGCCAGGGTCAGGTCGGTGGCCCCGCTGACCTGGCGGAGGACCTCCTCCTGGAGGGCCCGCACGGTCCGGTCGCCGACCAGGGGCCCGCCGGCGCGCGCCGTCACGTCGTAGGCGGTGAGGCGGGCGATGTCGTCGAGCACCAGGTTGGCCGCGTCGACCAGCGCCGCGACGCCGTCGGCCAGCGCGGCGTCGTCGGCCCGCACGTCGACGCCCACGCCGGTGGCGGGGCGGTGCAGCGTCAGGGTCACGCCGGGGAGGGCGCTGACCGTGTTCGACGGCGAGGTGATGGCGTACTCGCCCGGGCTGCCGGCCCCCACGACCAGGACCGCGTCGCGGCCCTCGGTGAGGGTGAGGGGCGGCCCCAGGACGCTGGTGCCGCCCACCGTCAGGCCGTCGAGCGCGAAGCCCGACGCCGCGCCGGTGGCGGCCGAGGTGAGCTGGAGGCGGTACTGGCCCGGGCCGGCCTGGACCACGGCGGCCCGCACGCCGGCGTCGGCGGCGTTGACCGCCGCGGCGACCGCGGCGAGCGAGCCGTTGCCGGCGTCGAGCTCGATCGGGTCGCCGCCGTCGGGCGTGACGGTGAAGGTGGGGCCGTCGGTGACCTGGGTGTCGGGCGAGGCGACCGCGGTGGCGTGGACGACGGTGTGCGCCGCGGCCACCTGGACCACGTCGAAGGCGATCGTGCCGAGGGGGGCGCCGGGCTCGACCGTCGCGCTCACGGCGTCCGAGCCCGTGGTGACGGTGCGCCGCTCCCAGCCGTCCGGACCGGTCAGGCCGGCCGCGGCGGTCTGGAGCGCCTCGAGGCGGGTGTTGATCGAGCGGTAGGCCGCGACGGCGGCCTCCTGGGCGCTGCGGTGCTGCACCAGCCGCACCTGGGGCTGGCGCTCGAGCTGCATGAGCTGGGTGACGAGGGCGGTGGTGTCCAGCCCGCTCACCAGCCCGTCGATGCTGGCGTTGGCCATGGGAGAGCTCCTGGTCGGTGCCGGGCCGTCCCGGGGGCCGTCGCGTGGGCGCGGCCCCCGGGTGGTCCCGGCGAAGGGGTCAGCGGAGCAGCTGCAGCACCGACTGCGGGGCCTGGTTGGCCTGGGCCAGCATCGCCGTGCCGGCCTGGGTCAGGATCTGGGACCGGGTGAACTGGACCATCTCCTGGGCCATGTCGGTGTCACGGATCCGGCTCTCGGACGCCGAGAGGTTCTCGATGGCGACGTTGAGGCTGTTGATCGTGTGCTCCAGGCGGTTCTGGGCCGCGCCCAGGGTGGCCCGGGCGGTCGACACCGTGGCGATCTGGGCGTCGGCCGCGGTGATCCCGGCCGCGCCGCCGCCCGCCGCGGTGACGTCGATCGCCGTGACGGCGGTGGCCACCGCGGTGATGCCGGTCAGGTCCACGTCGAGGGTGTCGGTGGCACCGGCGCCGACCTGGAAGGTCAGCGTCTTGTCCGCGTCGAGCAGGGCGGTCCCGTTGAAGTTCGTGCGGGCCGCGATGTCGCCGAGGGCGGCACCGAGCTCGTCGATCTCCGACTGGATGGCGGCCAGCGACGTGGCGTTGTTGGAGCCGGTGTTGGCGGCCTGGACCGACAGGTCCCGCACCCGCTGGAGCATGGCGTGGACCTCGGTCAGCGCGCCCTCCGCCGTCTGGACGACCGACACGCCGTCCTGGGCGTTGCGCACGGCGACCTTGAGGCCCCCGACCTGGCTGCGGAGGCCCTCGCTGATGGCCAGGCCGGCGGCGTCGTCGGCGGCCCGGTTGATGCGGAAGCCGCTGGACAGCTTCTCGAGGGACTTGCTCATCTGGCCGTTGGTGACGGTCAGGTTCCGGTACGCGTTCAGCGCGGCGATGTTCTGGTTGATGCGCATTTCCCGTTCCTCCGTGAATGGGGTCTCGTCCGGGGGCTCATCCGTGGCCCCCTGGCCACGCCGGTGGCGTGACGTCATGTCCGATCGGCCGGTCCGGCCGGATCTGAAGCGTTTCCGGGAGAAGTTCGGTCGATCTCCCCGGCGGCTCGCGCTAGAGCGCGGTGGCCAGCGGGACGGCCGGGGGCCGAGCCAGGTCGAGCCGGGCCCGGGGGTCGTGGGCCGCGCCGACCGCGGTGCAGTAGGCCGCCCGCCGGCGGGCCGCGGCGCTGGCCGGTGCGACGGGTGCCGCGGCCTGCTCGGCGGGCGCGGCGCCCAGGTGGGCGTCGAGCGCGGCGCGCAGCAGGGTGACGGCCTCGGCCCGCATCTGGGAGATCCGCGACTCGGTGACCTCGAGCTCGGCGGCCAGCTCGGCCATGGGCCGGCCCTCCAGGAAGTAGCCGACCACCACGGCCCGCAACCGGGCCGGGAGCAGGTCGACGGCGTCGGTCAGGTAGCCGAGCAGCTCCTTGTGCTCCAGGTCGGCCTCGGGCCCCGGCGCCTTGGACGGCGGGCCGGCGAAGGGCGCGCCGTCGTCGACCATGGACTCGAGGTTGACCAGCGAGGCCCGGTGCAGGTCGTCGCGCAGCCGCTCGACGTCGCGGATCCCGCAGCCCATCGCCGCCGCGGTCTCGGCCACCGTGGCCGGTCGGCCGGCCCGGCCGGCGACCTCGTCCTCGGCGGCGCGCATGCGCCGGGCGCCGGCCCGCACCGACCGGCTGGCCCAGTCCCGGGCCCGCAGCTCGTCGAGCAGGGCACCGTCGATCCGGTGGCGGGCGAACCGGGCGAAGGGGATGCCACGGTCGGGGTCGTAGGCCCGGGCGGCCTGGACCAGGCCGAGCATCGCCGCGGCCTCCAGGTCGGCGACGTCGACCGAGCGGGGCACCCGGCCGATGGTCGCCCGCACGGCGTGACCGACCAGCGGGAGGTGTGCGGTCACCAGCTCGTCGGGGCTCGCGGCCGTGCCGATCCCGGTGCGCGCTGTGGTGGGGGTTTCGGTCATGGACCGGACCGTCGAGCGACCGGGCCGGCGACTTGATGGGCCGCGCGGGTGATCCCCGCCGACCGGGCTAGGCCGTGCGGCCCAATCCTGGTCCGACCCCCACCGATTTCATCGTCCCTTCATCCGCGATCCTTAGCTTCGCCCCCGATGGCGTACCGACAGCGGGCCCTGGTGGCGCACGACGTGCCCCTGGTGGCCGAGGGCATCGGGGCGGTCCTGCGGCGGCGGGGCTGGCCGGTCGCCGGCGTGGTGACCAACCTGGGCGAGCTGGAGGGCCGGGTGGCCCGGGCCGGGGTCGGCGTCGTGGTGGTCGGCTCCTCCGCCACGCCCGTCGCCTCGTGCGCGGCCGCCGCCCGGCGGGCCGCGCCCGGCGTGGCGATCGTGGCCCTGGCCCCGGCCGCGCCCGAGGTCCTGCGCGAGCTGCGGTCCCACGACGTGCAGGGGATGGTGGCGCTCAACGCCGAGCCGGCCGACCTGCTCGCCGCGGTGGACGACGTCGCCGCCGGCCGGGCCCACGTGGGCCGGGGCCTGCTCCCCGCCGTGGTGGCCACGGGCTGGTCGCCCACGCCCGAGCCCGGCCCGCTCACCGAGCGCCAGCGCGAGATCGTCGGGCTGCTGGCCGAGGGGCTCCCCCAGCGGGAGATCGCCGCCCGCCTCTACGTCAGCCCGTCGACGGTGAAGTCGCACGTGACCAAGCTGTACGAGAGCCTGCGGGTGGCCAACCGCCACGAGGCCGTGGTCCGGGCCGTCGAGCTCGGCCTGCTGGCCTGAACCACCCGGGCGGACCACCGGGCCTGAACGCCGAACCCGACCAGCGGGCCTGAACGCCGGCCCGACCGCCGGGCGGACCCGTCCGCCGGGGCCTCAGGTCGGCCCCGTCCCGGCCGATCGGAGCCTCGTGGGCTTCGACGAGGTCTCGACGGTCATGTGGCGGGAGCGCCGCCTGCTGGAGGTGCTCCTGTTCCGCCTGGAGGAGGAGCAGCTGCTGCTCGCCGCGGGTCGGACCCGCTGGCTGAGCGCGGCGACCGCCGACGTCGAGCTGGTCCTCGACGAGATCCGCACGGTCGAGCTGGGCCGGTCCGTCCTGGTCGACGAGCTGGCCGAGCACCTCGGGCTGGGCCCGTCGCCGTCCCTGCGGGAGCTGGTCCGGGCCGCACCCGAGCCCTGGCGCACGATCTTCGAGGAGCACCGGGGTGCCTTCCTGGCCCTGACCGACGAGATCGTCGGGCTGGCCCAGGCCAACCGGGACCTGGTCTCCCGGGGCCAGCGGGCGGCCCAGGAGCTGCTGGCGTCGATGGACGAGCACCGCCTCGACCTGTACGGGCCCGAGCCGCCGGGCCAGCCCCGGGCCGCGTCGCCCCTGCTCGTGGACGAGGTGCTCTGAGGTGGGCGGGTTCTCGGGGCTGCACGTCGCGCTGTCCGGCCTGCGGGCGGCCCAACGGGGCCTGGACGTGACCGGCCACAACATCGCCAACGCCAACACGGAGGGCTACAGCCGCCAGCGGGTCGGCTTCGTGGCCGACGCCGGGCCGCTGGTCCCCGCCCTGCACTCGCGCTGGACCGGGGCCGGCGGAGGGGTCCGCAGCGGGGTCACCGAGCGGCTCCGGGACGACTTCCTGCGGCTCCGCAGCCTCCAGGAGCACGGGGCCGAGGCCGGCCTGCGACGGACCCAGGTGACCCTGGGCCGGATCGAGGCCATCTTCGCCGAACCCGACGACACCGGCCTCGCGGCCCAGCTGGCCGACATGTGGGCCGGGTGGGACGACCTGGCCAACCGGCCCGACGACGGCGCGGCGCGGGCCCAGCTGGTCGAACGGGCCCGGACCCTGGCCGACGGGCTCAACGGGGCCCGGGCCCGGCTCGACGCCCTGCGGGGCTCGATCGCCGAGGAGCTCGGGGCCACCGTGGCCGAGGTGAACGCCATGGCCGCGCAGGTGGCCGAGGCCAACGCCCGCATCGGCGCCGCCCTGCAGGCCGGGCTCTCCCCCAACGACCTGCTCGACCAGCGGGACCTGCTCGTGGCCGGACTGGCCGAACGGGTCGGCGCCACGACCCGGGCCGGGGCCGACGGGCTCATCGACGTGTACGTCGGGGACACCGCGCTGGTCCGCGGCACCCGGGCCGAGGCCCTGGAGGTCGAGGTGACCGGCAGCGGCCCGACCGCCACCCACGCGCTGCGCTGGGCCCGGGACGGCTACCCGGCCGACGCCTCGGGCGTGGTCCGCGGCCAGCTCGACTCGCTGGGCGACGTGATCCCCCGCTACGCCGGGGGCCTCGAGGACGTGGTGTCCTCGCTGGTGGCCACGGTCAACGGGGTGCACGCCGGCGCGGTGGGCCTCGACGGCTCGACCGGCCGGCCGTTCTTCACCGTCGACGCGGCCGGTTGGGTCCACGTCGACCCCGACATCGTGGCCGACCCGTCGCGGATCGCCGCGGCCGCGACCGGCGCCGGGCCCCTCGACGGGTCCGCCGCCGCGGCGCTGGCCGCCACGACGGCACCCGACGACGTCTACCGGCAGGTGATCGTGGCGCTCGGCGTCGAGGCCCGCACGACCAACCAGCGGGTGGAGATCCAGACCGCGATCACGATCCAGGTCGACCAGGCCGACGAGGCGGTGGCCGGCGTGAACCTCGACGAGGAGATGGTGGCGATGGTGTCCTTCCAGCACGCGTACAGCGCCGCGGCCCGGGTCATGACGGCCATGGACGAGGCCCTGGCCACGCTGATCGAGCGCACCGGGATCGTCGGCCGGTGACCGAGCGCATCACCCAGCGGGGCATGCACCACAGCGTGCTGGTCAACCTCCAGCGCAGCCTGGCCCGCACCGAGTCGGTCCAGCAGCGGCTGTCGTCGGGCCGCCAGATCTCCCGTCCGTCGGACTCGCCCTCGGGCACGGTCAGCGCCCTGCGCCACCGGGCCGAGCTGCGCCGGATCGACCAGCACCAGCGCAACGCCACCGACGGGCTGGGCTGGCTGGGCACGGCGGACACCGCGCTGACCGAGTCGCTGTCGCTGGTGCGCCGGGCCCGCGAGCTGGCCCTGGGTGGCATCAACGCCTCTTCGGGGCCCCAGGCCCGCGAGGCCATGGCGGCCGAGGTCGACGTGCTGCGCGAGAGCCTGCTGGCCCTGGCCAACACGACCCACCTGGGCCGGCCGATCTTCGCCGGGACGGCACTGGCCGCCCAGGCGTTCGACCCGGCGACCGGCGCCTACCTGGGTGACGCCGGGACCGTGCGGCGCACCGTGGCGCCCGACGTGGAGGTGGTGGTGAACGTGGTCGGTGAGGAGGCGTTCGGCGGCGGCGCCCACGGCGTGGACGTGTTCTCGCTGCTCGGCGACCTGTCGGCCCACCTGCGGGCCGGCGACACGGCGGCCCTGTCGGGGACCGACCTGGGCCTGCTCGACGCGGCCACGACCCGGCTCCAGGACCGGTTGGCCACGGTGGGTGCCCGGTACAGTCACGTGACGACCATGCAGGACCGTGCCGCTGCGACCTCGCTGGACCTGCAGGCCGCGCTGGCCGAGGTCGAGAGCATCGACCTGCCGGCCACGATCATGGAGCTCCAGCTCCAGCAGGTCGCCTACCAGGCCGCCCTGGGGGCCACGGCCCGGGTCGTGCAGCCGTCGCTGATGGACTTCCTGCGTTGATCCCCGAGATCGTCTTCGACCGGGGCCTGCCCGGCTTCGACCTGCGCCGCTTCGCGCTGGTCGAGGTGAGCGACGAGAGCCCGGTGATGTGCCTGCGCAGCCTGGAGGACGCCGCGGTCGAGTTCGTGGTGGCCCCGCCGGGCCTGTTCTTCGACGACTACGACGTCGACCTCGACGACGACACGGTGGCCCGCCTGGGCCTGGCCGGACCCGAGGACGCGCTGGTGCTGGTGATCGTGAACCTCCACGCCGGTCCCCGGGAGGCGACGGCGAACCTGCTGGCGCCGATCGTGGTGAACCGGCGGACCCGCGCCGCCGAGCAGGTCGTGCTCACCGGCGCCCTCGACGACGTCAGCCGCTCGCTCGTCCCGGCGTGACCCGGTGCCGGGCCGGCAGGGTTAGGGTCGGGCCGTGACCGGGCTGCCAGGGACCGCACCGTGCTCGTCCTGACCCGGCGGGCCAACGAGAGCATCGTGATCGGCGACGACGTCGTGGTGACGGTGCTCGAGGTGAAGGGCGACCAGGTGCGTCTCGGCATCCGGGCCCCCCGCTCGGTGGCCGTGCACCGCCAGGAGGTCGTGGCCGAGCTTGAGCGGGCGAACCGGTCGGCCGCGTCGCCGGCGTCGGGCGCGGTGGCCGACTTCGACGCCCTGGTCCGCGGCTCCGACGACCCGGCCGCCACCGACGGCTGAACGGCCGCGGCACCGGGTGCCGGCGGGCTCAGGCGTCGGGGTCGAGGCGGTAGCCGATGCCGCGGACGGTGGCGAAGCTCGCCCGGCCGAAGGGCCGGTCCAGGGCGGCGCGGAGCTGGCGCACGTACACGTCGACGACGTTGGAGTCGGGGTGGGCGCCGCTCCCCCAGGCGTGCTCGAGGATCGCGCCCCGGCGCAGGACCTGGCCCGGGTGGCGGAGGAACACCTCGAGGATGGCCAGGGCCTTGGGCGACAGCTCGACCGGCGTGCCGTCGCGGGTGACCGCCGCGGTGGCCGGGTCGAGCCGGATGCCCCCGGCCTCCAGTGCGGTGGGGCGGGGTGCGGGGGCTCGGCGCAGGATGGCCCGCAGCCGGGCCAGGACCTCGTCGATCTCGAACGGCTTGGCCAGGTAGTCGTCGGCCCCGGCGTCGAGGCCGGCGACCCGATCGCCCAGGGCGGTCCGGCCGGTCAGCATCAGGATCGGCGTCCAGACGTCCCGGGCCCGGAGGCGCCGGCAGACCTCGACGCCGTCGGGATCGCCGATCTCGACGTCGAGGACGATGGCGTCGAGCCGGTTCTCGGTCGCGGCCCACAGGGCCTCCTCGCCGTCGGCCGCGGCGGTGACGGCGTGGCCGTGGGACTCCAGGCCCCGCTGGAGGATGCGGCGGACCTGGGGGTCGTCCTCGACGACGAGCACGTGCACGACCGGGTCCGCTCCGCTCGCTAGCGGGACGGGGTCGGGCAGGGCCCGCCCCGGGGGAAGACGATGCGCACGGTGGTGCCGACCCCGACGGTGCTCTCCAGCGCCACGGTGCCGCCGGCCCCGGCGACGATGCCGTTGACCGCGGTCAGGCCGAGGCCGGTGCCGAGCCCGGCCGGCTTGGTGGTGAAGAAGGGCTCGAAGACCCGGTCGAGGACCTCGGGCGGGATGCCCTGGCCGGTGTCGGACACGCTGAGGACCACGACGGGCTCGGGGGTGCCGTCCCCGCAGGAGGTGCGCACGGCGACGGTGCCGCCGGCCGGCATGGCGTCGCGGGCGTTGACGACCAGGTTGAGCACGACCCGTTCGAGCAGGGTGCGGTCGACGCGGACCTCGGCGCCGATCCCGTCGTGGTCGACCACGACCTCGACCGAGGCGGGCACGGTGCGCTCGAGCAGAGCCTTCATGGAGTCGACCACCGCGGCGACGTCGAGGGCGGGCGGCTCGGCCAGCTCGGGGCGCCCGGAGGCGGTGAGGCGGCGGGCCAGGTCGGCGCCCCGCCGGGCCGCGTCGCGCAGGCCCTCGACGTCGGCCAGCAGGGGGTGGTCGGGCCCGAGGCCGTCGCGGACCAGGCCGTCGCGGACCAGGCCGGCCAGGCCGAGGATGACGGTGAGGAGGTTGTTGAGGTCGTGGGCCTCGGCGCCCAGCGCGAGCCGCTCGCCCCCGTCGGGCGGCACGGGGGGTTGCAGGACGACGAGGTGACCGCCGGCCAGGGGCGCTTCGAGCGGGATGACCTCGATGCCGGTGGGGGGGATGACGTCGGCACCGGGCCGGCCGGTGAGCTCGTCGGCGGTGGTCCCCAGCAGGGCCGCCCCGGCGGCCGACGCCCAGCAGACGGTGCCCTCGGGGTCGAGCACGAGGGCCGCGACGGCACGCCGGTCGAGGGCCGCGACCAACGCAGGCGCGAGCTGACCGATGACCTCCGCGTCCATGTACCGCCCTCGTGCCTCGCCTCACGGGCCGCCGGGCCCCGGGAGACGGGGACCGGGCGTGCCACCACCGGTGATCCTGAGCCACCCTACGTGACCACCCGCCCCCTTCCTCACCCGGGCGCTCACCGATCTCGACCGGTCGAGCCATCCGGCCAGCCCGACGGGCCCGGGGACGGCGGGCCGCGGCCGGGCGTCAGGCGTCGCCCGGGCCAATGGGCGGTGCCCGCCACGGCGGGCACGGGTACGCTCGTCGTCGTGTCCATCGCTTCTCACTCGGACGAGCCCATCGGTCTGACGGTGCTCCCGCCTGACGAGGCGCTGCTGCGCGTGCTGCCGACGCCGACCGCGGAAGAGTTGGCAATCGAAGGCCTCGCCGATGACGAGTGGGACGCCTTCGAGGCGGCGCTCGCGGCAAGGTGACCGCTACTGCCGTCGTGATCGACACGATGGCGGTGTCGGCACTGGTCAACGCATCGCGACGCCCGGAGCTCGCCGCTGAGTACTCATCCCTGATCGCAGGACGCTCGATCAAGATCTCGTTCGCGACGGTGACCGAGATGCGC
>JBFWTJ010000143.1:0-9715 GCA_050247895.1 Acidimicrobiia bacterium
CGCAAGGCTATCCCCGGCCGGGTCGAGCACGTCCGCGAGCGGCGCGGCCGATAGGGTTCCCTCTCCCGGCGGCGTGGCCGAGTGGCTTAGGCAAGGGCCTGCAAAGCCCTGTACAGGGGTTCGATTCCCCTCGCCGCCTCCAGACGGCCGCCCCCGCTCGCCACGGGGGCGGCCGCCAGGCCGGCGCCTGGTCGGTCAGCGGTGCTCGGGGTTGGGGAAGTCGAAGCGGCAGCCGGCGTCCCACTCGGATCGCTGGTTGCCGTGCGCGGGGATGCCGCCGGCGTCCTTGAGCATTCGGGCCAGGTGCAGCAGGTTCCAGGTCATGAACGTGGTGTTGCGGTTCGTGAAGTCGTTCTCGGGACCGCCTGAGCCCGGGTCGAGGTAGGAGGGGCCGGGCCCGGCCTCGCCGATCCAGCCGGCGTCGGCCTGGGGCGGCACGACGTAGCCGAGGTGCTGGAGGGAGTAGAGGACGTTCATCGCGCAGTGCTTGATGCCGTCCTCGTTGCCGGTGACGATGCAGCCGCCGACCCTGCCGTAGTAGGCGTACTGGCCCCGGTCGTTGAGCTGGCCGCTGTTGCCGTACAGCCGCTCGATCACCCGGGTGCACACGCTCGACTTCTCGCCGAGCCAGATGGGCGTGCACAGCACGAGGATGTCGGCCGCCATGACCTGCTCGAAGAGGGCGGGCCAGTCGTCGTGTACCCAGCCGTGCTCGGTCATGTCGGGCCACACGCCGGGCGCGATGTCGTGGTCGACGGCTCGGACGACGTCCACGTGCACGTCCTGGCGGCGCAGGATCTCGATGGCGACGTCGGCCAGGCCCTGGGTGTTGGACACCTCGGGCGAGCGCTTGAGCGTGCAGTTGACGAACAGGGCCCGCAGGTCGCCGAAGTCCCATCGGGACTGCGCGCAGAGCGCCTCTTGCTTGTCGTCGAGGGTGGCCATGGAGCTCCCGGGGTCGTCGCCCGCTCGGTGGGCAGCCTTGCCGATCGACGAGGTGCGGTGCTCGGCCCTTCACCGTCGACAGGCGATGAGGTGGTCGGACCGACGTCGGGTCGAGGTGATCGCGTCGACCCGACAGGCGTACGCGAGGCGCGAGGTGTCGACAATTCGTGGTCGAAATAGGTGAATGCAGCGGCATCTATCTGGCGAAATTCGTCTCTATAAGTTGCCGTCAAATTCGCTAATTCGCTTGACACTCGGGGTGAGGTCGTGCGCATATCCGCCCTGACGGTGCAGCCGCCGTTCGGGGGGACTACGACCGGAGGGGGTCCGTGTCAGTTCGATCAGACGACCGCGCCGTCGTTCTCGTGACGGCCGATTCGCACGTCGGTCCTCGCATGGTGGAGGACCTGCGTCCCTACTGCCCGAAGAAGTACCTCGCCGACTACGACGAGTTCGTTCGGGACATCGTCTCGGTGCGCGATTGGTGGTTGAACGCGGGTGTTCCGGGGGCCCGCCTACCCGGCCACTACGACTCTGCCGCCCGTCAACGGGACATGGAGGGCGACGGAGTCGTGGGGGAGATCATCTTCCACTTCAGCTTCAACGGTGAGCTCATCCCGTTCGTGCCGACCTTCGTGCACGCCGACAACCCGGCGGACCTCGATCTCGCCGCGGCCGGCATGCACATCTACAACCAGTGGCTGGCCGACTTCTGCAACGAGTTGCCGGGTCGGCGCGCTGGTCTCGCCCACCTTCCGCTGTGGGACATCGACGCCGCCGTGGCCGAGTTGGAGTGGGCGGCCGGGGCCGGGTTGAGGGGCGTGAACTTCCCGGCGATGCGTGAGTCGTTCGTCCCCTCCGACGACGACCTATACGAACCCCTGTGGGCCGCCGCCGCGGCCCACGGCATGCCGTTGACCACCCATTCGGGCGCGGTCAGCCCGACCTCGATCAGCCGCCAGGTGCTGCTGATGATCGAGATGGGAGGCACCTACGCCCGCCGAGCCATCCACCGGATGATCTTCGCGAAGATCTTCGACCGCCACCCCGGCCTCAAGCTGGTCATGACCGAGCAGCCCGGGCCGTGGCAGAAGCCGCTCTTCATCGAGCTCGACAGCGCCTACGAGGCATCGGTCCGCAACAACGCCAACCCCGATACCGGTGCTCTGACCCGCAACTCGACCAAGGGGATATCGGTCAAGGATCCTGGGCGCTGGCGGGGCTACGCCATCAACACGATGCGCCAGGAGCCGCTCGATCGCATCCCGAGCGAGTACTTCCACACGAACATCTTCGTCGGGGCCAGCATGCTGGCCCCCTTCGAGGCCAAGGCGGCCGTCGCCGAGGGCTACGACGACGCCATGATGTGGGGCTCGGACTACCCGCACCCCGAAGGCCTGCGGAACCCGGCCGACACCGATGCAGAGACGTCCCAGTTCCGGCGGGCTCTCCGGCACACCTTCCAGGAGATCGACGAAGGTCCCCTGCGCGGCATGGCTGGCGAGAACGCGGCCCGTTGCTACGGGTTCGACCTGGACCTCCTGCGCAGGACGGCCGACGCCATCGGCGCGCCGACCGTGGCCGACCTCCACGCACCTCCGCAGGGTCCCCTGGTCGGAGTCGGTGGTACCGGAGGGTTGGCCTTCCGCAAGGAAGCCCATTGGCACTGAGCTCCGACACGTCCCTCCTCGAGGGTCGGGTGGTGCTGGTCACCGGCGCGGGCCGCGGCCTCGGTCGGGCGCACGCCCGCACCATCGCCGAGCACGGGGCGCGGGTCGTGGTCAACGACGTCGAGGACGCCGACGCCTGTGCCGCGGATCTCCGGGCCGACGGGCTCGAGGTGGTCGCGGAGGGATCGGACGTGAGCAGCTGGGTTGGGGCCGAGAGGGCGGTCCACGCCGCCCTCGAGCACTTCGGGGCGCTGCACGGGTTGGTCAACAACGCCGGCGTCACCCGGCGGGCCGATGTGGCGGACCTGACCGAGGCCGGCCTGGACCGGGAGCTGGGCGTCAACCTCCGGGGCGCCTTCGCCTGCACCCACCACGCGTCGGCGTACTGGCGGGCCCAGAACCGCCAGGGCCGGTGCCCCGATGCCAGCGTGGTGCACACCACCTCCGACGCGGTGTTCACCGCCGCGCCGGGAGGTTCGGGCTACGCCGCGACCAAGGCCGGGATCATCGCCCTGGCCGAGGCGGCCAGCATCGAGGGCGGCCAGTACGGCGTGCGCCACAACGCCGTGGCGCCATCGGGCCGGACGATCATGGCGGCCTCCAGTGGCCTGCTGGGCTACGACGAGAGCGAGGTCGGGCTGCCCGAGCAGCAGGACCCCGATTCGCCCGAGAACCCGCTGCACAACTCACCCCTCGTGGCCTGGCTGCTGTCGACCGAGGCCCGGCACGTGACCGGCCAGGTCTTCCGGATCCGCCACGGAGCGGTGGCCCGGGTGGAACGGTCCACCACCGGGCCGTGGCAGCTGCCGCCCGACGGGGCGTCCTGCTGGCCCGCGGAGCGGATCGGCGAGCTGGTGGACGGCGAGATCTTCGGGTCTCGGTTGCCCGCTCCGACCCGTACCTACCCCGATGGCCGGCGCCTGCCCTTCGCCCGGCTCGACCACCGATGAGCACGACCGTGGATGGGCGCGAGCGAGGACACCGCAGGTTCGAGGGGAGCACGGCCGTGGTCGTCGGCGGGGCCGACAGGGGCTACGGCACCGCGTCGGCCACCCGACTCGCCATCGAGGGCGCCGAGGTCGTGCTGGTCGACCGGGAGCCGGGCGCGCTCGAGGAGGTGGCCGCCGACCTGGTCGCCCGGGGGGCGCGGGTCCACACGCTGGTGGCCGACATCGGCGACGAGGCGGAGCTGCGCGCCGCAGCCGACGCCTGCGCGGCAAGGGGGATCGAGCGGGTCGCCGTGCTCGTGGACCAACACGTCGCCACCGCCTGGGGCACCGTCGAGACCCTGGACATCGACGAGCTGTCGCGGGTCGTGCACGACAACGTCGTCGGCCCGATCGCCGCGACGCGCGCCTTCCTCCCGTTGCTCAAGCAAGCCGCGCCCTCGGCCGTGGTGCTGGTGGGTTCCGTCGATGGCTTGTTCGGCAACCCGCTCGTCGTCGGCTACTCGTGCTCGAAGGCCTCGCTGGCGCCGATGGCGCGGATCATGGCGCGCGAGTTCGCCCCGTACGACGTGCGGGTGAACGCCGTCGCCTCCTGCGTCACCAACCAGCAGCCCGAGGGTGAGGGTGAGGACGCGTCGGGGACCTTCGCCCGCAACAGCGCCAAGCCCGGCTTCCCCGGGCCGGACTACGTGGCCCAGCTCCGTGCGGCCACGCCGCTCAAGCGGACCGGCCCACCCGAGGAGTGGGCCGGGACCGTGGCCTACCTGGCCTCGACCGAGGCGTCGTACGTCACGGGGACCGTCGTGGTCGTGGATTGCGGGCGCACCGGCCTGACGCCCGGCACCTTCCCCTGGCTGTCCCCGTCGACCACCTGAGGAGGACCTGTGGCAACCGACGCACCCCGCATCATCTCCGTCGACGACCACGTCGTGGAGCCGCCCGACCTGTGGACGTCACGACTCCCGGCGGCGCTCCGGGAACAGGGTCCCCGCGTCGTCAGGGAGAAGGGCGCGTGGGACGGGGTGACCACCGACGAGTGGAACCCGAACGTCCGGGTGTGGCTCGACGACCCCGAGGCGCCGGGCGCCGACTGGGTCGACGTGTGGCGCTACGAGGACATGGTCACCCCTCTCCAGCGTGGTCCGGCCAACGCCGGGTACGGGACCGAGGACCCCTACACGGCGATCACCTACGACGACGTCCTGCCCGGCACCTACCAGCGGCAGGCCCGCCTGGCCGACATGGACCTGAACCGGACCGACGTGTCGCTCTGCTTCCCGACGGTGTCGCGGTTCTGCGGGCAGATGTTCCTGGAGCGCCAGGACAAGGACCTGGCCCTGCTCGGTGTCCAGGCCTACAACGACTGGACGATCGAGGAGTGGTGCGGGGGGCTGGCCGAACCGGTCCGGCTGGTCCCGGTCACGCTGGTGCCGCTCTGGGATCCCGAGCTGGCCGCGGCCGAGGTCAGGCGCTGTGCCGAGAAGGGCTCGCACGCCATCACGTTCTCGGAGTGTCCGCCCTACCTGGGCCTGCCCAGCGTCTTCTCCGGGCACTGGGACCCGCTCTTCGCCGCCTGCGACGAGACCGACACGGTCGTCAACATGCACATCGGCTCGTCCTCGACCCTCGTGCGCACCGCAGACGACGCGCCGACGGACATGACGTTGTGCATCCAGTACGTGAACACGCTGCTGGCGCTCAACGACTGGCTCTACTCGGGGACCCTCCAGCTGTTCCCCAACCTGCGCATCGCGCTGTCGGAGGGCCAGGCCGGCTGGATCCCCTTCGCCGCGGACCGGATCGACTCGACGTGGAGGAAGGGCAACGCCAAGTACGAGCACGGTGCGGGGCGCCGCGCGGCCGAGCTGCCCAGCTCGGTGCTCGACCGGGTCTACGCCTGCATCGTCGACGACCTGACCGGTCTGGAGCTCCGCCACCGGGTCGGCGTCGACCAGCTCCTGTTCGAGACGGACTACCCGCACACCGACTCCCTGTGGCCGGACTCGTGGAAGGTCGCCGACGAGCTGTTCCGCAGGGTCGGGTTGACCGACGACGAGGTCTACAAGGTCGTGCGCGGCAACGCCATCAAGGCGTATCGCCTCGACACCTACTTCGGCATCAAGAGCTGAGGCCGGACCCGGGCGCCCGCCGGCGCCGGTGCCTGAACGATCACCACGGAGGAAGGGGACTCTCGATGGGGTGGAACTCGCGGCGGTACGCCCGCGCGCTGGGCGCGGGGGTGGGGCTGGCGCTGCTGGCCGCGGCCTGTGGCGACGACGACGGTGAGGGCGGGGCCTCCGGTGAGACCTCCGAGGCCCCGGTACCGACCGAGACCTCGTCCCCCGACGAGCCCGAGTTCGACCCCGACGGCGAACTTGTCGTCATGCTCGACAAGCAACCGGTGACGCTCGACCCGGCCAAGACCATCAACAACCAGTCGTGGCCCTACATCTTCGAGATCTACGACCGCCTCATCGGACGCGACGCCGACAACGGTCTCGTGCCGATGCTGGCCACGGACTGGTCGTTCTCCGACGACGGGCTGACCTTCGACATGGAGCTGCGCGACGACGTCCGCTTCAACGACGGGACGCCGCTGACCTCGGCCGATGTCAAGGCGAGCCTGGACCGGGCCAAGACGGTGGCGGGCACCGCGTGGGGCACCATCCTGGCCCCCGTCGTCGCGGTCGAGACGCCCGGGACCCACGAGGTGAGGATCGTGCTCGACCGGCCGCTGGGGAGCTTGCCCGCGGTGCTGACCTCTCCGGCAGGGGCGGTGATCAACGCCAAGGTGATCGCCGAGGGCCGTGACCTGGGCATCGACCCCGGCCGAGCCGCGGGTTCCGGGCCACGGGTGGTCACCGATCTGGTCGTCAACAGCCGGGCGGACTTCGAGCGGGCCGACGACGACTACTGGGACCCCGAGGCCAACCGCCTGGCCAAGGTGACGATCCTGTTCGCCGCGGACGCGGAGGCCCGGCTCAACGCCTTCCGGTCCGGGCAGGCCGACGTCATCAAGGTGAACTTCGGCATCGCCGAGCAGGCCAAGGCGTTGGCGGACTCGGACGACTCGGCCCTCTACAAGGAGAAAGAGGGTGCCGGGCAGTTCGTCGTCTACTTCAACTCCAAGAAGCCGGGTCTGGCCGAAGTGGCCGTACGGCGGGCGCTGAACCTGGCCATCGACCGGGAGGCGATCGAGTCCTTCTTCGACGGGGACTGCACGGCGACCACCCAGCTCTACGGCGAGGGCCAACCGGGCTACGACCCTGACCTGGACGACCAGTTCGAGTACGACCCCGAGGAGGCGAAGCGGCTGCTCGGCAGCACTGGGGTCGGGAACCTCACCCTCGACCTGGTCTTCCCCGCGGTATCGCCCTACGACGTGGTGGCGACCCTGGTCCAGGAGCAGCTCAAAGCCGTCGGGGTGGAGGTGAGCGTCGCCGGCATCGACGGCGCCAGCTCGACGACGCAGTTCATCGGTGGTCAGGGCGACATGCTCGTGGGGAACATGGTCGCCCAGATCGACCCGAGCCAGATCGTCAACAACCACTTCCTCGGCGTGCAGAAGCTGTCCGTCGACGTGGCCCCCGAGGTGGAGGCGCTCCAGGCCGAGGGTCTCACCCGGCGGGGGACCTCGTCGGACTGGGAGGAGAAGTACCAGGAGATCGCCGCGGTCGCCGGTGAGAAGGCCCTCTACATCCCCATCTGCAACATCAAGGCCCAGTACCTGGTCAACCTGAGGGTCGGCGGCTTCGAGGAGATTGCGGGGCAGAAGGACTCGGCTGGCCTCGAGGCTCGCGACCTGTGGGTCCTGCCCTGAGCGGGGTGGCGCTCGGGCAGGTCCGGCGCGACACTCCGCGGGTGGAGTCGGGGCCGGTGGCGAGCGGTGGTGCGGGCGTGGACGAGGCGGTGCGCGGTCGCTTCCTCGCCCTCGACGAGCGGGGCGTCGGCCTGCGGGCCACCTGGCGGCCGGACCGGGGGTTCGTGAACCTCAGCCTGTGGCGGGGCGACCGGTGCGTGGAGACCTTCCACCTCCGCCCCGAGGACGTGGGCGAGCTGGTCTCCTTCCTGGTGTCCCGCCTGGCCAGCGCGGTGCCCGCGCCTCCGCCGCCGCTGCGGGTCGTGGACCCCGACGAGACGGCACCGCCGCCGCCGTCGCGCACCCGCCGTTTGCGTGCCGGGGCGGCACGGGTGCTGGCCGCCGTCGGCCGCCACCTCGACCACTAGCGGACGGTCAGCGTGCGCAGTCGTCGGTGGCGGGGCGGCCGGCGAGGCGGTCCCCGGTCCAGGTGACGAGCTCGTCGATCAGCGGCGAGTCGGCGGCGACCACCCCGACGTGGTCCCGGCCGGGATAGGTCCGGTAGTCGACCGGCTGGCCCCGCGCGCAACGGGCCTCGACGTAGGCGGCCTGCATCTCGGGGCGCACCAGCGGGTCGGTGGCGCCCTGGCCGATCAGCAGCGGTGCGTCGATGTCCCCGGTCGGGACGTTCTGCGCCAGGCGGTCGGCCAGCGGGCCGGCCTGCACGTCGCCCGAGAAGGTGGACCAGCCCGTGGCCAGCGAGCCCACGATGGAGGCGAACACGGCCGGCTCGCCCAGGCATCGCCCTGCGGTGGCCTCGAAGCCGACCCGGGCCGCCGGGCGCACGTAGTCCTCCACCCGGACCTCGGGGTAGGTCGCGGCGTAGGCCGACACCACGTAGGTGGCGAAGATGCTGCCGCCGGGCATCTCCCGGAGCCCGTCGACCAGACCGGCCAGGTCGCTTGCCGGCGCCAGGGCTGCGACGCCACGGACCTCGACGTCGGGCGCGTACCCGGCGGCCAGCACGCCGGTCCACAGCGCGGCGTGCCCTCCCTGGGAGTGGCCCCACACCACCGTCGCCGCGTCCAGCGCCAGCTCGTCGAGGCCGTGCGCGGCCCGGACCGCGTCGAGCACGGCCCGGCCCTCGCCCTGGCCGACCATGTAGGTGTGCGGACCCTCGGTCCCCAGGCCCACGTAGTCGGTGGCCACCAGGACCCACCCCTGGTCCAGCACCCGGTCCAGGGCGAAGAAGGCGCCCGAGCCGAACGGGTCGGACAGGACCGACGGCGCGCAGGTCCGGGCGATCCCGGTCGTGCCGTGGGCCCACGCCACCACCGGGCGGGGGTCCGCCGCCGGTCCGACCGGTGCCACGACCAGCGCGCTGGCCAGGGCCGGGACGCCCTCGTCGCGGGTCGTCGTGTAGAGGATCCGCCACGCCACCGCGCCCTCGGGCACCTCCCGGGTGAACCGCTCGGCCCGCAGCAGGGCCCCCGGCTCGGCCGGCACCTCGCCGGGGGCGTCGTAGAAGCCGTCGACCACCGGCTCGCCGGCCCGAAGGACCGCGCTCGCCCCGGCCAGGAGCACGGCGCCGACCAGCGCGCCGGTGGCACCGGCCAGGTGGACCCAGCGCCGCGGGCGGCCGGGGCGCCGCTCCGCCCGGGACGTGCCGCGGACCGCGGCCCACAGCTCGGAGAGGCCGAACAGGACCGTGCGGGCCCCGAAGGCCACCGCCACCACCAGCAAGGTCACGTCGGGCCAGGACAGGGCGAGCAGGCCGAGCACCACGCCGGCGGCGCCGTGCAGGACCGAGGCCAGCCGCTCGTCGAGCGTCCCCCGCCACCCGCGGGCCACGGCGAGCGGGCCGGCGGCGACCATGCCCGCGCCGGTGACCAGGGCCACGCCGCGCACCGAGAGGTCGGGCCAGGCCAGCACGGCGAGGCCCAGCGCCACCCAACCCACCGCGACCAGGTCGTCGAGCCGGTGCCCCGTGCGCCGGGCCGCCCACCCGAGCGTCGCCCCGGTCAGGATCGCCGCCGCGCCGACCAGCGCGACCAGGACCGACAGGGACGTGAACGGGCGGGTCGCCAGCACGGCGCCGAGCACCACGCAGGCCAGGCCCAGCGCCGCCCGCCACCCTCGCCGGCCGGGCCCCGACGGGCCCTCGGCCGGGCCGTGATCTGCCTGCACGGCACGGATGCTGTCACAGCGTCCGAACCTGGTCGGGGAGGCTCCGGACGCCCACGACCGGCCACCCTGTACGACTCGTCCGACTTGCGGCGACACGGGGGATCGGCGGGGAAACCCGCGACCTGTGGCACTGCGAGGGCGGCCAGACTCCGGAGGTGACGCAGCTC
>JBFWTJ010000144.1:0-9670 GCA_050247895.1 Acidimicrobiia bacterium
CATCATCCGCCTCGACGGCGTCGACGACCTGGTACCCGCCGAGCTGGGCAGCTCGGCGGCCCTGCGGGTCGGCGACCCGGTCATCGCCATCGGCAACGCCCTCAACCTGGGCGGCGATCCGACCGTGACGCAGGGGATCGTCTCGGCCACCGACCGGCGGATCGACGCCCGCAACGTGTCGCTCGACGGGCTGATCCAGACCGACGCGGCCATCAACCCGGGCAACTCGGGGGGCCCGCTGGTCAACGCCGCCGGCGAGGTCGTCGGCGTCAACACCGCCATCATCGACGACGCCCAGAACATCGGGTTCGCCCTGGCCATCGACCCGGCCAAGCCCCTCATCGCCCAGCTCGAGGCGGGCGGCGGCGACATCACGCCCGACACCGCCTTCCTGGGCGTGTCGTCCACCGACGTCGAGACCCTCACCGCGGCGGTGCGGGAGCGGTTCGGGATCGAGGCCGACCGCGGCGCGTTCGTGCGCGAGGTGGTCCCCGGCTCGGCCGCGGAGCGGGCCGGCATCGAGCCGGGCGACGTGGTCCTGGGCATCGACGGCGACGACGTGGCCGGGTCCGAGGACGTGGCGGCGCGCATCCGCGAGCACGAGGCCGGCGACGAGGTCGAGCTGCGCATCGAGCGCGACGGCGAGCAGCGCACGGTCACGGCCACGCTGGGCCGCCGGGGTGACGGGTAGGGCCGGCCCGGTAGGCTGCCCGGCCATGTCCGAGACCGCCGTCGACGAGGCCCCCCAACCCCCGGTCGCCCACGCCAAGATCGTGTACGTCGGTCCGGTGGCGCCCCACTGGGACATCCGATCCGAGTTCGGCGACCGGCAGGTGATCGACGACTTCCGGGTCCGGGTCGAGGCGAGGCTCCGGCTGCTGCCGCCCCACGACCCCCAGTTCCGGCGCAACCGCGAGCGGGTCAACCGCGACGCCGACCGGGAGAACATCCTCCTGGAGTGGGACACCGGCCTGCCGGGCGACAACGAGTAACCCCCTGTTCACCGGGCCGTCGCCGGCCCGGATCGTAGGATCCCGGGTGTGACCGCGATCTCCCCGGAGACCAGCGAAGAGGTCGTCGCGCCGCGCTACCTCAACCGCGAGCTGTCGTGGCTCGACTTCAACGCCCGCGTCCTGGCCCTGGCCGCCGACGAGTCGGTGCCCCTCCTGGAGCGGGCCAAGTTCCTGGCCATCTTCAGCCAGAACCTGGACGAGTTCTTCCAGGTGCGGGTGGCGGGCCTCAAGGACCAGCTCGCCGCCGGGCTCGGCGCGGTCACGCCCGACGGGCGTACCCCGGCCGAGCAGCTCCTCGACGTGGGCGACCGGGTCGCCCGGCTGGTGAAGGCCCAGGAGCGCCTGTTCCTCCACGAGGTGGCGCCCGGCCTGGCCGACGTCGGCGTCCGCTTCTCCTCCTGGGCCGACCTGGACGACGACGACGAGAAGTTCCTGGTCGACACGTTCGAGCAGCGGATCTTCCCGGTGCTGACCCCGCTGGCGGTCGACCCCGGCCACCCGTTCCCCTACATCTCGGACCTGTCGCTCAACCTGGCCGTCGAGCTGCGCGAGCCCGAGACCGGCGACCGCCGCTTCGCCCGGGTCAAGGTGCCCGACCTGCTGCCCCGCTTCGTGGTCATGCCCGACGGCGAGCGGTTCGTGCCCCTCGAGCAGGTCATCGCCGCCCACCTGGGCCAGCTCTTCCCCGGCATGGTGATCGACGGGCACCACGCCTTCCGGGTCACCCGCAACGCGGATCTGACCCTCGAGGAGGAGGACGCCGACGACCTGCTCGCCGCGGTCGAGCTCGAGCTGCGCCGCCGGCGCTTCGGCCGGGCGGTGCGGCTCGAGGTGGCCGACTCGATCTCGGCCGAGACGCTGGACCTGCTCCAGCGCGAGCTGGACGTGGCCGACGACGACACCTACCGCCACGCCGGACCGCTCGACCTGGGTGGGCTGTGGGCGGTCCACGACCTGGAGCGGCCCGACCTCAAGGACCAGGCCTGGGTGCCGGTGACCCAGCTCCGCCTCGATGCCGAGGACCCGGTGGACGTCTTCTCGGTCATCCGGGACGGCGACGTGCTGGTCCACCACCCCTACGACTCGTTCACCACCTCGACCGAGGAGTTCATCCGCCAGGCCGCCCGCGACCCCCAGGTCCTGGCCATCAAGATGACCCTCTACCGGACCTCGGGCGACAGCCCGATCGTCAAGAACCTGATCCGGGCGGCCGAGCGGGGCAAGCAGGTGGCGGCCCTCGTCGAGCTGAAGGCTCGCTTCGACGAGGGCGCCAACATCGAGTGGGCCCGGGCCCTGGAGACCGCGGGGGTCCACGTCGTCTACGGGCTGGTCGGGCTCAAGGTCCACACCAAGACGGCCCTGGTGGTGCGGGACGAACCCGAGGGGGTCCGGCGCTACTGCCACGTCGGCACCGGCAACTACAACGGCAAGACGGCCCGGATCTACGAGGACGTCGGGCTGCTCACCGCCGACTCCGACATCGGTGCCGACCTCACCCAGCTCTTCAACTACCTCACCGGCTACGGGCGCGACGTGCGCTACGAGAAGCTCCTCGTGGCCCCCCACTCGATCCGCCCGGGACTGGGCGCGCTGATCCGCTCGGAGATCGCCGCGGCCCGGGCCGGGCGCCCGGCGGCCATCACCCTGAAGATGAACAGCCTGGTCGACGCGGCCATGATCGACCTGCTCTACGAGGCGTCGCAGGCCGGGGTCGAGGTCGATCTGGTCGTGCGGGGCATCTGCTGCCTGATCCCCGGCGTGCCCGGGCGCTCGGAGCGCATCCGGGTCCGGTCGATCGTCGGCCGCTACCTGGAGCACTCCCGGATCTACCGCTTCGCCAACGGAGCCGGCCCGGGTCGGCCCACCTACCTGATCGGGTCGGCCGACCTCATGCCCCGCAACCTCGACCGCCGGGTCGAGGCGCTGGTCCCGGTGGACGACCCGGCGCTCCAGGAGCGCCTGGAGGAGGTCCTGCAGACCGTCCTGGCCGACGACACCCTGGCCTGGACCCTCGACGCCGAGGGCGGCTGGCGCCACGTCGAGGTCGAGGGGACCGTCGACACCCACCTGCGGCTCCAGGACCGCGCCCTGGCCCGGGCCCGCCGCCGGGCCTGACGCGGCCCTCGGCCGGTCCAGGTCACCGGGAAGACGCCCCGCCGTTACCCGAAGGTTACGAACTCGTTCACCTCCGGTTCACCTCCGTCACGCCTGCGTGACACCGGGCGTGCTTACCGTCGGATCCGGTGGCGTCCCCCGCCACCGGTCCCGCAGCAGCCCAAGGAGGGCAATCACACGTGAACCCCATGAAGCGCCGACTGGCGTGGCTGACCCCGTTCCTGGCGCTCAGCCTCCTCGCCGCCGCGTGCGGCGACGATGACGACGACGCAGGTAGCGACAACTCCGGTGAGGGCTCGGGCGGGGCCGTGGGGGACTGCCCCGAAGTCGACGGCGACGTGAACATCTCCGGTTCCTCGACCGTCGAGCCGATCTCGGCCGCGGTGGGCGAGAAGCTCCTCGACTGCGGCTCGGGCGTGGCCGCCACCGTCGACGGTCCCGGCACCGGTGACGGCTTCGAGCTGTTCTGCGACGGCGACACCGACATCTCCGACGCCTCCCGGCCGATCTCCGACGACGAGATCACGGCCTGCGAGGAGGGTGGCATCGAGTTCATCGAGCTCAAGGTGGCCGTGGACGGCATCTCGGTGCTGACCAACTCGGCCAACGAGGCCATCGACTGCCTGAGCTTCGCCGACCTCTACGCCCTGATCGGCCCGGAGTCCGAGGGCTTCAAGAAGTGGTCGGACGCCCAGTCGCTGGCCGACGAGCTCGGTTCGGACACGGAGTTCCCGAACGCCAACCTGTCGATCACCGCACCTGGCGCCGAGTCCGGCACCTACGACTCGTTCCTGGAGATCGTGTTCGGCGACATCGCCGAGGAGCGCGAGCAGGACGAGACGGCCCGGCCGGACTACGCCTCGCAGGCCGACGACACGGCGATCATCGCCGGCATCGAGGGCTCCGACTCCAGCCTGGGCTGGGTCGGCTTCGCCTTCGCCGAGGAGGCCGGTGACAAGGTCAAGGAGATCGCCATCGCCGAGGAGCCCGGCGGCGACTGCATCGAGCCCACGGCCGAGACCATCGCCAGCAACGAGTACCCGATCAGCCGTGACCTGTTCATCTACGTGAACGCGGCCGCGGCCGAGGAGAACGAGGCCGTCGCGGCCTACGTCGACTTCTACCTGTCCGACGCCGGCATCGCCTCGGTCTCCGAGGTGGGCTACGTCGACCTGGACGGCGACTCGTTGGAGGCGACCCGCTCGACCTGGGCGGACCGCACCACCGGCTCGAACGTCTGAACCACCCTCAGCGCGGTCCGGAGCCGGCCCCCTAGCGTGGGGCCGGCTCCGGCCGTCGAACCGCCCGATCCACCTTCCCCCGACCCCCCCACCTCCCCACGAGGACCGCCGATGTCCGATGCTTCCGGGACGATGACGCTGGCCGACCTGCAGGGCGACCCGCGCCGGCTGCGCAAGGAGCGGATCGTCCGCTCGGTGCTGACCGCCGCCGCGGTGATCTCGATCGTGGTCAGCGCCGGGATCGTCTACTCGCTGGCCAAGGAGACCTGGACCTTCGTCACCGAGGTCGAGTGGGACAAGGTCCTCTTCGCCAACGGCTGGTTCCCCCGCCAGGGCGTCTACGACATCCGGACGCTGATCGTGGGCAGCCTGTGGGTCACCGTGATCGCCATGATCGTGGCCATGCCCATCGGGCTCGGCTCGGCCATCTACCTGTCCGAGTACGCCCGGCCCCGGGTCCGCAAGGTCCTCAAGCCGACGCTCGAGGTCCTGGCCGGCATCCCCAGCGTCGTGCTGGGCTTCTTCGCCGTGTCGGTCATCTCGCCCGACATCGTGCGCACCTTCTTCAGCGGCGCCAACCTGTTCAACCTGACCGCCGCCGGCATCGGCGTGGGCATCCTGTCCATCCCGCTGGTCGCCTCGGTCTCCGAGGACGCCCTGCGCTCGGTGCCCGCCGCCCTGCGCGAGGCCAGCTACGGGATGGGCGCCCGCAAGATCACCACGGTCGTCAAGGTCGTGGTCCCCGCGGCCATCTCCGGCCTGGTCGCCGCCGCGATCCTGGCCGTGTCCCGGGCCATCGGCGAGACCATGGTCGTGTTCATCGCCGGCGGCGCGGCGGGCAACCAGGCCTTCGAGCTCGACCCGCTCAAGCCCGGCCTGACCATGACCGCGGCGATGGCCACCCAGGCCCAGGGCACCGACCAGGTGCGGGGTGAGGCCCTGACGTTCCAGAGCCTCTACTTCGTGGGCGCGGTGCTGTTCGTCGTCACGCTGCTGCTCAACATGTTCGCCGACCGCTTCGTCCGCCGGGTGCGGCAGAGCTACTAGGAGCCGAGATGGCGCTGACCTCCACCATCGGCTCGGCCGGCCGCGACGCCACCGTCGAGTCCGTCCGCCGCCAGCTCACCGAGGCCCCCCGCGACCTCACCGGCCAGGTCTTCCGGGCCCTGCTCCTGGCCGCGCTGGGCGTGTCGATCCTGGTCCTGGTCGTCCTGTTCGTTGACGTGCTCAGCACCGGGTCGGGCGTCTTCGCCGACCGGGCCGAGTCGTTCCTCTCCGGTGGCCTGCGCACCAGCGCCGATGCCGCCGGCGTGTTCCAGGCCATCCGGGGCACGTTCTGGATCGCGGTGTTCGTGATCGTGCTGGCCTTCCCGGTCGGCATCGGCGCCGCCCTCTACCTCGAGGAGTACGCCACCAAGGGCCGGCTGACCCGGGTCCTGGACATCAACATCCGGAACCTGGCCGGCGTCCCCTCGATCGTCTACGGCATCCTCGGTCTCACGCTGTTCGTGCAGACCTTCGACGGCTTCACCGGTGGCCGCACCCTCATGTCGGCCGGGCTGACCCTGGCCATCCTGGTCCTGCCCATCATCATCATCACCTCGGCCGAGGCCGTCCGGGCCGTCCCGCAGTCGCTGCGCGAGGCCGGCTTCGGGGTCGGGGCCACCCGCTGGGAGGTGACCCGCTCCCAGGTCATCCCCTACGCCCTGCCCGGGATCATCACCGGCACCGTGCTGGCCCTGGCCCGCGCCATCGGCGAGGCGGCCCCGCTGCTGCTCTGCGGTGCGGTGACGGGCCTGCTCCCGGGCCGGGAGGGCCTGCTCGACGTGGGCCAGCTCACCGACCGCTTCACCGCCTTGCCCATCGTGATCGCCGAGTGGTCCCGGACGCCCCGGGCCGGCTTCGACGAGATCGCCGCCGCGGCGATCATCGTGATGCTGGCCATCGTCCTGGCCATGAACACCGTGGCGATCGTCCTGCGCAACCACTTCGAGAAGAAGAGGACCTGAGCCCATGACTGCCGATCCGCACGCGCCGGAGGTCGCCCACGTGGCCGAGGACGTCGACGTCACGCCCCACATCGCCCACCACGAGGCGCCGGCCGAGAAGCACGTCGTGTTCGACGTCGACGACCTCGCCGTCTACTACGGCACCTTCCGGGCCGTCCGCAACGTGAACCTCGACGTCTACCGCAACGAGATCACGGCGTTCATCGGACCGTCCGGGTGCGGCAAGACCACCGTGCTGCGCTGCTTCAACCGGATGAACGACCTCATCGAGACGGCCCGGGTCGAGGGCAGCATCAACTACCACGGCGTGAACCTCTACGACCGCGCCGTGAACGCGGTCGAGGTCCGGCGCCGGATCGGGATGGTCTTCCAGAAGCCCAACCCGTTCCCCAAGTCGATCTACGACAACGTCGCCTACGGCCCGCGCCTGGCCGGCACGAAGGGCAAGGGCAACCTCGACGACATCGTCGAGAAGGCGCTGCGGGGCGCGGCCCTCTGGGACGAGGTCAAGGACCGGCTGAAGAAGTCGGGCATGGGCCTGTCCGGTGGCCAGCAGCAGCGCCTCTGCATCGCCCGGGCCATCGCCACCGGCCCCGAGGTCCTGCTCATGGACGAGCCCTGCTCGGCCCTCGACCCGATCGCCACGGCCCGGATCGAGGACCTCATGCAGGAGATCAAGGACGAGTACACGATCGTCATCGTGACCCACAACATGCAGCAGGCGGCCCGGGTCTCGGACCGCACCGCCTTCTTCACCACCGAGGTGAACCCGGAGAGCGACACGCGCACCGGGCTGCTGGTCGAGTGCGACAGCACCGACAAGATCTTCTCGAACCCGTCCGACGAGCGGACCGAGAACTACGTGACGGGCCGCTTCGGTTGAGCTCGGCGGCGGGCCTGCCTGAACCTGTCCCGGAACCCACCCGCAAGGAGTTCCAGGGCGAGCTCGACCAGCTCCGGCTCCAGGTCGAGCTCATGGGCGTGCGCGTCGACGAGAACCTGGAGCGGATGCGCGAGGTCCTGCGGACCGGGGACGAGGAGCTGGCCCGGGCCGCGTTCGCGGCCGACGACGACATCGACTCGATGAACGTCTCGCTCACCGAGCGGTGCTACCTGATGCTGGGCCGTGAGGCCCCGGTGGCGTCGGACCTGCGCTTCATCGTGTCGGTGCTGCGCATCATCGGCGAGCTGGAGCGCATCGGCGACCTGGCCCTGCGGGTGGTCAAGCTCCAACCCGACCACGCCCTGTGGACGACCTTCGAGCGGCCCTGGGACATCCTGGTCACCCTGGTCGACGAGGCCGTGGAGCTCTACCGGATCGCGCTGCGGGCCTGGTCGGCCCAGGACGTGCGCCTGGCCAGCGACCTGGCCTCGCGCAACCGGAGCCTCGACCTGCACCACGAACGGCTCCTGACCGAGCTCATGCGCCTCGACGGCCCCGAAGCGGCCCGGGCCGCCGTGTCGCTGTCGGCGGCCGGCCGGGCGGCCGAGCGGATCGCCGACCACGCGGTGATCGTCGGGGCCCGCCTGCGGTACCTGTTGACCGGCGAACCGGCCAACCTGGTGGAGGAGGTCCGGTGACCACCGGGGATCCCCATGGATGAGCTCCGCAAGCCCTTCCACCAGCAGCTCCAGGACATCCAGGCCGACCTGATCCGCATGGGGGCCCGGGTGATCGACGCGCTGCCCCGGGTCACCGACGCCCTGCTGGGTGACGACCAGGTGGTCCAGCAGGCCATCATCGACGGCGACGACGAGCTCGACACGCTCACGCTGTCGGTCGAGGACCAGTGCTTCACCCTGCTGGCCCGCCAGCAGCCGGTCGCCGGCGACATGCGGGCCCTGGTCACCGCCCTGCGCATGTGCTCGGAGATCGAGCGATCGGGCGACCTCGTGGTCAACATCGCCAAGGGGGCGCAGCGGATCCGGGGCACGGTGATCCCGCCCCGCCTCCGGGGCCTGATCCAGGACATGAGCCAGCAGTCGGCCCGCCTCTTCGACGTGGCCATCGAGGCCTACGAGCGCCAGGACGCCGATCTGGCCGCCGAGCTGGACGACCTCGACGACGCCCTGGACATCGTCCACCGGGAGTTCATCGCGGCCATGGTGGGGCGCCACGACCGGGACCTGGAGCTCCAGCCCGCGGTCCAGCTCGCCCTGATCGGCCGCTACTACGAGCGGATCGGCGACCACGCGGTCAACGTGGGGGAGCGGGTCCGCTACATGGTGACGGGGTGGTTGCCCGAGCCGGCCGCGGCCCGGGCGGAGGGCTCGCCGCAGGGCGGGCCCGGCGGGACGGGGTACGGCTGATGGTCCCGGTGGCGGTGCTGGGCGCGCTCGCCGTCGCCCTCGCCGTGGCCCTGGTCATCTCGCACCGCGCCCAGCAGAAGCTGACCCGTCGGCTCCTGGACGTGGGTCGGCGCCTGGACCCCGACGTCCAGCCGTCGGGCCCTTCGCTCGACGACGCCGCGGCGGTGGTCGAGCGGGCCGTCGAGCGCACGCTGGTGCGGGGTTCGGACGTGTCGGTCTCCGAGGGCCGGCTGGTCCGGGCGCTGGGCGCCCTGCCCCTCGGCGTGGTGGTGTTCGACGAGTCGGGCGACGTCGTGGCCCGCAACGACGAGGCGGCCCGCTTCGTGGCCGCCCGGCACAGCGAGGCGCTGGTCGAGGAGGCCATCGGCGAGCTCGGCGCCCGGGCCCTCGGGGGCACGGCGGCGTCGCGCACCGTCGACCTGTTCGGTCCGCCCCGGCGGATCCTGGTCCTGGAGTCGGTCCCCCTCGACCTGGAGGGTCGCCGGGTGGGCGCCCTGGTCGTGGTGGACGACGTGTCCGAGCGCCGGCGCCTCGAGGCGGTGCGCCGCGACTTCGTGGCCAACATCAGCCACGAGCTCAAGACGCCGGTCGGCGCGCTGGCCCTGTTGGCCGAGACGCTGCTGGCCGAGGACGACCCGGTGGTGAGCCGGCGCCTGTCCGAGCGGATGCTCTCCGAGGCGTTCCGGGTCGGCCGGACGATCGACGACCTGCTCGAGCTGTCGCGGATCGAGGCCGAGGAGCACGCCGTGCGCCAGCCGACCCCGGTCGACCTGATCCTGGCCGAGGCCGTCGACCGGGTGGCCCCGGCCGCCGAGCGCTCGGCCATCACCATCGAGGTGTCCGAGCCGCCGGGCCGGCCGACGGTGGTGGGCGACCGGCGCCAGCTGGTCTCGGCCACCTACAACCTGCTCGAGAACGCGGTGAAGTACTCCGACAAGGGCTCGTCGGTCGAGATCGAAGCCGCGGCGGTCGACGGCTGGAT
>JBFWTJ010000145.1:0-9608 GCA_050247895.1 Acidimicrobiia bacterium
CGATCTTGCCCGAGGCCATCACGATCCGGCGCACGTCGCCCCGCTCCCCCGCCCCCGGGTCGTCCAGCGTCTCCCGGAAGTGGCCCGACAGCAGCTCGGTCACCGCCGAGCGCGTCGGGCGGGCCCGCAGCAGCGACTTCGGCGTGAACAGCACCAGGGGCTTGCGCACCGGGCGGCGGACCTGGCGTCGCAGGAGGTGGAACAGCTGCGCCGCCTGGGTGACGTTGGCCACCTGGATGTTGTCCTCCGCGGCCAGGGTCAGGAAGCGCTCGAGGCGACCCGAGGAGTGCTCGGGGCCCTGGCCCTCGTAGCCGTGGGGCAGGTACATGACCAGGCCCGACGACTGCTTCCACTTGTCCTCGGCCGCGACCAGGAACTGGTCGATGACGATCGACGCCCCGTTCACGAAGTCGCCGAACTGCGCCTCCCACACGACCAGCGAGTCCTTGGCCACCACCGAGTAGCCGTACTCGAAGCCCAGGGCCGCGTACTCCGACAGGAGCGAGTCGTAGATCCAGAACTTGGCCTGGTCGGCGTCGACGTGGGCCAGCGGCGCGTACTCGCTGCCGTCGGTGGCGTCGATGAGCACGGCGTGGCGGTGGCTGAACGTGCCCCGGCGCGAGTCCTGGCCCGCGATCCGGATGTCGGTCCGCTCGACCAGCAGCGACCCGTAGGCCAGCTGCTCGGCCAGGGCCCAGTCGACGTCCCCGTCGGCCCACATCTTGTCCCGGGTCTCGAACTGCCGGCGCAGCTTGGGGTGGACGTTGAAGCCCTCGGGGAAGGTCGACAGCGCCGCGTACACGCGGTCGAGCACGTCGCGCTCGACACCGGTCTCGATCGGGGGCAGCACGCCCGTCGACGGCGCGGGGACGAGCGCCACGGTGCCCTTGGGCGGTGCCGACTGGCGCGTGGCGTCGAGGGCGCCCTGGAGCCGGGCCTGGAAGTCGTCGAGGGCCTGCTCGGCCTCCTCCAGCGACAGGTGGCCCCGCTTGACCAGCGACTCGGTGAAGATCTTGCGCACCGACCGGCGCTCGTCGATCTTGGCGTACATCAGCGGCTGCGTGTAGCTGGGGTCGTCGCCCTCGTTGTGGCCGTGCCGGCGGTAGCAGACCAGGTCGATGACCACGTCCTTGCGGAACCGCTGCCGGTAGGCGAACGCCATCCGGGCCACCCGGACGCAGGCCTCGGGGTCGTCGCCGTTCACGTGGAAGATCGGGGCCTGGATCATCTTGGCCGCGTCCGTCGAGTAGAAGCCCGTGCGGGCCGACTCGGGGGTGGTGGTGAACCCGATCTGGTTGTTGACCACCACGTGGATCGTGCCGCCCACGCGGTAGCCCTTGATGTCGCTCATGTTGAGCGTCTCGGCCACCACGCCCTGCCCGGCGAAGGCCGCGTCGCCGTGCATCAGCAGCGGGAGCACGGAGTTGGCCTCGGGGTCGTTGATCTGGTCCTGCTTGGCCCGGGCCATGCCCACCACCACCGGGTCGACGGCCTCGAGGTGCGACGGGTTGGCGGCCAGCTCGACGCCGATGGCGTTGCCGCGCCGGGACACGAACTTGCCCGACTGGCCCAGGTGGTACTTAACGTCGCCCGAGCCCTGCATGGAGTCGGGGTCGATGTAGCCCTCGAACTCCTTGAACACCTGGTCGAAGTTCTTGCCCACGATGTTGGTCAGGACGTTGAGCCGGCCCCGGTGCGGCATGCCCATGACCACCCCGTCGAGCTGCTCGTCGGCCGCGGCCTCCAGGATGGCGTCGAGGATGGGGATCAGGCTCTCGGCGCCCTCCAGCCCGAACCGCTTCTGGCCCACGTACTTGGTGGCCAGGAACTTCTCGAGCGCCTCGGCGGAGTTGAGCCGCTCGAGGATGTGGCGCTGGTCCTCGGTCTCGAGCTCGACCGGCGTGCCCTCGACCTGGGCCTGGATCCAGCGCTGCTCGTCCGGGTCCTGGATGTGCATGTACTCGATGCCGATCGTGCGGCAGTACGCGTCGCGCAGCACGTGGAGGATCTCGCCGAAGGGCATCGCCCTGCGGCCGGCCAGCCCGTCGGTGAGGAACTCCCGGTCGAGGTCCCAGATCGTCAGCCCGTAGGTGGCCGGGTCGAGCTCGACGGGCAGGCCGGGCTCCTTCCAGCGCAGCGGGTCGAGGTCGGCGATGAGGTGGCCGCGCACCCGGTACAGGCGGATGACCTTGGCCACCGCCATCTGCTTCTCGAGCATGGCCTGCTCGCGGTCCACCGGGTGGACGTCGCGGCGCCACACGACCGACTCGTAGGGCACGCCGAGGCTGGCGAAGATCGTCCCGTAGAAGTCGTCGGCGCCGAGCAGGAGCTCCTCGACCCGGCGCAGGAACATGCCCGACTCGGCGCCCTGGATGATCCGGTGGTCGTAGGTCGAGGTGATCGTGATGACCTTGGAGACCCCGAGGTCGGCCAGCGTGGCCGGGTCGGCACCCCGCCACTCGGCCGGGTGGTCGATGGTGCCGACGCCGACGATGGCCCCCTGCCCCGGCATCAGGCGGGGCACCGACTGGACGGTGCCGATGGTCCCCGGGTTGGTCAGGCTCACCGTGGTGCCCGCGAAGTCGTCGGCGGTGAGCTTGCCGGTCCGGACCTTGCGGATGATGTCCTCGTAGGCACCCCAGAAGGCCCGGAAGTCCAGGTCCTGGGCCCCACGGATGACCGGCACCAGCAGGGTGCGGCTGCCGTCGGACTTCTGCTGGTCCACGGCCAGGCCCAGGTTGACGTCGGGGTTGCGCACCACCCGTGGCTTGCCGTCGGGCCCCTCGACGTAGGAGTTGTTCATCACCGGCATGGAGTCGGCGATGGCCCGCACCACGGCGTAGCCGATCAGGTGGGTGAAGCTGACCTTCCCGCCCCGCGTCCGCCCGAGGTAGCCGTTGATGACGTTGCGGTTGACCTCGAGCAGCTTGGCCGGCACGTTGCGGAACGACGTCGCCGTCGGGACCCCGAGGCTCGCCTCCATGTTCTTCACGATGAGGGCGCCGGCACCCCGGATGGGCTCGCCCGGCACCTCGGCGGGAGCCTCGGACGCGGCACCCGCCGCCGGGGCCGCCGGGACCGCCGGCGCGGGTGCGGGGGCCGCCACCACGGCGGGGGCGGCGGGGGCCGCCGGGTGCGGATCGACGTCGCGCCGGTAGTCGGCGAAGAACTCGCGCCACGCGTCGCTGACCGCCGCGGGGTCGGCCAGGTAGCGCTCGTACATCTCGTCGACGAGCCACGCGTTGGGCCCCAGGTCGACAGGGGGGATGGGGTCGGCCACGGGGTCGAGCGTACCGCCCGACCCGGGGATCTCCCGGGAGCGGGGCATCCACCACCGCGGGGGTCCCGCGCCGCTAGACCGAGTGCACCGGGGACTCGTCACCCCGGGACGGGAGGTCGGGCATGACACGGCTGGCGCACCTCGACGAGGACGACCGGATCGCCTTCGGTCACCTCCGGGCCCTGGTCGGCTCCGACGTCGCCCTCGACACCTCCGCGGAGCACCTCGAGGGCCGGCTGCTGTCCTGCACGCACCGCTCGGCGTGGCTGGTCTGCGGTGACGAGGACCGCGTCATCGCCCTGCCCGAGGTCCAGTCGGTCCACGCCCGCTGAGCCCACCGCGGGCCGGTCTGCAGGGCCGGTGCCGGGCGCCGGTAGGGTCGCCGCCCGTGAGCAGCGCCCAGTTCATCTTCACCATGCGCAAGGTCGGGCGCTTCCACCCGCCCGACCGCGAGGTCCTCAAGGACATCTCGCTCTCGTTCTACCCGGGGGCCAAGATCGGCGTCATCGGCCCCAACGGGTCAGGCAAGTCGTCGCTGCTGCGGATCATGGCCGGCGTCGACGACGGCTACACGGGCGAGGCCCGGCTGTCGCCCGGGTTCTCCGTCGGGCTCCTCGAGCAGGAGCCCCACCTCGACGAGACCAAGGACGTCAAGGGCAACGTGCTCGACGGCGTGGCCGAGGTCGCCGCCCTGCTGACCCGCTACGACGAGGTCCTGGCCCGCTACGCCGACCCCGACGCCGACTACGACAAGATCGGCGAGGAGCAGGCCCGGCTGGAAGCCGAGATCGCGGCCAAGGGCGCCAACGACCTCGACCGCCAGGTCGACATCGCCATGGACGCCCTGCGGCTCCCGCCCGGCGACGCCGAGGTCACCACGCTGTCGGGCGGCGAGCGGCGCCGGGTGGCGCTGTGCCGGCTGCTGATGTCCAAGCCCGACCTCCTCCTGCTCGACGAGCCCACCAACCACCTCGACGCCGAGTCGGTGGCCTGGCTGGAGCGGACCCTCCAGGAGTACCCGGGGACCGTCGTCGCGGTGACCCACGACCGCTACTTCCTCGACAACGTGGCCCGCTGGATCCTCGAGCTCGACCACGGCCGCGGGGTGCCCTTCGAGGGCAACTACTCGGGCTGGCTGGCCCAGAAGCAGGCCCGGCTCGACCAGGACGAGAAGCGCGAGAGCGCCCGGCGGCGCACCCTCGAGCGGGAGCTCGAGTGGGTCCGCATGGCGCCCAAGGCCCGCCAGGCCAAGGGCCGGGCCCGCCTGGCCGCGTACGACAAGCTGCGGGCCGAGGCCGAGGACGAGGCCCGCGACGGCGACCGGCTCCAGATCTACATCCCGCCCGGCGAGCGCCTCGGCGACGTGGTCATCGAGGCCGAGGGCCTCTCCAAGGGCTACGGCGACCGCCTGCTCTTCGAGGACCTGACCTTCCGCCTGCCCCCGGCCGGCATCGTCGGGGTGATCGGGGCCAACGGCGCGGGCAAGACCACCCTGTTCCGCATGATCGTCGGACAGGAGGAGCCCGACGCCGGCACGCTGTCGATCGGCCGGACCGTCCAGCCCGCCTACGTCGACCAGAGCCGGGACGCGCTGGACCCGGACCGGACGGTCTACGAGGAGATCACCGACGGGCTCGACACGCTCAAGCTGGGCAACCGCGAGGTCAACGGCCGGGCCTACGTGGCGAGCTTCAACTTCAAGGGCTCCGACCAGCAGAAGCCGGTCGGGGTCCTCTCGGGCGGCGAGCGCAACCGGGTCCACCTGGCCAAGGTGCTGCGCCGCGGGGGCAACGTGCTGCTCCTCGACGAGCCCACCAACGACCTCGACGTGGACACCCTGCGGGCGCTCGAGGACGGCCTCGAGGCGTTCGCCGGCTGTGCCGTGGTCATCAGCCACGACCGGTGGTTCCTCGACCGCATCGCCACCCACATCCTGGCCTTCGAGGGCGACAGCCAGGTCCGGTGGTTCGAGGGGAACTTCTCCGAGTACGAGGCGTGGCGCCACGCCCAGCTCGGCGCCGAAGCCGACCAGCCCCACCGCCTGAAGTACAAGCCGCTGGCCCGCTGAACCCACGCGCAGCCCGAAATGGGCCGTGCGGACCATTGCCGGCCCGGCGCGGCCTGGTCCAGGGTTGAACCACGCTCCGCGGCGGCGGCGCACGGAGCGTGGACGGCGGGTTGCGGTGGGCGAGGAAGGGCGACAGGTGCGGACGAAGGCGCTCGAGGCGGCGACGCCCCCGCCACCTCCCGCGCCCGGCCCACCGAGGTCGCCGGCCGGGCGCAGAGCCGTGCCCCGAGCGCTCCACCTCGCCACCATCGGTGGGCTCGCCTTCGCCGCGCTCACGACCCACGCCCCGGCGGCCCGCGACCGGGCCGTGGCCGTCGCCGGCGCACTGACCGTCGCCCTGCTGGTGGTGGTCCCCCGACGGCGCCCGACCGCGCCGACCCCGCCCTGGACCGCCCTGCCCCGCGACCCGTCGCGCTGGTTCGCCGCCGCCCTGGCCGTCCTGGTCGCGCCGACCGCGGCCGGCGCGGTGACCGGTTCGATCGTCGAGGGGCCGGTGGGCCTCCACCTCGCCGTCGAGCTGGTCGCCGGCGCGCTCGCCGCCGCCGGCTTCGTCGGGATCGTCCGAGACCTCCTCCCCGGCCGCACCGGGGAGGTGCTGCTCGTCAGCGGCATCGGTGCCGGGGTCACCGCCACCGCCACCTGGATCGCCGTCCTCAACCTCACGCCGGGCGGCACCGTGGCCCACACCGACGCGCTCGCCCTGCTCGCGCCGCTGACCCTCGACCTGTGCACGGTGGGCCTGGGCATCCACGTCCTGCACCTGCGCACCACGAACCGGGCCCCGGTGCTGCTGGCCGTGCTCGCCTGGGAGGTCGTGCTGGTCGGCGACCTCCACGAGGCCGTCGCCCGCATCGCGGCCGCCACGCCCTGGCCACCGGCGGGGCCCGTCGCGCTGCTCGTGGCCAGCGCGCTGCTGGGCGCCGCGGTCCTGCACCCCGACGGCCGGCAGCCGGCCACGGTCGTGCTCAACCCCCCGAACCGCCTGTCGCGGCTCCAGGTGGGCCTACTGGTCGCCGCGGTCGTCGTCGGCCCCGCGGTGATCGGCCTCGGGCTGGACGTGCGGGGCTCGACCCCGCTGCTGGTGGCGGTGTCCGCCGTGCTCTCCCTCGCCGTGGTGGCCCACCTGATCCGCCTCGTCCAGGGTCGGGCGGTCCTCGAGCACCGGGCCCACCACGACGAGCTCACCGGCCTGCCCAACCGGGCCCTGTTCGGCGACCGCACCACCGCGGCGCTGGCCCACGCCCGCCGGGCCCAGACCCGCAGCGCCGTGCTGTTCCTGGACCTCGACCGGTTCAAGACCATCAACGACAGCCTCGGCCACACCACCGGCAACGCCCTGCTCCAGGCGGTCGCCCGCCGGCTGCGCACGGCCACCCGGACCCAGGACACCGTGGCCCGCCTGGGCGGCGACGAGTTCGTCGTGTTCCTCCCCCACGTGGTGGACGCGCCCGAGGCGACCGACGTCGCCCGCCGGATCCTCGAGAGCTTCACCGAGCCGTTCCGCGTCGGGCACCTCCAGCTCTTCGCCAGCCCGAGCATCGGCATCGCCGTGTTCCCCCGCGACGGCGAGGACGCCGAGACCCTGCTCAAGAACGCCGACACGGCCATGTACCGGGCCAAGCAGCAGGGCCGGCGCACCTACTGCGAGTACTCCCCGGAGATGAACCACGACTCGCCGGCCCGCCTGGAGCTCGAGAGCCAGCTCCACACCGCCATCGAGCGGGGCGAGCTCCGCCTCCACTACCAGCCCAAGATCCACGTGGCCTCGGGCCGCATGACCGGCATGGAGGCCCTGCTGCGCTGGGACCACCCCGAGCGCGGGCTGCTCGAACCGGCCGACTTCATCGCGCTGGCCGAGGAGAGCGGGCTGATCGTGCCCATGGGCGCGTGGGCCCTGGAGGAGGCGTGCCGCCAGAACCGGTGCTGGCTCGACGCCGGCTTCCCCCCGATGGTGGTGGCGGTCAACCTGTCGGCCCGCCAGTTCCGGGACAAGGGCGTCGAGAGCCTGACGGCCCGGGTCCTGCGGTCCACCGGCCTCCCGCCCGGGCTCCTCGAGCTGGAGGTGACCGAGAGCCTGGCCGTCCAGGACGCCGAGGCGGCCCGGGCCACGCTCCTGGACCTGCGCGCCATGGGCGTGGCGTGCTCGATCGACGACTTCGGCACCGGGTACTCGGGCCTCCAGCACCTCACCCGGTTCCCGGTCGACAAGATCAAGATCGACAAGTCGTTCGTGGCCACCATCGACGCCGACCGGGAGGCGCCGATCGTGGTCGCGGTGGTGGCCATGGCCCACGGGCTCGGGCTCGGTGTGGTCGCCGAGGGGGTCGAGACCGCCGAGCAGGTGGAGCGGCTCCGGGAGCTGGGCTGCGACGAGATGCAGGGCTACCTCTTCAGCCCCCCGCTGCCCCCGGCCCGCTTCGAGCAGCTCCTGGTCGACGCGGCACGGGGTCGGGGCACGGCGTGGGACCTGCGCCGCCGACGCCTCGTCCGCCACCCGGGATGAGCCCCGGCGCACCGCCCGCCGGTACGTTCGGGCGGTGGCCCCCCTCCCGCCCCCTCCGGCACCGACGTCCGCCGACCACCTCCTGGCCGAGCAGGTCGCCCGCCGGGCCGGGGAGCTCCTGGTCGAGCTGCGGGCCGAGCTCGCCGGCCGGATCGACCCCTGGTCGCTGGGTGACCAGGGCGACCGGCGCAGCCACGACCTGATCGACGGCCTGCTCAGCGCGGGCGCGCCGGGCGACGCCGTGCTGTCCGAGGAGGGCCACGACGACCCGGAGCGGCTCGCCGCCACCCGGGTGTGGATCGTCGACCCCCTCGACGGCACCCGCGAGTTCCGCGAGGCGGGGCGCACCGACTGGGCCGTGCACGTGGCGCTGGCCATCGGCGGTGCCGTGGTCGCCGGCGCGGTGGCCCTGCCCGCCCGGCAGCTGGTGCTGTCCACCGCCACCCCTCCCGCCGTGCCGCCGGCCGCGGGCGGCCGACCCCGGCTGGTCGTATCGCGGTCGCGCCCGCCCGAGGCCGCGCTCGCCGTCGCCGACGCGCTCGACGGCGAGCTGGTGCCCCTGGGCTCGGCCGGGGCCAAGGCGATGGCCGTGGTGCTCGGCGAGGCCGACGCGTACCTCCACGCCGGCGGCCAGTACGAGTGGGACAACGCCGCGCCGGCCGCGGTGGCCCAGGCCGCCGGGCTGCACGTCTCCCAGCTCGACGGGCGCCCGCTGGCCTACAACAAGCCCGACCCGTGGTCGCCCGAGCTGCTCGTGTGCCGGCCCGAGCTCGCCGGCCCGATCCTCGCCCTCACGACCCGCTGAGCCCGCCGGGCACCGGCGCGGCCTGGTCGGACCGGTCCCGACGCGCGACGCTCGCGCCATGTCCGAGGCCGCCGGCGGCGCCCCCGATCGCGAGGTGGGCTCGTTCAGCGACCAGGCCCCCTGGCCGGTCGACCCGGCGGCGATGCCGTGGCGCCAGGCCCTGCCCGCCGCCCGGGCCGCCACCGCGGCAGAGCTCGACCGGGCCCGGCGGCGGGGCCCGCTGCCACCGGTCGGCCGGCTCGGGCGGACGGTGGCCTCGCTGTCGTGGGCCGTGGCCCGCTGGTCGCGGGCCGGGCGCCGCGCCGGCGGGCCGGACTCGGTGGCCGACCTGTCCCGCCGCCTCCGGCTCGCCGCCGAGTCGCTCGGGCCCACCTACGTGAAGCTGGGCCAGATCATCTCGGCCGGCGAGGGGATCTTCCCGCCCGAGCTCGTCGACGAGTTCCGCCTCTGCCGGGACCAGGTCCCACCCGAGCCCTTCGCCGTGGTCCGGCGCGTGGTCGAGGAGGACCTCGGCCGCCCCCTGGAGGAGGTCTTCGCCCACCTCGACGTGCAGCCGCTCGCCGCGGCGTCCATCGCCCAGGTCCACCGGGCCGTGCTGCGCAGCGGCGAGGACGTCGTGGTCAAGGTGCAGCGCTCGACGGTGGCCCGCCGCGTCCGGGCCGACCTGCGGGTCATGTCGTGGCTGGCCCCCCTGCTGGTCGGGCGGATCCCGGTCGCGTCGCTGGCCAACCCGCCGGCCCTGGTCGACCTGTTCGCCGAGACCATCAGCGAGGAGCTCGACTTCCGCATCGAGGCCCAGAACATGCTCGACGTGGCCCGGTCCCTGGCCGAGCTGGACCAGCGGGGCTACGTCGTGCCCCGCCCCCACCCCGAGCTGGTCACCCGACGGGTGCTGGTCATGGAGCGCCTGGAGGGCTTCAAGTTCGACGACGTGGCCGGGATGCGGGCCGGC
>JBFWTJ010000146.1:0-9542 GCA_050247895.1 Acidimicrobiia bacterium
CCACGCCACTCGGCGACCTCGACGGTCCCCGGACCGAGCAGGCCCTGGATCCGGGCCACGGCTCGCCCGGCCCGGGCACCGGCGGCGGCATCGCTGCCCCAGTACCCCATCTGCCGGCCTCCCGAGGCCACGACCTCCTCGGGCGCGAGCCACAGCCGGACCAGCCCGGCACTGGGCCGGTGCCGGCCCGAGCCGTTGATCCACCCGTCGAGCTGCCAGCGGACCCGGTCGGTGAGGGCGGCGACGGTGAAAGCCCCGTCGGACCCCCAGATCCGCTCGAGCCGCTCGCCGTGGTCGGTCTCGGCGCCGACCAGCACCCGGGTGCAGGCCGATCCCCGCGCCGCCAGCCGCCGGTGCACCTCGTCGGCCAGGCCCCGGGCCACGAAGGCCGCCGGCTCCACCGCCTCCACCGGCGGGTCCAGCTCCGCCGTCACGGTGAGCTCGGGCCCGGGGGGCCGGGTCACGGGCCGGCGACCGTCGAGCCCCGCTGATCGGTGCCACGCCTCCAGGCCCTCCGCCCCGAACCGGGCCAGGACGTCGGACCGGGCCAGCGCGGCGAGATCGCCCAGGCGGAGCAGCCCCAACCGGTCGAGCACGTCGACCAGCTCGGGCCGATCGAGCACGGCCAGGGGGAACGGGGCCAGGAAGCCGGCCGAGCCACCGACCGGGACGACCCGCACCGGCGACGAGGACAGGGTGGCCCCGGCGGCCAACCCGGCCGCGAAGGGCCCGTCGGCGATCCCGACCCTCACCTCGCCCCTCCCCTCCAGCACCGCTGTGGCCAGGGCGTGGGCCCATGCCGCCAGGGCCTCGTCGCCACCGAAGTAGCGCGACGGACCCCGGGTCGGGAAGGTGACCTGACCCGGACGGGTGACCTCCAGGCGAGGGGTGAGCGCGTCGAGCGCGGCGACGACGGGCTCGAAGCAACGGGCGTCACGAGCCGGGTCGTGGTCGACGAGGACCAGCTCGGGGCAGTGGGCCTGGGCCACACGCCGGCGCTGGTGACGGGCGACGCCCTCGAGCCGGGCCGCCGGCGTGCACGCCACCACCTGGTTGGCCCGGAGGACCGCGGCGGGTTCGTCGGGAGCGATCCCCGCCGCGACCATGGGCCAGTCGGGGCACCGCACCACCAGGGCGCGCACCGGCGGGCCGTTCACCTCGCCACCCCCCGCCGGCGCAGCGGGGTGGGCGGATCGAGCACCTCGCCGACCCGACCGTCGCGGCCCGGCAGCCAGAGATCGGCCTGCCGGGGCATCGACGCCTCGCCCCGGCCCCCGGCGGCGACGGTGACCCGGCGGGCGGCGAGGTGGCCGTAGCCGCCTCCGGCCCCCTCGCCGTGGACGGCTTCGAGGCCCTCCCAGGAGGAGGCCACAACCCGCAGGACCAGGTCGCCGGGCGGGAGCGGCCCGGATCCCCGATCTGCCACCTGGACGAGGACCGCGCCCCGGTCGCGGGCCCGGCCCGCCAGCCGTCGGGCCTCGGCCGGCCTGATCCCCCGCACCGGCCGGACCAGGACCAGGTCGAACCCGTCGACCAGCGCCGCGACCACCTCGGCCCAGCTCCCCGGGTGGGGTGCGGCCACCAGGACCGTCCGCTCGAGGGCGACGCCCATCTCGGCGGCCGCGGCCAGCCCCAGGGCACCCAGGCCGACCGCGGCGACCCAGGACCCGGCCGCCGACGGACCCGCCGCGAGGGCCAGCGCCAGGGAGGTCGCCCCGGTGGCCCCGGCCGTGGCCCCCACCGCCACCGTCGTGCCCCGGCGGAGCCCCCCGTGGGGGACCAGGCCGGCCAGCGCGGCGACGACCGGGAGCCGCTGCTCCCGGGCCAGGGTGACGGGCCGGACCCGGACCGCCAGCTCGTCCAACCGGTCCCGGACCGCTGCGGATCGGTGCACGACCTCGACCACCCGGACAGGGTCGAACATGTGTTCGACCCTGTCAAGTCACCCGGTCCTCAGGGGAACAGGCCGCGGGCCTCGATGGCCTCGGCGACCCGCTCGACGGCCACCACGTAGGCCGCCCGGCGCAGGTCCACCCCCAGCAGGCCGGCCCGGGCCCACACGTCCACGAACGCGTCCTCCATCCGGGACCGCAGCCGCTCGGCCAGGACCTGCTCGTCCCAGGGGTAGCCCTGGCGGGACTGGGCCCACTCGAAGTAGGAGGCGGTGACGCCGCCGGCGTTGGCCAGGATGTCGGGCACGACCACGATCCCCCGGTCCTCGAGCACGCCCTGGGCCTCGACGGTGGTCGGGCCGTTGGCCGCCTCGACCACCAGCGCCGCCCGCAGCCGCCGGGCCACGTCCCGGTCGATCACGCCCCCCAGCGCGGCGGGCACCACCAGCTCGCACTCGATGTCCCAGATCCCCTCGGCCGGGACGACCTCGCCACCGGTGAAGCCCGCCACCGATCCGGTGGCGGCCACGTGGTCGGACAGGGCCATGACGTCCAGGCCGCCCTCGTTGGCCACCGCGCCCGCCACGTCGGCCACCGCGACCACCCGCATCCCGGCCGACGACAACAGGTAGGCCAGGGGGCCGCCGACCTTGCCGAAGCCCTGGATGACCGCACGGCTCCCGGCCAGGGACAGGCCCATCTCGCCGAACGCGGCCCGGGCGCAGGTCAGCACCCCGGCCGACGTCGCACCGGCGTGGGCCCGCGTGCCACCGACCGAGAGGGGCTTGCCGGTGACCGAGGCCGGCAGGTGCATCCCGCTGGTCATCGACAGGGTGTCCATCAGCCAGGCCATGACCCGGCCGTCGGTGTTGACGTCGGGGGCGGGGACGTCCCGGTCCGGGCCGAGCAGCGGGCTGATCTGGTACGTGTACCGCCGGGTCAGGCGCTCCAGCTCGGCCAGCGACAACCGGGTCGGATCGCAGCGCACGCCACCCTTCGCCCCGCCGAAGGGGAGGTCGAGGATCGCCGTCTTGAAGGTCATCGCCGCGGCGAGGGCCTTCACCTCGTCCACGTCGACGTCGGGGTGGAAGCGGATCCCGCCCTTGGCCGGCCCCCGGGTCGTGTCGTGGTGGACGCGCCACCCGGTGAAGACCTCGACCGAGCCGTCGTCCATCCGGACCGGCACGGCGACCTCCAGGACCCGGGTCGGCGTGCGCAGGAGGCGGTGGACGTCGGGGTCGAGGTCGGCGAGCTTCGCCGCGTCGTCGAGCCGGTCGAGCACGGCCTGCCAGGCAGCTGCTGACATCTGGACCTCCTTGGGAACGCGCCACGCCGTTGTGGCCCGCCCCTCGAACCGCCCCCGACCCTAGCGAGCGGCGACGGCGCCCGAGCGCCTCATCCGGCGTCGGTCGCCGGCTCGTCCCCGGTCGCCTCGGCGGAGGCCGGGCCGTAGTGGAGGAACAGCCCGCGCACCACCTCGCCCAGGCCCTCGCCGGTCGACCCGGGCGACAGGGTGACGGTCACCATCGAGCCGTTGACGTGCACCGCGTCGATCCCGCCGTGGGCGAACAGGCGCCGGGCCAGCTCGTCCACCGGACGGACCGCCAGCGCCTCGGGCGGCGCCACGTAGCGCTCGTGGTCCATGCCCGAGAGCGGCCGGTTCGTCTCGAAGCGGACGACGGCCGGGTTGGTGGAGCGCTTCTCGACGACGCTGATCGGTTGGCCCATCGGCGCCGGATGGTAACCATGATGACCTCGTCCGACCGAACCGGCCGGGCTCCGACATGCGCACAGGGGGATCCTGGTGGCCACCGAGACCATCGAGCTGCGCGGGCACATCGTCGATTCGCTGCTCCTGGCCAAGGTGCTCGACGCCATCGTCGACGCCGGCGTCGACTACGAGATCACGACCTTCGACCTGGGCCGGCGGGCGGTCGACCCCAGCCGGGCGGTCATCGAGCTCGACGGCGACCCCGAGGTGGTCGCCGGGCTGGTCGACGACCTGCAGGTCCACGGGGCCAACCGCCTCGACGCCGGCACGGCCCGGCTGGTCGCGGCCGACCGCGACGGCGTCCTGCCGGCCGGCTTCTACTCGACCACCAACCTCGACACCGAGGTCTTCGTCGACGGGGCCTGGCTGGCCGTGGAGAACCCCGAGATGGACTGCGGCATCGTCGTGGCCGGCGGCCGGGCCCGCACCGTGCCCGTCCACCGGATCCGCGCCGGCGACCCGGTGGTCGTCGGCAGCGACGGGGTGAGGGTCCACGCGCCGCCCCGGCGGCGGGGCAGCTCGGTCTTCGAGTTCATGAACTCCGACGTGTCCTCGGAGAAGCCCAAGGCCCTGCTCGTCGCCCACGTGGCCGACCGCATCCGCGCCGCCCGGGAGCGGGGCGGGCGGATCCTGGCCGTGTGCGGGCCGGCGGTGGTCCACACCGGGGGCGCCCCCGACCTGGCCCGGCTCGTCGACGCGGGCTGGGTCGACGTGCTGTTCGCCGGCAACGGCTTCGCCACCCACGACATCGAGTCCAACGTGCTGGGCACCTCGCTGGGCGTGTCGGTGGCCGAGGGCACGCCGACCGAGGGCGGCCACTCCAACCACCTCCGGGTCATCAACGAGGTCCGCCGGCACGGGTCGATCGCCGCCGCGGTGGCCGCCGGCTACCTGGGCGGCGGCGTCATGGCCGCCTGCGTGCGCCGGGGGGTGCCCTTCGTGCTGGGCGGGTCGATCCGCGACGACGGGCCCCTGCCCGACGTGCTCACCGACACCGCGGCCGCGGCCGACGCCATGCGGGCACAGGTCCCCGGCGTGGCCGTCGCGCTGATGCTGGCCTCGACCCTGCACGCCATCGCGACCGGCAACTGCCTGCCCGCGGGGGTCGAGACCTTCTGCGTGGACATCAACCAGGCCGTGGTGACCAAGCTGGCCGACCGGGGCAGCCACCAGGCCCTGGGGATCGTGACCGACGTCGGGCCGTTCCTGGGCGACCTGGCCGAGCACCTGCTCGGGGACCGCTGATGGCCGAGCTCGGCTGGGGCCGCCGCTACCTGATGTGCCCGCCCCAGCACTTCGGCGTCCTCTACGAGATCAACCCCTGGATGCACCGCGAGGTCGCGGTGGTCGCCGACCGGGCCGCCGAGCAGTGGCACGGCCTGCGGGCCGCCCTCGAGGCGGCCGGGGCCGAGGTCGTGACCATGGACCCGCACCCCGAGGTGCCCGACCTCGTCTTCACGGCCAACGCGGGGATCGTCGACCGCGACCGGTTCGTGCCCAGCCACTTCCGCCACCCCCAGCGCCAGCCCGAGACCGAGATCGACGCGGCCTGGTTCGCGACCCGGGGCTTCACGGTCGCACGGCTGCCCGCCGAGATCCGCCAGGAGGGCGCCGGCGACGCCCTGCCCTTCACCCCGAAGGACGGGCCGACGGTGCTGCTGGCCGGCTACTCGTTCCGCAGCGACGCCACCGCGGCCACCGAGCTGTCCCGCCTCCTCGATGCCGTGGTGCGGCCGGTGCAGCTCGTCGACGAGCGGCTGTACCACCTCGACCTGACCTTCTGCCCGCTCGACGAGCGGCGGGCCATCTGCGCGCCGTCGGGCTGGGACGCCTACGGCCGCAAGGTGGTCGAGGCCCTGGTCCCCGAACCCCTCTGGCTCACCGACGAGGAGGCCCTGGCCTTCTGCGCCAATTCGGTGGTGGTGGGGACCACCGTCGTCATGCCCTCGACGCCGCCCCGGGTCGGGCGTCAGCTCGAGGCGTGGGGCTTCGACGTCGTCGAGTCCAGGGTCGACGAGTTCCTCAAGGCCGGCGGGGGCTGCCGGTGTCTGACGCTGGCGCTGGACGTGGCCCTGAGCTGACCGAGACCCGCCAGCGCGGCGACGGCGAGGGCGCCCGACGCGACGGCCAGCACGGCGTGCACGGCGACGAAGCCGGCCCCACGGTCGGACCCGGCGATGGCCACCATCCGCACGACCCACACCACCAGCGTCCACCCCGCGAGGGCCGCGACCAGCACGGGGGCGGCCGCGGCCCGCCGCCACAGCGCCACGGCGGTGGCCACGGCCAGCACGGTGAACGAGGCGGCCAGGGCGGTCGAGGCCAGCTTGTCCCCGGTGGTGGTGGCCTCGTCGTTCCAGATGTTGGAGATCCGGGTCGTCCAGACCAGCAGGGTCACGACGACGAGGGCGACGGGGACGCGCATGGCGCCGACGGTACCGCCGCCCGGTGGAACCATCGCCATCGGCGAGCCGGGCGGTCGCGGCGGGGCACCTCGCCGAAGCGCGGCGCCGAGCGGGGCCGGCTCAGGTCGACGTCCGGCCAGCGCAGGTGGGCCCGGGGGACCGCCGAGAGGTCCACGGCACGGGTGGCGCCGGGTTCGTGGCGGCTCACGGCCAGCCAGCGGTGGTCGCCCTCGGGGATGTCGGGCAGCGTGACGAGGCCGGCGGGGAGGTCGAGGAGGGGCTCGGACGGACCGGGGTGCACGCCGGCAGAGCACCGGCGGGGTCGGTTCGCTTCAGGTTCCGCCCGGATCGTCACCGGACCGCAACATGGCGGTGCGCAGCTCGGTGGCCAGGGCGGCGATCGGGGCCGGCGCGTCGACCGGCCCGCCGCCGGCATCGGGCGCGGCACCGGCGGCCGCGTCGCGGGCCGCGCCGCGGGCCGCCTGGCGGTCCCGGTTGGCCTGGGTCCCGGCCAGGGCCACGCCCAGCACGAACACGGCCAGCACCGCGGTGGCGACCAGGACCAGTCCCCCGCCGATGAGGTAGCCCGAGGCCAGCAGCAGGGCGCCGCAGGCCGCGCCCACGACGGGGAGCGCCGAGGTCCGCTTGGTCGGCACGACCACGGGCGCGCCCCGGCCGGCCGACGACGACAGGCGGTGGCGGACCTTGGCCTCGAAGGTGGCCTGCCGGAGGGGGGCGAGCGCGGTCCGGGCCAGCGCCTCGTCGCCGGCGGCGACGGCCCGGCCGAGTCGCTCCAGGTGCCCGTGCACCTCCGGCCAGTCGGCCGCGGGCAGGCGGGCTCCGGCCAGCTCGCCCAGCACGTCGACGACCTCGGCCCGCACGGGGCCCTCCAACGGGCTCAGAACAGCGCCTGCTGGGTTTCCAGGGGCGGGGGCGGCACGAAGCGGGGCAGGCCGGTCCAGGGGAGGTGGTCCATGAAGACCCAGCCGACGCGGTGGATGGCCGAGGGCCCGACGCCGCGCAGGGCCGCCTTGTGGCGAGGGCACGGGTAGCCCTTGTTCCCGTCGAAGTTCCACCAGGTGTGGTGCTCGGCCTCCTCGCGCATGATCCGGTCGCGGGTGACCTTGGCCAGGATCGACGCGGCGGCGATCGACAGGCAGCGGGCGTCCCCCTTGACGATCATCTCGGTCGGGCCGCCGACGAAGTCCCACTTCCCGTCGAGCAGCACCTGGTCGGGGGCGCAGCGGAGCCCTTCGAGGGCCCGGCGGGCAGCCAGCCGCTGGGCTTCGGACATGCCCAGCTCGTCGCACTCCTCGGGGCTGGCGTGGCCCACCGACCAGTCCTCGCACCAGTCGGCGACCCGGTCGAAGAGGGCCTCGCGCTCGTGCTCGGTGAGCATCTTGGAGTCCCGGACCTTGTAGACGCGGCGGTCTCGGGGGATGACGGCCGCGGCCAGGGTGAGCGGTCCGGCCCAGGCGCCGCGGCCGACCTCGTCGATGCCCACCACGGTGCGGGCACCGGCCTCCCACCAGCGGCGCTCGACCGCCGTGGAGGGCGCCTTGGCCTTGAGGGCCTTGCGCAGGACCGGGGGGCTCACCGCCATCCGGGGCGACAGTATATCAGTCCAGGGCGGCGATCGTGGCCCGCTCGTCCTCGTCGAGGGGGGTCCCCACGAAGGCGCCGAGGATCTCGCCGACCACCGTCGGGGTGGTGAGGCGCAGCGACACGGCGAGCACGTTGGCGTCGTTCCAGCGCCGGGCGCCCCGGGCCGTCTCGGCGTCGGTGCACAGGGCGGCCCGGGCGCCGGCCACCTTGTTGGCGGCCATGCTCACGCCGGTACCGGTCCAGCAGAACACCAGGCCGACGTCGGCCCGGCCGTCCACGACGGCTGCGGCCACCGAGCGGCCGACCTCGACCCAGCGGGTCCCGTCGACCACGACCTCGACCACCTCGTGGCCGTGGCGCCGCAGCCAGGTCCGGGCGGCCTCGCTGGTGGCGTGGGGCTCGTCTGTCCCGATGGCGACCCGCATCCCGGCATCATCGCGCCGGGCCGCCTTGGCGCGGGCCGGGACCCGACCGGTAGCGTGGCCGGCCGTCATGGGATCGCTCATCAAGAAGCGCCGCAAGCGCATGCGCAAGAAGAAGCACAAGAAGATGCTGAAGCGGACCCGCTGGCAGCGTCGCGCTGCCGGCAAGTAGCCGCACCGCCTTCTGAACGCTTCAGGCCGACCGACCGCCCCGAGAGGGCGGTCGTCGCGCGTCATGGGCACCGGCCGGGCTCCGCGGAGCCGACCTCTTGAGCGGACCCTGGAGGGATCGTCAACCAGCGGCCCTCCGGATCGGTCTTCAGCCGGATATGCGCGCCACAATGAGACGGATCCCCGGAGGGATCCGTCAGGGGAACATGTGTCGTTCCTGGTCGACCGGTCGGGCGACTGCCGCAATGGGGCGGATCCCCGGAGGGATCCGTCAGGCCGGACTCGGCGGTCATCGCCACCGCGTTCGAGAAGCCGCAATGGGGCGGATCCCCGGAGGGATCCGTCAGTTCTTCGGGTCGCCGCCATGGGCGGTAGCGGGCGATGGCCGCAATGGGGCGGATCCCCGGAGGGATCCGTCAGCCGAGACCGAAGCCGACGCCATGGCCGAGTCCGGGCCGCAATGGGGCGGATCCCCGGAGGGATCCGTCAGTTGCCGGCCAGGTCGAAGGCCCCGATCGCGGCCCGATCGCCGCAATGGGGCGGATCCCCGGAGGGATCCGTCAGCCCCAGCCGGCTGTTCCGGTTCGTGCCCCGGCTCCTCGCGCCGCAATGGGGCGGATCCCCGGAGGGATCCGTCAGGCCACGTCCGGCTACGCAGGATGCGAAACGTCTCGCCCGCCGCAATGGGGCGGATCCCCGGATCAGGGCGCGGCACCTAGTGAGACGCCTGCTCTGACACGGAAATTGGTCGAGCAAACCAACAGGTCGCTGCGAGACCGCTCCCACCACCCTCTTCTGCTGATCGCCGCCTTCGCACTTCATTTGCTACACATTCGCCCCTTCAACGACGGCAACGGGCGAGTCGCGCGACTCCTCATGGGTTGGCTGCTCATCGAGAATGGCTACCAAGTTGGGCGCTATATGAGCATCGAAGGACTCTTTTTGGAGACCAAGGACGAGTATGAAGACGCCATAGCGAAGTCGCTCAGGGACCGATCGGTCGTCAACGCCGCAGCGACGTCTCCCTGGACCATGTACTTCCTCAGCCAAGTAGAGGAGGCCTACCGACGCTTCGACTCACGCCTCCTCGACGCAGCCCACCGCAGGGCAAGGCGGTAGCGCTTCACTGGTGCTGGCTGCCCCTTCCGCGTTCCGCGGGCAGGGTGGTGACCACGACGCGGCCGGGGGCGGGGTGGGCGCCTTCGACGAACCAGGGCGAGCCGCTGCCGGCCAGCACCGGCTGTCGGCCGGTGGCCTCGCCCAGCTCGTCGCGCCA
>JBFWTJ010000147.1:0-9537 GCA_050247895.1 Acidimicrobiia bacterium
CGACGACCAACGTCGGTGCCAGCCGCTCGACGAGCTCGCGCAGCCGGGAGGTGGCCAGCCGGTAGTTCACCGGGGCGAAGGGCTTGCCGGCCAGCGCGGCACCGAACAGCGCCACGGGCACCGCGGTCGAGTTCTCGTCGACCAGGGCCAGGTCGTCCACGCCGGCCGCGGCGACCCGCGCCGCCGCGGCGCCCGCGGCGGCCTGGAGCTCGGCGTAGGTCAGCCGGTCGTCCCCGGCGACCACGGCGACCCGGTCGGCCAGGACGTCGGCCGACATCTCGAGGAGGAGGGAGATGTTCACGAGCGGGCAGCCTTGCTCCTGCCGACCAGGTCGCGCCAAGGCGTCGACCGGTCCTCACGGGGTTCGGGCGGAAGGCCGAGCACGCGCTCGGCGATGATGTTGCGCTGGATCTCGTCGGAGCCGCCGGCCAGCCGGTAGCCCAACGAGCCCTGGATGTGCTCGTTCCAGGCGAAGGTGCCCCACTCGCCGGAGTCGGCGGCCAGGCGGGGCCCGAGCAGCCGCGCCGCCACGTCGCTGATCTCCAGCAGGCCCTGGACCCACAGCAGCTTGCCCAGCGAGCCCTCGGGCCCCGGCGCCCCGCCGGCCCGGCTGGCCGCCTCGGCCCGCTGGCGGGTGAGCCGGCGCAGCGTCTCGTGCGAGTAGACCCGCATCAGGTCCTGGCGGACCTTCGGGTCGGCGGTCCCCCCGCTCCAGGTGGCCAGGGCCCGCAGCTGGGGCCACGACGCCCCGACGCCGACCTTCGACCCGCTCTGCCCCCGCTCGAAGCCCAGCGTGGTCAGCGCCACCTTCCAGCCCGAGCCCGGCTCGCCCAGGCGCATGTCGTCGGGGATGCGCACGTCGGTGAAGAACACCTCGTTGAACGACGCGCCGCCCGACATCTGCCGGATCGGGCGGACCTCGACCCCCGGCGTCGACATGTCGAGCATGAACGCCGTCATGCCGGCGTGCTTGGGCGCGTCGGGATCGGTCCGGGCCAGCAGCTCGCCCCACTGGGCGAAGCGGGCACCCGAGGCCCACACCTTGGAGCCGTTGACCACCCACGAGTCGCCGTCGCGCTCGGCCCGGGTGGCCACGCCGGCCAGGTCCGAGCCCGCCCCCGGCTCGGAGAACAGCTGGCAGCACAGCTCACGGCCGCCCAGGAACGAGCGCACGAAGCGGTCCTGCTGGACCTCGGTCCCCACCGCGAGGATGGTCGGGGCCAGCATGTTCACCGTGATCCGCATGGCCTCGTGGCCGGCGGGCACGGCGAAGCGGGCCTCCTCCTCGCGGAAGATCCGCTCGAAGGCGCGGGGCAGGTCCATCCCCCCGAAGCGGGCCGGGACGGCGAGCGCCCCGAAGCCGGCGGCGAACTTCTCCGCCTGCCAGGCCAGCGCCCGGTCGAGCAGGGCCCGCTCCTCCTCGGTGGTCAGCCGGTGGAACACGGCCACCGAGTCCGAGCCCTCGCCCCAGGTGACCGACTCCTCGGCCGGCCGCAGCGGCCAGCGCTCGGCCAGCCACGCCGTGCACAGGGCCCGGAAGCCCTCCTCGTCGGCCGGGTCCGCCCCCGCCGCGGCGCCCGCGCCGGCGGGCTGCTCGCTCGCGCTCACCGCGCTCCCCCGGAGCTGCGCCCCGGACCCATCACCGCCGGGCAGGCTGGCGCCCGCGCCGGCGGGCTGCTCGCTCGCGCTCACAGTGAGACGAGGACGGCGGAGCCGTGGCCGAAGAGGCCCTTGTTGGCGGTGATGCCGACGCGGGCACCCTCGATCTGGCGGTCGCCGGCCTGGCCCCGGAGCTGCCAGGTCAGCTCGCAGACCTGGGCGATGGCCTGGGCCGGAACGGCCTCGCCGAAGCAGGCCAGGCCACCGCTCGGGTTGACCGGCAGCCGGCCGCCCAGCGTGGTGACCCCGTCGCGCAGCAGGCCCTCGGCCTCGCCTCGGGCGCACAGCCCGAGGTGCTCGTACCAGTCGAGCTCGAGCGCGGTGGACAGGTCGTAGACCTCGGCCATCGACAGCTCGTCGGGGCCGATCCCCGCCTCCTCGTAGGCCGCGGTGGCGATCGAGTCCATGAAGGTGTGCTCCGGCGCGGGGACCACCGCGGCCGAGTCGCTGGCGAAGGTCGGGATCTCCAGCACGACGTTGGGATAGGTCGGGGTCACCGTGGAGACGGCCCGGATGCGGGGCGCGCCCGACAGGCCGAGCTGGCGGGCCTTGTCGGCCGAGACCAGGACCAGGGCCGCGCCGCCGTCGCTGGTGGCGCAGATGTCGAGCAGCCGCAGCGGGTTGGCCACCATCGGCGAGGCCAGCACGTCGTCCGCGGTGACCTCCTTGCGGTACCGGGCCCGCGGGTTGGCCAGCCCGTGGCGGGCGTTCTTGACCTTCACCTGGGCGAAGTCCTCCAGGGTCGCCCCGTAGAGGTCGATCCGGCGCCGGGCCATCAGCGCGAAGTACGTGGGGTTGGTGGCGCCCAGCAGGCGGAAGCGCAGCCAGTCGGCGTCGTTGGGCCGATCCCCGGCGTTGGGCGCGAGGAACCCCTTGGGCGTCGTGTCGGCCCCCACGACCAGGGCGATGTCGCACAGCCCGGCCAGGATCCGGGTCCGGGCCGCCTCGATGGCCTGGGAGCCCGACGCGCAGGCCCCGTAGCTCGTCGACACCGGGACCCCGGTGAAGCCGAGGGCCTGTGCCATGGTGGCGCCGGCCACGTAGCCCACGTAGCCGTTGCGCACCGTGCCGCCGCCGGCGACGTACTGGATGTCGGTCCAGGCCACCCCGGCGTCGGCCAGGGCCTCGTTGGCCGCGTCCAGCCCGTACTCGCTGAAGTCGTGGCCCCACTTGCCCCACGGGGTCATGCCGACCCCGGCGATCACGACGTCACCCATCGGCGGGCCTCCACTTCCAGATCGTGTGCTCGATGCCGTCCTCGTCGACGAACAGGGGCTCGACGACCAGCTCGACCGGCGCGCCGACCCGCAGGTCGTCGAAGCCGTGGCCGGCGGCGAGCTGGCCCAGCACGGTCAGCTTCTCGGCGGCCAGCTCGACCGCGACGACCACGAACGGCTCGAACGGGTCGGTGGTCGGGATGTAGGGCGGCGGCGGCTGGTAGGCCGCGTCGGTGTAGCTCCACACCGTGCCGGTCGACGAGAGCCGGTGCTCGACGTGCTCCCGGTTGGCGCAGCGGGGGTTGGGGCAGGACGAGCGGACCCGGGGGAACGCCACCGTGCCGCACGCCGTGCAGCGGCTGCCCAGCAGGGCCGGTCCGCCCTCCTCGGTGAACCAGTCCTCGGCGCCCAGCGCCGGTTTGCGGATCACTTCCGTCACGAGATCTCCCCTGTAGGCGCGATCAGCTCGACCGCGTGGGCCAGCAGCAGCTTGGACTTGCGGTGCAACCGGTCGCCGAGCTCGACGGGGACCATCCCGGCCCGGGCCCGGGCGTAGGTGCCCTCGAGGATGACGGCCAGCCGGTAGCAGGCCAGGACCCGGAACCACTCGAGGTTCGACAGGTCGGCGTCGGTCCGGGCCCGGTAGTGGGCGAGCGCCTCGTCCCGGGACGGCAGGTCGGTGGCGCCGGGCACCGCGACGCCCAGGTCGCCGCCGGTGGGCCAGGTGGCCAGGACGTGGCCCAGGTCCAGCAGCGGGTCGCCGATCGAGGCCAGCTCCCAGTCGACCACGGCCCGCACCACCGGCTCGTGCTCGTCGACGATGACGTTGGCGAAGTGGAAGTCGCCGTGGATCAGGCCCAGGCGGCCGCCCTCGGGCTGGTGCTCCTCCAGCCAGGCCGCGGCCTCCTCGTGGCCGGGCAGGTCGGGCCCGTCGTAGCCCTCCGTGGCCGAGTAGCCCTCGAGCTGGCCCCGCCAGCGGGCGACCTGGCGCGCGTGCCAGCCCTCGGGCCGCCCGAAGTCGGCCAGGCCGACCGCGACGTGGTCGACCCGCGACAGCTCGACCAGGGCGTCGACGAGGGCGAAGCCCAGGGCCCGCTGGTCCTCGGGCGCCTGGAGCCCGGGCGGCAACCCCTGGTTGGCGTTGACGCCGGCGACGGGCTCCATCAGGTAGAAGGCCGAGCCGAGGACCGACTCGTCGCCGCAGGCCGCGATCAGCGCCGGGTGGGGCACCGACGTGCCCTTGAGGGCGGCCAGGAGCCGGGCCTCGCGGCGCATGGTCTCGTCGCTGTTGGCCCGCTTGCGCAGCGGAGGGTGGCGCAGCACGTAGCGCCGGCCGGACCGGGTGAAGGCGACCAGCACGTTCTGGGTCCCGCCCGCGAGGGCGTCGACCTCGGTCAGGGGGCCCGAGCCGAGGCCCTCGCGGTCCATCCACGCGGCCAGCGCACCCAGGTCGACGCCGACGTCGCTCATCGCATCCCCTCGGCCCTCAGGCGGGGCAGGACGGCCGACTCGAACAGCTCCAGGCCGGCCCAGGCCACGTCGGGATCGAGGCCGCCCATGAGCGGCTGCATGGTGAGCTCGGAGAAGTCGCCCAGCGACCGGGCCAGCTCGACGCACTCGTCGGGGGTGACCACCGCGAAGCTCGGGTCGGCCTTCAGGTCGTCCACGCCGGCCAGCTCGGGGTAGGGCGTGTTGCCCTGGCCCCGCTCGGTGGCCCACTCCCGGTAGGAGCGGGTCGTGTAGATGAGGTGGGGCGCCACGATGGGCCAGTCTCGCTCGGGGTCGTCGCTGACGTGCAGGAACAGGGGCCCGCGGGGGGCGGGGCGGGGCGGCACCGGCCGGCCGAGGCGGTGGCACTCGGCCTCGAAGGTCGGCCACAGGGTGGGGTTGCCCTCGGCGGGGATGTAGCCGTCGCCCAGGCGGGCCGCCCGCCGGGCCGAGGCCTCGGTCGACCCGCCGATGTACAGGGGCGGCCGGGGCTTCTGGACCGGGGTGGGGGTGACCCGCACGGTCGTGCCCCGGAAATCGAAGGGCTCGCCGGTCCAGGCCTTCTCGAGGACCTCGACGATCTCCTCGAGGATCGGCACCCGCTTGCGCTTGTCGACGCCGAACATGACGTACTCGTGGGGCCGGTAGCCGATGCCCAGGGTGGTGTCGAGGCGCCCGCCGCTGAGCAGGTCGACCACGGCCATGTCCTCGGCCAGGCGCAGCGGGTGGTGCAGCACGGCGACCAGGGCCGACAGGTGGATGCGCAGGCTGCTCGTCCGGCCCGCGACGGCCCCGGCCAGCACCAGCGGCGAGGGGCAGTAGCCGTCCTCGGCCCCGTGGTGCTCGCCGATGTGGACCTTGTCGAAGCCGAGGCGGTCGGCCCAGGCGCACTGCTCGACGGCGGCGGCCCACAGGGCGGCCGGCGGTGCGCCGATCTCGGGCGCCCTCAGGTCGTAGCGCAGGGTGAGCTTCACGTGGCCGCACCGTCCCGGCGCCCGCCCTCGCGCAGCAGGCCGTCGGCCTGGTCCGCCTCGGTGTAGGCGGACCGGCCCGGTGCGCCGATGAGGCCGCCGTCGACCCGGAGCACGACCGCGGTGATGTACGACGCCTCGTCGCTGGCCAGGAACACGGCCGCGGCGGCGATGTCGTCGCCGGTGGCGGGCCGGCCCATGAGCGAGGTCTGGGCGAACGCGGCGGCGGTCTCCTCGACCGCGTCGGGGTCCCCGGTGCGGAACGCCGCGGTCATCTGGGTGGCGACGGCCCCGGGCGCGATGGCGTTGACCCGGATGCCCTTGGGCCGCAGCTCGGCCGCGACCGACAGGGTCAGCCCGGCGACGGCGGCCTTGGCCGCGGCGTACGGGTGGGGGCCCAACCCGCCGACCATGCCACCCGGGCTGGCCGTGGACAGGATGACGCCCGAGCCCTGGGGCTCCATGACCCGTGCCGCGTGCTTCATGCCCAGGAACACCCCGTCGAGGTCGACGGACATGGTGAACCGGTAGGCGTCGTAGGACAGGGAGGTCAGCGGGCCGAGCGCGCCGAGCACGGCGGCGTTGTTGAACATGACGTCGAGGCGCCCGAAGCGCTCGACGGCGGCGTCCACGGTGGCCGCCACCGAGGACTCGTCGCTGACGTCGGTCCGCACGTAGAGGGCGGACGGGCCGAGCGAGCCGGCCACGGCCCGGCCCCGCTCGTCCTGGACGTCGGCCACCACGACGCGGGCCCCCTCGGCCACGAAGCGTCGGACCACGGCCTCGCCGATGCCGCCGGCCGACCCGGTGACCACGGCGACCTTGCCGTCGAGGCGCCCCGCGCCCGCGGGCGGTGCGGTGCCCTCAGCCATCGACGATCGTGATGGCGCGCTCGGGGCACCAGCCGGCGGCCTTGCGGGCGGCGTCCTCCATGCCGACCGGCACGTCGAGGGAGGCGCCCCTGATGGAGACGAAGCCCTCGTCGTCGGGTTCGAGCAGGTCGGGGGCGACCGAGTAGCAGCGACCGTGGCCGCTGCACAGGACGGCGTCGACGGTGATCTTCACGCCGGCACGTCCCACTCGAGCGGGAGCGAGCGCAGGCTGAGCTGCCCGCCCCGCTCGCGGACCTCCTCGACGGGGACGGCGAGCCGGTACTCGGGGATCCGGCGGTGCCACTCCTCCAGGAAGGTGACCAGCTCCATGCGGGCCAGGTGAGATCCCAGGCAGCGGTGCTGGCCGGCCCCGAACGAGTAGTGGTTGTTCGGGTCCCGGTCGAGGACGACCTCGTCGGGCCGGTCGAAGAAGTTCGGGTCCCGCATCGCCGCGGGCAGGGCGAGCATGACCATCTCCCCCTGGTGCATCTCGACGCCGTGGAAGTCGACGTCGCGGCCCAGCTTGCGCCCGATCATGATCAGCGGGAAGGCCCGCATGGTCTCCTCGACCGCGGTGGGGATCACCGTGGGGTCCTCCACGATGCGGCGCTGGTCCTCGGGGTGGGTGGCCAGGTGCAGGAACGCGGCGGCCAGCGTGCTCTTGACCGTGTCGAGGCCGGCCATGGAGAGCTGGGTGTAGATGTTGAGCACGTCGTCGTCGCTCAGCCGGGTGCCGTCGACCTCGGACTGCAGCAGGTGGTCGAGGAAGTCGCCCACGCTGCCCACGCCCGCGGCGCGCCGCTCGGCGATCTTGTCGACGTAGTAGGCCCGCACGCCGGCCATGGCCTCCTGGGCCGCCTCCACGTCGCGCCCGGCGATGAAGCCCTCGAAGATGGCGTCGATCCACTCGACGAACATCGGCGCGTCGGTCCAGGGCAGGTCGACGAGCTCGAGGAAGACCCGGGTCGGGAAGATCAGGGCCACGTCGGCGACGAAGTCGCACCGGCCCTGGGCGGCGACGGCCTCGATGGTGGCGATGCAGTGCTCCCGGGCCCGGTCCGCGGTCCGGCGCACGGCGGCGGGGCCGAACGCGTAGTTCAGGATCTGGCGGAACTGGACGTGCCGCTGGCCCTTCTCGTGCGACGGGATCAGGTGGTACGGCGGGTCGGGGTCGTGGGGCCGCACCGAGTCGCTGGTGAACACGTCCGGGGTCTGGAACGCCTCGCGGATCATGTCGGAGTCGGTGAGGATCCAGAAGTTCCCCACCTCGTTCCAGACCACCGGTGCCTGCTCGCGCAGGCGGCCGTACTCGGTGATCCACTCCCCCGCCGGGCGCTCGGCACCGGTGTCGAGGTGGACCACGGGACATCCGCTGTGCTGGGTGGCCGTCATTCCGCCGGCTCCTTGCAGGTCGTGGTGAGCAGGTGCGCGATCTCGTCGTCGCCGTACCCGAGCTCGGCGAGGATCTCGCGGGTGTGCTGGCCCAGCCGGGCGCTGGTGCCCTTGTTGGGGGCCGGCGTGTCGGAGAACCGGAAGGTCTGGCCGACCTCGCGGATCCAGCCGTGCTCGGGGTGGTAGTGCTCGCGCACCCGGTCGGTGGCCAGCAGCCACTCGTCCCAGAGCAGCTCGGGCATGAGGGGGTGGTCGGCGGGGACCTCGGCGGGGACCCCGCCGGCGTCGAGCACCTCGATCCACTCCTGGCTGGTGCGCCCGGCGAAGGCGGCGGCCAGCTCGGCGGCCAGGGCCTCGTCGTTGGTGGTCCGGGCGTCCTCGTCGGCGAAGCGGGCGTCGGCGACCAGCTCGTCGCGCCCCAGGGCGGCGGCGAGCCGGGCGAAGGCGGCCTGGCCGACCACCGCGACGCAGATCCAGTCGTCGGCGGTGCGGTAGAGCCGGTACAGGGCGCTCCAGCCGCACTGGTCGGCGTCGAGCTCCAGGCTGGGCCGTGGGTTGCCGTCGGCGTCGGCGACCTGCTCGGTGCGCACCAGCAGGCTGGAGTGCAGGTGGGGGCCCTCGACGTACTGGCCCTCGCCGGTGCGGTCGCGGTGCAGGACGGCCATCAGGGCCAGCGTCGCGCCGTTGAAGCCGTTGTACAGGTCCTCGTTGCCCATGACCCGCATGATCGGCGGGTTCCCCCGGCCGGCGCCGATGTAGAGCATGCCGGTGAAGCCCGAGACGAGCGGGGCGAAGCTCTTGAAGTCGGCCTTGGGGCCCGAGGAGCCGAAGCCGGGGAGGTAGCAGTAGACGACCTGCGGGTTGACGGCCCGGAGCTGCTCGTAGCCGATGCCGAGCTTCTCGGCCTTGCCCGGGCGGAAGTTGTGGAACACCACGTCGGCCCAGCCGGCGAGGCGGTGGGCCACCTCGCGGCCCTCGGCGGTGGTGAGGTCGACGCACAGGTTCCGCTTGCCCCGGTTGCCGGCCTGGGTGAGGTCGGCCAGGGGCCGCATGAGGTCGCCCCGCAGCGGTTCGACCTTGATCACGTCGGCACCGAGGTCCGAGAGCAGGCGGGCGCCGAACGCGGTGGCGAAGTAGCCGCTGAAGTCGACGATGCGCAGGCCCTCGAGGGGGCTGGCCAGGGGTCCCGCCGGTTGGCCGGGCGTGGGCCGGGCGGGGCGGGAGAGCAGGGCGTCGATCTCGGCGTCGTGGGCACCGGCGCGCCCGGCGGGCCGGGTGGGCGGGGCGGGGGTGCGCTCGTAGCGGTTGACCGGGCCGATCTGGCGGAGGGTTCCCAGGTCGGGGTCCTCGACGTCGACGGCCACCCGGGCGTGGCGGACCTGGTCGTCCTCGAACACCTCGTGGGGCCGCAGGACGGGCAGGACGGCCAGGTCGGCGGCCTGGAACTCGGCGATCCACTCGTCGCGGGGCCGGGTGAGGAAGGCCTTGGGGGCGAGGTGCCGGGCGGCCTCGTACTCGGCGTCGTCGAGCTTGACCGCCATGTCGGGGCCCTCGACGACCTGGATGTCGGCTTCGAGGCCCAGGATCTGCATGGTCCGGTAGAAGCCGCCGACGCCGCCGGTGTGGACCATGAGGTACTCGCCGTCGGCGCACTGGAACTTGTCGGCGATGATCCGGTTCCGGCCGAAGCCGGGCTCGTCGCCGTCGCGGGCCAGGTAGGACTGGCCCTGCTCGTGCCACCACCAGTTCATGATCGCCAGGGCCAGGGCGCCGTCGAGCATGGAGGTGTCGCCGAGCTGGCCCCGCCCGGTGGTGCGCCGGGCCCGGACCGCGGCGAGGGCGCCGAGCACGACGAGGAACCCCGTCACGTAGTCGAGGGAGGGGTGGCCGAGGAAGATCGGGCCGTCCCGGTGGCCCCGCTGCTCGGCCATCATCCCG
>JBFWTJ010000148.1:0-9402 GCA_050247895.1 Acidimicrobiia bacterium
AGGGCGACGTGCGGCGCAGCCCGGAGGGGATGGCGCGGGCGTCGTCCCCCTCGGCGGGATCGCCGGGCGGCACCGGCCCGGCGCCGAACGCCGCGGCGACGCGGGCCACCACGTCGTCGTCGGAGGTCTCGTCGAGGGAGATCCCCACCGTGTCGGCGTCGACGCGACGCAGGTTCAGGCCCCGGTCGAGCGCGGCGGCCAGGACCTGGTCGGCCCGGCCGGGGACCGACGCGGTCAGGGTGTCGAAGTAGGCGTCGTGGACGACGGTCACGCCCGCGGCGCGCAGCGAGCGGGCCAGCCCGACGGTGCGACCGTGGACCGCTTCGGCGATCCGGGTCAGCCCGGCGGGACCGTGGTAGGTGGCGTACATCGCAGCGACCACGGCCAGCAGGACCTGGGCCGTGCAGATGTTGGACGTGGCCTTCTCCCGGCGGATGTGCTGCTCGCGGGTCTGCAGGGCCAGTCGGGTCGCGGGCCGCCCGGCGGCGTCGACCGACACCCCGACGAGGCGGCCGGGCATGGCCCGCTTGAGGGCGTCGGTGGTGGCCAGGAAGCCGGCGTGGGGGCCACCGAAGCCCATGGGCACGCCGAACCGCTGCGAGGAGCCGACCACGACGTCGGCACCCTGCTCACCGGGTGGGACCAGCAGGCAGCAGGCCAGCAGGTCGGTGGCGACGGCGAGGAGCCCGCCCGCCGTGTGCAGGCCGTCCGCGATCGGGCGCAGGTCGCGCAGCCGGCCGCTGGAGCCGGGGTGCTGCACCAGCGCCCCGAACACCGTGGCGGGGTCCAGGTCGGTGGCGGGGTCGCCGACGACGACCTCGATGCCGAGCGGTTCGGCCCGCGTGGCCACCACGGCGACGGTCTGGGGGTGGCAGTCGGCGTCGACGAAGAAGGCCGCGGCCTCGTGGCGCGACGAGCGCCGGCACAGGGTCATGGCCTCGGCCGCGGCCGTGCCCTCGTCGAGCATGGAGGCGTTGGCGATGTCCAGGCCGACGAGCTCGGCGACCATCGTCTGGAAGTTGAGGAGCGCCTCCAGCCGGCCCTGGCTGATCTCGGGCTGGTAGGGCGTGTACGCCGTGTACCAGGCCGGGTCCTCGATCACGTTGCGGCGGATGACGCCGGGGGTGATCGTGCCGTGGTAGCCGAGGCCGATCAGCGAGGTGACCACGCGGTTGCGGCCGGCCAGCTCGCGCAGGCGGGCCAGGGCGCCCTGCTCGGAGAGCGCGGGGGGGAGCGAGAGGGGCTCGGTGGCCCGGATCGAGCGGGGGACGGCCTGGTCGATCAGCTCGGCCAGGGAGCCGACGCCGAGCGTCGCCAGCATCTCGTCGACGTCGGACGGCCGGGGGCCGACGTGGCGGTCGGCGAAGGTCGTGGCGGGGGAGTCGGGCATGGGACCTCGTCGGGGGTGCGCAGGGCGGTCGCTGTCGTCCTGCCCCCGCTGTCGACGACCGTACGGCGCTCCAGCGTGGCCTCGACCCTGCGGTCCGGTTGCCTGAGAGGTTCCGGGGCGGTTGCACCTTCGGCGCCGGTCACGGCCGAGGCCGTGGCCGGACTCTCCCGCAGGGGGTCAGCAGCCGGGGGTGAGCCTACCGGGCCGACCTCCCTGCCCCATGGACGCCCGGGGAGACCTGCGGGTCGCGTCGGAGAGGACGGGGCAGGGGTGCGAACAACACATCTCGGGACACGTGTGTGAGGTCGGAGGGCGTCGCACGTCCGGCGAGCATGGCAAGCACTCTGAACCGGATCATCGGCGCATCGATCGTCGCCGCGGTGGCGGGCACGACGGCGGCGTCGCCCGCCCTCGCCGCGACGGCCTACGAGCAGCGGCCGGCCGCCGCGGTGGGCCCCGTGGAGCACTACCGCGACCTGTCGGCCCACGGCGTGGTCGCGGGCCAGGTCGAGGTCGCCGGCAAGACCCACCCGGCCCTGGCCGAGATCGGCCACCCGGGCTCGTTGCGATGGGCGAAGGCGACCGGCTGGGCCGACGAGGTCAACGGCAAGGGGGACGCCCTGGTCGCCACCGGCCCGACCACGCTGGCCTTCTGGCCCGCCGGTGCGCCCGACGTGACCCCGATCGAGCTGCCCCCGCTGCCCGGCGCACCCTCGCTGGTCACCGCCGTCGACCTGAACGACCTGGGCTCCTTCGTGCTGACGGTCACCTACCCGGACCGGCCGGTGGACTCCTGGCTGGCCCGCCGGTCACCGGTCGCCGCCGCGACCTGGGACTACCTGCCGCTGCGGAGCCCGGCGTTCCCGCGCTTCGTCCCGGTCGACCTCAACGACCACGACGTGGTCGTCGGCCGCTATCGCCCCCTGGCCCCCGCACCGTCCGAGCCCGGCACCCGCACGGCGACCTTCCAGCCGGCCACCGGGTTCCGCGACGTCGGCGACTGGGTCCGGTCCGAGCCCCAGGCCATCAACGACGACGGCTTCATCGTCGGCACGGGCTCGCCGACCGGGGCCCACGAGCGCTCCTTCGTCTACCGGCCCGACGAGGACGTGTTGGACCCGCTGACCCCGTTCCTCGAGCTCTCGGGCACCAACGTCGAGCCGAACCTGCGGAGCCTGGACGACCACGGGTGGCTCCTGGCCCGGGCCGGCGAGCAGCTGGTCGTGGCCAACGTCTCGACCGGCGAGGTCGCGGCCACCCTCGACGTCCTCGATCCGTTGACCGACACCTTCATCGGCCTCTCCGAGCACGGCGAGTTCCTGCACCGCGACAAGTTCGGCGACGAGTTCGCCTGGATCCCCGAGTCCTGACGTCGGTGGTCCGGGGATCGCCCGACGCGGCGGTCCCCGGATCACGGCGCCAGCCGGTCCGGCCCCGCCAGGGCTAATATCGTCACGTGACGAAAATCGCGGAGGCCCCGGGGTGCCGGTGGTGCGGTCGCCGTCTCACGCCCACGCCCGGCCCGGGCCGACCCCGGCGGTACTGCCGGGCCGGCTGCCGCCAGGCCGACTACCTGGCCCGCCGACGGGCCCAGGAGCTCGGCCTGGGCGAAGCCGAGCTCATCGTGACCCGTGAGGCCCTCGAGGAGCTCCGTGACAGGCTCTACGTCCTGGAGGCCGCCGTGGAGGACGTGGAGCGGGACCTCGCCGCCGCACCCGACGACCCGGCCGCCACGAGCGAGGCCTTGCGCTGGCTCCTCGAAGCCGTGCGGCCCGTCCTCGCCTCGCCACTAAGTTGACATAACGACGATTATGGGCGTTTGGGGTCTCTGACCAGGGACTTTGCCTGGCAGAGCGTCGTTACGTCATCTAGGTCAGAGCCTGGCATTTCATCCTTAGAGCCGCAGTCGTCGGAGTCTATTTCGGCTTATTCGGTGAGTCGCCAGCGGCGCTATTTGCGGCGTTGGTGGCTCCGCCGAGTGACAGGAGAACGTCGGATCGCTGGGTGCGGCCGGTGGCTGAACGGTTCGGCCGAGGGCCAGGTGATGATCCGGCGGACAGAAGACGGTACCGCGCACTTCTCAGGGCTCCAGTCCTGTGGGTCGGTGTGGTCCTGCCCGGTGTGCGCAGCGAAGATCCGCCAGCACCGTGCCGACGAGCTGGACGGGGGCCTCGGGCGGTGGCTGGACGCCGGCCACGGGGTGACCTTCGTGACCTTCACGCTGCCTCACCAGTGGGGTGACCGGCTCGACGTGACGTTTGACGCAGCGGAGAAGGCTTGGCGATCGGTCCGCAACTCTCGGGCGTGGCGCGCTGAGATGGTCCGGTTCGGCGTCCGTCACTACATCCGAGCGATCGAGGTCACCGTGGGGGCCAACGGCTGGCATCCCCACGTGCACGTGCTCATCCTGACTCGCCGCCCGCTCGATGGCCGCCGGGTGACGATGCTCGGACACCGGCTCTTCAGCCGGTGGGCCCAGGCGGTCCGCTCGCGGCTCGGCGTCGAATGCGACCGCCAGGCTTTCCGGATTGAGGCAGGTAGCCGAGCGGCAGGCCGCTACGTGACGAAGATCCAGGACGATGGAGCCGCCCACGGCCTGGCCATGGAGATGACCCGACACGACCTCAAGGCGGGCCGGCGGAAGGGTCTGACACCGATGCAGCTCCTCGACGCAGTCGCCGCCGGCGACGGGGACGCACGCCGGCTGTGGACCGAGCACGAACGAACGACGAAGGGTCGCCGCTGCCTGACGTGGTCACGCGGCTGTCGAGACGCCCTCGGTCTGGATGACGAGCGCACGGACCAGGAGATCGCCGAGGCCGAGGTCGGCGGCGAGCTGGTGGTCTCGCTCGACCCGCCGACCTGGCATCGCATCGCGGCCCGACCGGGCGCCGACGCGGCCGTCCTGGCCAGCATCGAAACCGGCGGCCTGTACGCCCTGGGTCTGCTCCTCATCGAACTGCGGAGATAGCGACAGGAGCCCCGGCCGGGACGGCCCCCGAAGCCGAGGCTCCTGCTCACCACGGAATCTCTAGCTGCTCGATCCGAGGGATTAGCGGCGGTTGCGGCCGATGACACTCGCAGCAGCACTCGACTGGCTGCGGCTCTGTCGCGTCCGGGCAGTCCCGATGTTGGCCGAGCCGGCACAAGAACCGGATCCCGGGCTTCACGACGCCGCCCTCTCGCCCGCAACCGGATAGCTCACCACCCGATCCGGATACACCGCCAACAACAACGCCCCTGGTGCTGACGCGGCCTCGTAGGACACCGAGCTGGCGACGAGCTCGCACCACCCCTCGAGCGCCGCCGCTCCCGCCGCTCGCACCACATCGCAGTACGCATCGAGCCCGTCACCCGGCTCGATCTCGACCTCATAACACACGAAAACCCGCATGTTTCCTCGCTTTTCCGGTAGCTGGCCGAGGACACCCCGTCCTCGGCCGGCATAGCCGGCCTCCCTCCCGGAGGGTCGCAGGTTCCGTCAAGGGCCGGCGCAGCCGGTCACATGTGACGCCCCGTCAGGGGCGCCCTTGACGGGTTCTGCGGCCCGGAGGCACGACACCGCCAGACCGCGGCGTCTCGACAACATGCGAATAGGTGAGCCGCGACCTCAGCCCGGTGACGTGGGCGCGCAGGGGATCCGCTCCCTCGTGTCGAGGTTGAGCCCCTCGACACACTGACCGCCGACGAGGATCCGCGGCGGGATCGTCACCGGGGGCCCCGGTGGCACCGTTGAGGTCACCTGACGCTGGACGGTCGGCTCTTCTGATATCGACGTGTAGAGCCACATCAACGCGGCCCCGACCCCGGCACCGACGAGGAACGGCCACAGCCGCGACGGAGCAGAACGCGCGCGACCTTGCTCGCGCTCCCACTGCTCCTCGCCCCAGGTCACCACGACCTCGACTATCGGCGCCGTACGGGTGGTCCTTGACCGGCGAATTCCGTCGTGGAACGATGCGCGGCGACAACCGACCGAGCGCGACCGGCGACAACCCGCTGCAACGGGGCCGGACGCTCCTCATCGAAAGGGGGGCCTTGTGCCCGATACCCCGATCCGTGGCGTCCTCGTGGGCGCCTTCGACCGTGCCTACCGGGGCTTCACCGACGGGGACGGACGCCAGGTGCCTCCGGGCTCGACCTTCTGGGCGGAGGTCGCCAGCCCGGAGGCCTTCCCCTCGCCCGTCATCCGCCTCAAGTGCGACCAGGCCCAGTACGACACGCTCGTCAGCGTTGGGTTCGGCGCCCAGGTCGAAGGCGTCGCTCGACCCTTCGCCCGCTCCGGGCGCATCGAGTACCGACTGATCGAGCTGGCCGCCCTCAGTGCGGCTGCCTGACCGATGCTCGCTCCGTTCGGCCGGGCTGCGGCCGCGGCGTCGATCGGTGTCCTGTCCATCACGCCGGGCACCCCTGCGAGCTGGGCTCAGGAAGACCCGCCACCTGAGCCGGACAGCACGAGCCCTTGGGACATCGCCCCAATTTCGCCGGAGGGCCTGGCGGCTGGCGCTGTTCTGGTCACTCTGTCGGCGGGAGTCCTGACCGGCCGAGCGATCGGCGGCGACCCGTGAACCCCATGACCGGCGCGCTGCTCGGCGCGTTTCTACCGGCGGTCATCGCCGCCGCGGCGCTCCGGTTCCTGTTCGCCACCCTGCGGAGCCTCGGACGATGACCGCGCCCCGCATCGGAGTCGGCGCCGCAGTAGACGGCGGCGGCGAGATCATGATCCGCATCGGCGGAATCGTCATCGGCGTCGTGTGGACCATGGCCCTGATCGTCATGGCCTGGCTCGCCGCGGTGGCATGGCGGATGCGCCGGCCGTGAGACTCGTCGCCGCCGTCGTGGCCCTGGGCCTCCTCGCCGCCCTGGCGGGCTTCGGCGCCGCGGCCGGCTGGGGCTGGGTCCTTGACCGCCGCAACCACCCCGACCGCCAAACCCGCACCAACGGGGCCCTGGCTCACGTGATGGTCCACGGCCGTGCCTGACCAGGTCACCGCCACGGCGATCGTCGGCGCCTATTTCGCCGGAGTTCTCATCGGGATCCTGTCGCGGCTCATCTCCGCCGCGATCGGACGGGACTGACGAGAGGGGGTGATCTCCATGGACTCGACCATCTCCGACATGGCCACGAGCGCAGCGGGCGAACTGACGCCCATCATCCTGGCCGTCGGCGGGGCCCTCGTCGGCGTCGCGGTCGTCCGCTTCGGCGTCCGCTGGGTGCTGTCCAGCATCGGCCGAGGCGGCCGCGCCTAGCCCGCCGTACCCGTACTCGAGGCCCCCGCTCCCCTCCTGTCCGCCCCAGGGGGGCGGGGGCCTCCCTACGCCCGGAGAAACACCGTGCTCAGCGCCATCGAATGGTTGATCGTGAGGCTGCTACGTGGACGACGATAACGACGCTGACGACGACCTCGAAGCCCGTATCCGCTACGCCCAAGAGATGGGCCTCGTGATCATCGTCCTGCTGTTCACGGCCTGGATGGTCTGGTGGTCGATCACCCTCGGCGAACGAACCGGGGGCCTCTGATGGACACCATCCGAGGCCACGTCGGCGCCAACGGCGGCGGCAAGACCCTCGCGATGGTCGAAACCATCGCCATCCCCGCATGGGAACGAGAGATCCCCGTGGTGGCCAACTTCCGGCTCCGGCCCGAATCCCTCGGCTACGACCCCGATCTGTACCGGCCGCTGGAATCGTGGCGGCAGATCGCAGACCTGCGTGGCTGCCGTCTGCTCCTGGACGAGATCTCCCGCGTCGCCCCGTCCCGCAGCTCGGCGTCGATGCCGGCACAGCTCATCGGCACCTTGGAGCAACTGCGCAAGGCCCGCGTGATCGTCGGCTGGTCGGCCCCCAGCTGGAAGCGGTGCGACGTCGTCCTACGAGACGTCACACAGAGCGTCACCGTCTGCCGGGGTTTCCTCCCCGACCCGTGGCGCCGTCGGCCCGGCGTCCGTAGGTTTCCCCGACGGGCCCGCGACGAACATGGCCGCCCCGTCCGCTACGGCGGCGACGAGTGGCCCCCGAACCGGCTCCTGCGCTGGACGACCTACGACGCCCAGGAGTGGGACGAGTTCACGATGGCCGGCGCCCGCGAGGCCAAGCCCATCCGACGCGTCCGCTACTGGCGCACCCTCGGCCGGGCGCAGGCCGCGTACGACACCTTGGAAGCGGTGGATCTCCTCGACCACCTGGACGACGTCGGGGTGTGTGTCGCCTGCGGTGGGACCAGGACACGGGCGAAGTGCACGTGTCCCAGGGAACGCCACGGAGGCGTGGAGCCGGCGCAGGCGGCGGAACGCCGCAGTGGGCCCCCGGGCCGTGAGGGCCCCCGGTTGGGGCAGTCACAGCCGAAGGGCCCCCGAGCCCGCCAGGAGGCGTGAGAGGCGATGCGGGCAGCCTGGCGCCCCATCATGGCCGCGCTGGTCCTGGGCGGCGCTGTAGCGGTCGTCCAGCCGGCCGTAGCGGCTCCCCCGGTGGCCGCGCAGGTGTGCATCCCCGAGGCGCCCGCGACCTGCATCGGCACGCTTTCACCGCTGGTCAACATCCTCTTGGGGATCGGCATGGGCTCGCCTTCGTCGGGCAGCTACGCCGACGCCGTCGCCAACGACGACTGCGGCTCGCTGGCCGACCCGCTCGACAACATCTGCGAAGCCGAGGTCGAGCGACGCCGGCAGGAGGCCGAAGTCGGAGGGTTCGTCTCGGAACTCATGGACCTGTGGCTGGACCGGGCCGCCGGCTACCTGCCCGGCAGCTCGACCCTGGACTTCGACCGCACCGCCGACGCTGTCATCTCGACCGTGGGCACCGCGCCTGACGTGGACATCTGGATCCCCGGCGGGGCCGGCAACCTCGGCCAAGACCTGGGCCTAGAAGGCCCTCTCACCCCCGAGACCGACGCCAAACTCCTGCCCGATCTGCAGACCCCGCCACCAGGCCGCAGCATCCAACGGGTCATGGGTGTTCTGGCGTTCCAGCCCGACCCGAGCCTGACGTCGGGGGTCGAAACGACCTTGTTCTTCTATCGCGCCCCCTCGTCGTGCATCTGCTCCCACACCCTCACCTACGAATGGACCAACGTCGGCGGATCAAGCGAGTTGCGCGACATCAGGGTCCGCTGGCGGGGCCAGCAGTACTCGACGGACTCCAACATCCAGCTGGGCTCCGTCCAGACCCTTGACCACCCCGCCACCGAGCCGGTGTATGTCGTGTGGGGCAGCTCGAACAACGGCAACTCTGGCGGCCTGGCGGTGGGCGGCGGCACGCACGTGGAGTTCGGTGGGAGCAGCGGGGTGATCCGCGGCGCCTGGTCAACCGGCGTGAACACCCAACCAGTCGTGTCGAACGGCACACAACGCGTCTGGCTGTGGTGGGGCAGCAACCCCAGCGCCATGTCCTGGGACGACGCCCACGGCGACCTGGCCAACGAGCTCGCCGGCCAGGAAGTCGTCCCCTGGGACGAGATTGTCCCCGGCGACGCCGAGGTCCCGGTCGGACCCGTCCCTGATGAGGTCACGGTCACCACAGTGACCGAAGCCCCCACTGCCACCGTGCCAACCACGGCCGCTCCCCCGACGTCGGTCGCACCGACCGCCACGGTCGCCCCGGCCCCCGAGGAGACCCCGGAGATGGAAGCCGCCCGTGAACTCGGCAACCGCCAAGCCGGTTTCTTCGACGGGCTCGCCAACCGGATCGGCTCGGCCTTCGGCTGGCTCGGGTCCGTCATCGAGAGCCTGTTCAGCGGGCTCATGGCGCTGCTTCAACAGCTCTTCGGCTGGCTCGGTGACCTGCTCACGTTCCTGTTCAACACGTTGTTCGAGCTGCTGCGTGACCTGTTCGGCATCGTCACCGGCTACCTACGGCTGATATGGGAAGCACTTGGGCACTGGCTCCCCCGGCTGGCCGAGATCCTGGTGACCATCCCCCAGCTGATCGTGCAAGGCATCAACGCTGCCATCGAGCTGTTGATCTTGGCGTTGCTGGCCGTCGTCACAGCGGTCGAGGCGGTCATCAGCGCCTT
>JBFWTJ010000149.1:0-9376 GCA_050247895.1 Acidimicrobiia bacterium
CCTACGTCCTCACGCTGCTGTCGCTGGTCGCCACCGGCGCCGGCCTGTCGGTCGCCGGCTACCGGGTCGTGCGGGACAGCACCGCGGGGCGCACCGTCGACCTCGTGCTCGACCCCAGCCAGCCCGGCTTCGAGGCCTTCTTCGAGCCGACCCCGACCATGCTGGTCCTGGCCACCGACGCCCAGGGGGCCCTGGCCGGTGCCACCCTGCTCGCCGCGGGCTCCGACGAGAGCGCCGCCGCGGTCATGGTCGTGCCCACCCGGCTGCGGGTGCCCGGCACCGCGGGGGAGACCACCCTCGACCAGGTGCTGGCCACCCAGGGGGCCGACGCGACCCGCCAGGCGCTGGCCCTGCGCATCGGGGTCGGGATCGCCGAGGTGACCCAGCTCGACCCGACCGGCCTCGCCGCGCTGGTCCGCCCCGTCGAGCCGCTCCAGCTGCGCAGCCGGGGTGACGTCCCCGGGTACCCGGCCGGCACGATCGGCCTGCCCGCCGACGCGGCCGCCGCCTACTTCGCCGCCCTCGCCGACGGCGAGGCCGAGACGGCCCGGCTCCGGCGCCAGGAGGACGTGTGGGACGCCCTGGGCGCGGCGCTCGGCGCCGCGGGTCCCACCGCGGTGGCGGGTGAGGCCGACGCCGGGATCAGCCGCTTCCTCCACGGCCTGGCCGCCGACGCCCAGGACGCCCAGAGCCTGCCCGTGACCTCGACCACCGACGCGGCCGGGGCCCCCGCGTACGAGGTCGTCGTCCAGGACCTGACCTACGTGATGGCCGAGGTCGTGCCGTTCCCGAGCTCGCCCGCACCCGGGACCAAGGTGCGCGTCCGGCTCCTCGACGGAGCCGCCGACCCTGCCCGGCGCGACGACGCGGCCCGGGCCCTGGCCGACGCCGGGGCGGAGATCGTGGTCATCGGCAACGCCTCGTCGTTCGACCGGGTCGGCACCGAGGTGGTCCACCACGCGGCCGAGGGCGTGGGTGCGGCCGAGATCCTGGCCTACGCGCTCGGGGGCGGGGCGACCGTGCGCGAGGAGATCGGTCCGACCGACTCGTACGATGTGACCGTCATCGTGGGCGCCGATCCGGATCAGACCGAAGCGGTCCCACCCCCGTCGAGCTGAACGGAGCCGAGGCCCTGCGCGAACCCGAGGACACGACCTGGACCGACGACGTCGACGAGCCCCGGCGGTGGGCGCTCACCGCAGCCCGGGCTGCGGACGCCAAGCAGGGCCGGGACGTCCTGGTCCTCCAGGTGGGCGAGGTCCTCGCCCTGTGCGAGTGGTTCGTGATCGCCTCGGGCTCGAACGACCGCCAGGTCCGCGCCATCGCCGAGGAGGTCGAGGCCCAGGTCCACGCGGCCGGCGGCCCCAAGCCCCAGCGGGTCGAGGGGCTCGGCGACCTGCGCTGGGTCCTGATGGACTACGGCGACCTCGTGGTGCACGTCTTCCGCCAGGAGGACCGGGAGTTCTACGAGCTCGAGCGGCTCTGGGCCGACGTGCCGAGCCTCGACTGGGCCGAGGAGCGGGCCCGAGCCTGATCGGCGGGCGAGCCGCACGCCTGTGGCGTGGCTCACCCTGCGTGGAGCTAAGGAGAATCGAACTCCTGACCTCTTCCATGCCATGGAAGCGCTCTACCAACTGAGCTATAGCCCCGCGGGGTCCGTGACGGTACCACCGGGTCCGGCCGCGGCAAAACCGGGATGCCGGTGCCTCAGGTGGGCGTGGCCACCAGGTTGACGAGCTTGCCCGGCACGGCCACGACCTTGCGCACGGTGGCGTCGCCCAGCACGGCCCGGACCCGCTCGTCGGCCCGGGCCAGCGCCTCCAGCGCGGCCGGGTCGGCATCCGCGGGGACCGTGATGCGGGCCCGGACCTTGCCGTTGACCTGGACCGGGATCTCCACCGTGTCCTCCACCAGGAAGCGCGGATCGGCCTCGGGGAACGGGGCCCAGGCCAGCGAGCCCTCGTGGCCCAGGCGCACCCACAGCTCGTCGGCGACGTGGGGGGCCAGCGGCGAGAGCATGGCCACCAGCGCCTCGACCACCGACCGGGGCGCGCCGCCGTCGGGGAACCGGGCCGTCAGGTGGTTGTTGAGCTCGGTGATGCGGGCGATCGACGTGTTGAAGCGCAGGGTCTCCATCCCGTCGCGCACCGCGGCGATCGTGCGGTGCAGGGCCCGGGTCGTGGCCTCGTCGGACGCCACGTCGGCCACGCGCAGCTCGCCGGTGTCCTCGTCCACCACGTTGCGCCAGATGCGCTGGAGCAGCCGGTAGACGCCCACCACCGCCTTGGTCTCCCACGGGCGGCTCTGGTCCAGCGGACCGGTGAACATCTCGTAGAGGCGCAGGGTGTCGGCCCCGTACTCGGCGTACATGTCGTCGGGGGTGACCGAGTTCTTCAGCGACTTGCCCATCTTCCCGAACGACCGGGTGACCTCGTCGGCGCCGTGGAAGAACCGGCCGTCGCGCTCGACGACCTCGGACGCCTCGCGGTGGAAGCCCCGCTCGTCGGTGTAGGCCGCGGCCTGGATGTAGCCCTGGTTGAACAGGCGGGCGAACGGCTCGACCGACGACACGTGGCCCAGGTCGAAGAGCACCTTCTGCCAGAACCTGGCGTAGAGCAGGTGCAGGACGCCGTGCTCGACGCCGCCCACGTACAGGTCCACGCCACCCAGGGGCGCGCCCTGCTGGGGACCCATCCAGTACCGCTCGACCTCCGGGTCGACGAAGGCGTGCTCGTTGTCCGGGTCCAGGTAGCGCATCTCGTACCAGCACGACCCGGCCCACTGGGGCATCGTGTTCAGCTCGCGCCGGTAGGTCCGGGGGCCTTCGCCCAGGTCGAGCTCGACCTCGCCCCAGCCCACGGCGCGGGTCAGCGGCGGCTGGGGCTCGGAGGTGGCGTCGTCCTCGGGGAACGTCGTGGGGGAGTAGTCGTCGACGTCGGGCAGCAGCACCGGCAGCTGGTCCTCGGGCACCGCTCGGGGCAGGCCGTGCTCGTCGAACACGATCGGGAACGGCTCGCCCCAGTAGCGCTGCCGGGAGAAGAGCCAGTCCCGCAGCTTGTAGGTCACCGTGCCCTCGCCCGCACCGTGCTCGGCCAGCCAGGCGACCATGCGGTCCTTGGCCTCGGCCATGCCCAGGCCGTCCAGGAACCCCGAGTTGATCGCCGGGCCCTCGCCCACGTAGGCCTCGCCGTCCCAGCCCTCGGGCGGTTGCACGGTCCGCACCACGGGCAGGCCGAACACCGTGGCGAAGTCCCAGTCGCGCTGGTCCTCGGCCGGCACGGCCATGATCGCCCCGGTGCCGTAGCCCATCAGCACGTAGTCGGCCACGAACACCGGGATGGGCTGGTCGTTGACCGGGTTGCGCGCGTGCACGCCGATGAACACGCCGGTCTTCTCCCGCTCCTCGAGCTGGCGCTCGCGGTCCGAGCGGCGCGACGCGGCCAGGCGGTACGCCTCGACGGCCTCCTTGGGCGTCGCCGCGCCCCCGGTCCAGCGGGGATCGGTGCCCTCGGGCCACGCGTCGGCCGTGAGCTCGTCGACGAGCGGGTGCTCGGGGGCCAGCACCACGTAGGTGGCGCCGAACAGCGTGTCGGGCCGGGTCGTGAACACGGTGACGACCTGGTCGCCGGCCCGGAAGTCCACCCTGGCCCCGACGCTGCGCCCGATCCAGTTCCGCTGCATGACCTTGATCGACTCGGGCCAGTCGATCTGGTCCAGGTCGTCGATGAGCCGGTCGGCGTAGGCGGTGATCCGCAGCATCCACTGCCGCAGCGGCCGGCGGAAGACCGGGAAGTTGCCCCGCTCGGACCGGCCGTCGGCGGTGACCTCCTCGTTGGCCAGGACCGTGCCCAGCCCCGGGCACCAGTTGACCGGGGCCTCGCTCAGGTAGGCGAGGCGGTGGCCGTCGACCACCTGGCGCCGCTCCCGCTCGTCGAGCTCGGCCCAGGGGCGTCCGAACGGGTTGGTGCCCGGCACCGGTTCCCGCTCGCCCGCGTCGAGCAGCCGGACCAGCTCGTCGACGGGCCGGGCCCGGTCCTCGGCCGCGTCGTACCAGGACCCGAAGATCTGCAGGAAGATCCACTGCGTCCAGCGGTAGAAGCCCACGTCGGTGGTGGCCACCGAGCGGCGCAGGTCGTGGCCCAGGCCGAGCCGCCGCAGCTGGCGGCGCATGTTGGCGATGTTGGACTCGGTGGTGACCCGGGGGTGCTGGCCGGTCTGGACCGCGTACTGCTCGGCCGGCAGGCCGAAGGCGTCGAACCCCATCGTGTGGAGCACGTTGTGGCCCGTCATGCGCAGGTAGCGGGCGTAGACGTCGGTGCCGATGTAGCCGAGCGGGTGGCCCACGTGCAGGCCCGCGCCCGACGGGTACGGGAACATGTCGAGCACGTAGCGCTTCGGGCGGTCCGCCACCCGGTCGAAGCCCTCGGACAGCTCGCCCACCGGGTTGGGCGTGTGGAACGTGCCCTCCGCCTCCCAGCGGTCCTGCCAGGCCGTCTCGATCCGTTCGGCCAGGGCCGCGGTGTAGCGGTGGGGGGGCACGTCCGCGGCGCGCTCGTCCTGCTCGGGCATGGCTTGCACCGTACCGCCGGCGGCCCCGGCGCCCGAAGCGCTCCACGGCCGGGGTGTAACGCAACGTCAGGTCGGGTGGTCCGAGCGGCCGTGCTGACTGTGCCCGAACGGTTGGAGGTGGCCGCCGGGCGCGGCCACGACGTCACCTTCGTGGTCGGAGGGGGTGAGGACGTCGTGCCCTGGGCCCTCCTCCACCAGGAGGCCCGGGCTCTGGCCGCCGGGCTCCAGGCCCGGGGCGTCCGACCCGGCGACCACGTCGCCCTGCTGGGCTCGACCTCCCGGGAGCTGGTCACCGCCGTCCAGGCCGTGTGGCTCGCCGGTGCCGCCGTCGTCGTGCTGCCCCTGCCCATGCGGCTGGCGTCGTTGGAGGACTTCGTGGCCCAGACCCGGCGCCGCATCCTCGACGCGGGGGCGGCCGTCGTGGTGGTCGACCCCGAGCTGGCGCCGTTCCTGGGCCGGCCCGAGCCGGGCGACCTACCGATCGTCGGCTTCGCCGAGCTGGTCGGGGAACCCGGGTCCTGGCGGCGCCCGGCACCCGACCCAGAGCGCACGGCGATCCTCCAGTTCACCTCCGGGTCCACCTCGGACCCCAAGGGCGTGGTCCTGCCCGACCGGGCGGTGGGGGCCAACCTCGACGCCATCGCCGCCGCGGCCCGGCTCGACGTCGACGAGGACGTGCTGGTCTCCTGGCTGCCCCTCTACCACGACATGGGCCTGGTCGGGATCCTGGCCAACGCCATGGCCGCGGGCTGCCGGCTGGTCCTGGGCGCGCCGTCCGACTTCATGGCCAGCCCCGGCCGGTGGATGGAGTGGATCTCCACCTACGGCGGCACGGCCACGGCCGGGCCGAACTTCTCCTACGTGCTGGCCACCCGGGCCCTGCGCCGCGGCGGAGAGCCGCTCGACCTGTCCCGCCTGCGCATCGCCCTCAACGGGGCCGAACCGGTCGACCCGGCCACCGTGGCCGCGTTCGTCGAGGCCGGCGCCCGCCACGGGTTGCGCCCGGGCGCGGTGTTCCCCGCCTTCGGCATGGCCGAGGTGGCCATCGCCGGCACCTTCCCCGAGCCCCTCGCCGGCCTGCGGGTTGACCGGGTCGACCGCCGGGTGCTCGAGGCCGAGCGCTACGCCGCGCCGGTGCCCGAGGGTGCCGAGGGCGCCCGCGAGCTGGCCATCCTCGGCCGGCCGGTGCCCGGCCTGGAGATCCGCGTCTGCGACCCGGTCAGCGGCGACGTGCTGCGCGACCGGGAGGTCGGCGAGCTGGAGATCCGGGGCACCTCGGTCACCACCGGCTACCACGCCCGGCCCGATGCCACCGCCGAGCTGTTCCACGACGGTTGGCTGCGCACCGGCGACCTCGCCTACCTCGTCGAGGGCGAGATGGTCATGTGCGGGCGCATCAAGGACCTGATCATCGTCGGCGGCCGCAACGTGTTCCCCGAGGACGTCGAGCGGGCCCTGGCCGGCGTCGAGGGCGTGCGGGCCGGCAACGTCATCGCCTTCGGCGTCGAGGGGGACAGGGGCAAGGAGGGCCTGGTCGTGGTGGCCGAGACCCGGGCCGACGACCCGCCCTCGGTGCGCCGCCTCGTCGCCGAGCGGGTGCGGGCCGCCGTCGGCCTGCCGGCCAAGGACGTCGTGCTGGTCCCGGCCGGCTCGCTGCCCAAGACGAGCTCGGGCAAGCTGCAGCGCTCGCTGTGCAAGACCCTCTACCTCGACCAGGAGCTCGAGACGCTCCTCCCGGCCTAGGCCCGGGCGCGCGCGGAGGGCCCGCCGCAGCGGGCCCTCCGGTGGGGTCTGTGCGTGGCCCGCCGGCGGTCAGCCGAGGTGGCCGGCCAGCACGTCGAGCGCGACGGCCCGGGCGGCCTCCCGAGCGGCGAGGTCGCCCTCGGTCGCGTTCGGCCCGGGCTGCGCCTGGTCGAAGCCGTGCCCAGCCCCGGGGTACACGACGATGTCGTACGGATCCGGTGTGCCCAGGGCCTCGGCGACCTGCGCCGACTGGACCTGGCGGGCACCGCTGCCGTGATCGGTGCTGCACAGCTCCACCAACGGATCCTCCGAACCGTGCAAGATCGTCAGGTCCGCCGTGGGCAGGTACTTGTCCTCGAGCGCCACGGCCGGAGACGTCGAGGTGGAGATCACCCCGCTGGTACCGCAACCTGGGTAGAAGGACACGCCGACCTCGAAGCCCGGGCGGCCGGGGGCCAGGTCGGGCAGGACCACGTCGACCTCCTCGCCGTGATCGGCGCGGAACCGGTCCAGCGCGTGGTCGAGCTGCCAGTGCAGGGCCAGCATGGCCATCGTCCCGCCCTGGGAGAAGCCCACGACGCCCAGCCGGGTGCAGTCGACCTCGGCCATCGCGCACAGGTAGCGCGATGCGGAGTCAAGGTCGTAGATCCGGTTGACGACGACCTCGGCGTCCGAGTCCATCGTCTCGGGGATCCGGTCGAGGTCCTCGTGGGCGTCGCAGAAGCCGCGCGCCTCGTAGCTCGATGGCATGAGGACCAGGTAGCCGGCCTGGGCCAGGCGGTCCCCCCACTCCTGGTACTGCTCCTCCAGCTCGTCCGCGCACGGCCGGTCGCCCTTGCCTTTGCCCTTCCCCTCGGGCATCTGGTGCAGGCCGCCCGAGCCGTGCAGCACCAGGACCGCGGCGCCCGGCCCGTTCGGGTCCGACCACTGGGGCCGGAAGACCTGCGCCGGCAGGGGTAGGTCCTGGCCGTGCCAGGACCCGGGGATCACGACGAGCTCCGACTCGACGTCGACCACCGCGGGGTCGGGGCCCGCGGCCAGGTCCTCGACCGGGCAGCCGCCCAGGGCCGGAACGTGGCGACAGGTCGGCCGGGGACCGCTCAGGTCCAGGGCGACGTCGGGAGCCGGCGGATCGGGCTCGGGCGCCGTCGGCGTGTCGGCCAGGCCGAGGCCCTGCTCCACCGGATCGGACTCGGCGCGGCCCGGGCGTCGCTCCGCTTGCGGTGTCGAGCGCCCGACCACGGGGGCCGCGAGGTGGGTTGCGGGTGGGGCCGGGTGGCCCGCGCCGACCTGCGGCTGGGCCAGGGCAACGCCGCAGGTGAGGGCGGTGACCGAGGCGGCGAGGGTGAGGCCTGCGGCGGCGCGGCGGCTGGAACGGTTCATGTGTCCTCTCTGGTGTGTCGGCGACGAGAGGCGGGGTCCGCGCCGCGACGAGCACGACCAGGGGTGCCCACCTGCGTGGGACGGCCCCGGCCCGGACGTCCTGGAGTACCGGACGCGGTGGGCCGGGCCCCCTAACACGGTGACGTCGCGGCGGGGTTCAGTCCTCGCCGCCGGTCAACCGGAGGTGCCGGACTCGCCAGGTGGCCAGGACCAGGCCCGCGACGGTGACCAGGGCCAGGCGGGTCAGGGCCGCACCGCCCCCGGGCACGCCGTCGCGGTGCAGGTCGGTGCCCGGCGGGCCCATCCCGTCGTAGGCGGCGATGCCCAACCATCCGGGGCACAGCTGGGCCAGGCCCGACAGGGCGGCACCCAGGAGCCGCTCGACCAGGATGAGGAAGGTGATCGACCACACGGCCGCGCGGCGGACCGCGGCGCCGATGAGGACGAACACGGCCAGGTAGCCGGCGGTCACGAACACGCTGCCCCATGCCAGCGCCGCCGCTGCTTCCGGGAGGCCGGCGGCGACCGCGGCGAGCGCCATCGAGGGCACCACCGTGACCAGGGCGATCAGCCAGCCCCCCAGCCACCGGCCGACCACGATCGTGCCGAACCGGACCGGCGTCAGCCACGTCAGGGCGAAGGTCCCGGAGCGGACCTCCGCCCCGAGGACGGCGTCGCCCACCACCAGGCAGGCGAAGGGCACCACCAGCCCGTACAGGCCCAGCGCCACCACGCCGCCGAAGGCCTCGACCCGGTCGTCGCCCAACTGGGCGAGCAGGCCGAACAGCACCGCGCCGGCGCAGGGGAGCAGCAGCAGCGCCCAGGCCCGGGTGGGCAGCGCGGCCCGCAGCACGTAGGCGACGATCGCCAGGAACGGCGAGGCCCGCCGGTCCGGCGCGGTGGCGCTCACCCGCCTGCCGTCCCGTGGTTCGGGGCCGCCACGGTCCCGGCCCGTCGCCGGCCGGTGCGACCGCCGGGCCGGCTCACCGCACCACCTCGCGGAACAGGCTCTCCAGGCTGTCGTCGAGCGGGCGGACCTCGAGGAGCCGGGCATCCACGTCACGGGCCACCCGGGGCAGGGCCAGCGACAGCTCCCCGGCCCGCAGCGCCGAGACGACCACGTCGGGCCCGTCCACGGTCACCCCGACGACGGCGTCGAGCCCCACCAGCGCGGCGGCCAGGTCCCGGGGGGACGACGTGCGCACCCGCACCCGGCGGGGCCGGTCGCCGATGGCGTCGCGGATGGCGTGGCGGCCACCGGCCGCGGCCAGCCGTCCCCGCACCAGCACGACCTGGCGCTCGGCCAGCCGCTCCACCTCGTGCAGCACGTGGGAGCTGACGATGACCGTGCGACCCTCGTCGCCCAGGCGCCGGAACAGGTCGATGAGCGCGACCCGCTGGACCGGGTCGGCGCCGTTCAGCGGCTCGTCGAGCACCAGCACCGTGGGCCCGGTGACCAGCGCGGCGGCGATCTTGGCCCGCTGGCGCATCCCCTTGGAGAACCCGCCGACCCGGCGGTCGGCCACCCCGGTCAGGCCGACGACCTCGATGCAGCGGTCGGGAGCGTCCCGGTCGGCGATCCCGTGCAGCGTGGCCGCGTAGCGGACCAGCTGGCGGGTGGTCCGCGCTCGGGGCACCGCGTCGTCCTCGGGGACCAGGGCCAGCGCCCGTTGGGCGTCCC
>JBFWTJ010000150.1:0-9334 GCA_050247895.1 Acidimicrobiia bacterium
TGAAGGAAATCATCGGCCGTTCGCTCGGGATCTGAGTCAGTGCCCGACGATCCGCCCCAGCGCCCCACCCGCGCCCGACGGGCCGACGAGGTGGAGGACGAGCTTCGTCGCATGATCCTCGAGGGCCGCGTGCAACCGGGCGAGCAGTTGCTCCAGATCGAGCTCTCGCGCCAGCTCGGCGTCAGCCGCACCCCGCTCCGGGAGGCGTTCCGCATCCTCGAGCACGAGGGCCTGATCCGCATCGCCAACGGCAACCAGACCGTCGAGGTCGCACGGCTGTCCCCCGAGGAGCTCGTCGAGCTTTACGAGGTCCGAGAGATGATCGACGCCCTGGCCGCCAGGAAGTGCGCAGCGCGAGGACTCGACGCACCGACCCGTCGACACCTCGACGACCTGCTCGTCCGGATGGAGACCGCCTCGGACCCCCTGGACCTGGCCGAGTACGGCAAGTCCCACACCGAGTTCCACTGCCACCTGGTCGAGTGCTCGGGCAACTGCCGCCTCGCCACGATGCTGCCGCTGGTCCGGATGACGACCATGTCCACGGGGCTGCGCTACGCCCGCCAGTCCCTCGCGGGCGACGAGGTGCTCCGAGAGAGCGCACTGCACGAGATGGTCAAGGAAGCGAACGACCACCATCGGCGGATCGTCGAGGCGATCGAGAGCGGCGTGGAGGACCAGGCGGAGGCGGTGGCGCGCCTCCACATCCGACGCACCATCCTCGGCATCGAACGCATGCGGATCCGGGCCACTGCAGATCGGCCCGCCGAGTGAACGGGGCCGTTGCGATCACCGGGGTCGGCTACTCCGACGCCATCGGTCGAGACACCGGGTTCTCCGAAGGGCAGCTCGCCCTGCAGGCGTGCCGCGCGGCGATCGCCGACGCCGGCCTGGAGATCGCCGACGTGGACGGGTTGTCCATGTTCCCGCACCGCAACAGCCCTCCCAGCCCCTACGCCGGACCGCCGCTGAACTACGTGCAACGGTCTCTGGGGATGCGGCACCTGTCCTGGTGGCAGGCGTACTCCGGTGAGCACGCCCAGCTGGGCGCGATGGTCGGCAGCATGGACGCGCTGGCCGCCGGTCGCTGCAACCACGTCGTGTGCTACCGGGCGCACCTGGCGCAGACACGTCGGTACACGGTCGGCGGGGCGGATCCGACGCAGGCCTTCGACGAGGACGAGTTCGCGCTGCCCTACGGCGCCGGTGGCGGCACGGCGCGGGGCGCCTTGTGGGCGGCGCGCTACATGGCCCGGCACGACGTGTCGCAGGTCGAGCTCGGATCGGTGAGCATCAACGGACGGGCCCATGCCGTGCACAACCCCCGCGCATGGTGGCGGACGCCGGTGACCATCGACGACTACCTGCGCTCACGCTGGATCTCCACGCCGCTCAAGCTGCTCGACTGCGACTATCCCATCGACGGTGCGGTGGCGGTCGTGCTCAGCCGGGGGGAGGCTGCCGCCTCGACCCGGGCGCCGGTGTGGGTCGAGGCCACCGGGACGGGACCGGGCCCGGCCACCGACTGGATCACCTGGCCGGAGAAGTCCGAGATGGCGGCGACCCACGCCGCGGCGAAGATGTGGGCGCAGACCGCGCTCACCCCCTCCGACGTCGACGTCGCCGAGGTGTACGACGGCTTCAGCTTCTTCACCTTGATGTGGCTCGAGGCGCTCGGTCTCGCCGAGGTCGGCCGGTCCGGCGCGTGGCTGCTCGACGGGGGCGGGCAGCTGGACGGCTCGTTGCCGGTGAACACCGACGGCGGCCAGCTCGGCGTCGGGCGGCTCCACGGCTTCGGCAAGGTGGCGCAGGCAGCGCTGCAGCTGCGCGGGGAGGCACCGAACCAGGTCGAGGGCGCCGCGGTCGCGGTGGCATCCGCCGGCGGCGGGCCGCTCGCCGTCTCGATGCTGCTGACCAGGGAGCCACGCTCGTGACCACACCCGAGCGTCCCCTGGCGATGAGCACCGGCCCGTACCGCCTGGACGACGACACCTGGCTCGACCCGCCGACCTCGATCGACGGGCGCGCCCGTCCGGGTGCGCCCCAGGAATCGGCCGCCTTCTGGGCCGCCCTGGACCGCGATGTGCTGCTCCTCCCGCAGTGCGACGCGTGTGGCCGCTTCACGTACTTCCCGGGGGGCGGGTGCCAGTGGTGCGGCGGGACGGTCCACGACGCTCCGGTCGACGGCCGGGGCGTCGTCAACACCTGGACCCTGTCGCTGCTCGAATTCGGTCCAGGCATGGAGGTGCCCTACGTGACGGCTCTGGTGAACCCGCTCTGCGAGCCCGGGCTGCAGATCATGACGAACTTGGTCCGCTGCCGCGTGTCCGACATCCGGATCGGCATGGCGGTGCGCCCGTGGATCGTCCATGGCAGCAGCCGATCGCTCCTCCTCTACGAGCCCGACTCTGATGCCTGACGGCGAGAGCGCGCTGCTCCTGCTGGACCTGCAGCAAGGGGTCGTCGAGCGGTACTCGACCGACCCAGGGTTGGTCGAACGCGTCGCCCTGGCGCTCGACACAGCCCGACGGCGGTCGATGCTCGTGGTCCACGTGTCGGTGCGGTTCCGGTCGGGCCATCCGGAGGTCGATCCCGCCAACCGGCAGTTCAGCGCGCTCAAGGCGGAGGGCCTGCTGCTGGAGGAGGACCCCGCCGTGCAGATCCACCCCGCGCTGACGCCGCGTGACGACGAGCCGCTGGTGGTCAAGCACCGCGTCGGCGCCTTCCACGGGACCGACCTCGAGGTCATCCTCCGCGCGAACCGCATCGACCACCTCGTGCTCGCCGGGATCGCGACCAGCGGCGCGGTCCTGTCCACCGTGCGAGCCGCGTCCGACATGGACCTCCGGCTCACGATCCTGCGCGACGGCTGCACCGACCCGGATCCACTGGTGCACGACGTGCTGGTCGAGCGGGTGTTCCCCAAGCAGGCCGACGTCGTGGACGTAGCCGAATGGGTCGACGGGCGGGGCTGACGCCCCGTCCTCGGCCGGATCGGCCTCAGCCGGGGATGCCGAGCGCCTTCGCCTCCAGGTGCTCCTCGAAGCCCATCACTCCGCTGTCCACGCCGACGCCCGAGTCCTTCCAGCCGCCGAAGGGCAGGTTGTTGCCCGGCCGAGCGCCGTTGACCGCAACCTCACCCGTTCGCATCCGCCGGGCGATGCCCATCGCCCGCTCGACGTCGCCGCTGACCACCGCACCGCTCAGGCCGTACCTCGAGTTGTTGGCGATGGCGACGGCCTCGTCGTCGGTGTCGAAGGGGATCATCACCGCCACGGGCCCGAACACCTCGGTCTGCGCGATGGTCGAGTCGGGATCGACGTCGGCGAACAACGTCGGTTGGACGAAGTAGCCACGAGGCAGCGCGGCGGGCACTCCCCCACCGAAGAGTCGTCGAGCCCCTTCCTGCGTCGCGCCGTCGATCAGCTCGAGGACCCTCTTCTGCTGACGGGACGAGATCTGCGGCCCCTGCACGACGTCCTCGTCGCGAGGGTCGCCCACGACGATCTGTGAGAACGCGTCGACCGCGGCCTCGAGGGCCTCGTCGTACCGGCTCCGCTGGACCAGGAAGCGGGTGAGGCGGCTGCAGCCCTGCCCGGCGTGGAGGCCCACACCGGCCGCGGTGCGCGCCGCGGTGGCCACGTCGGCGTCGTCGCAGATGACCATGGCCGACTTGCCGCCGAGCTCGAGCACCACCTTCTTCAGGGTGTCGGCGCCCTGGGCCATGATCGCCTTGCCGACCGCGGACGACCCGACGAAGGCCACCATGTCGACCCGGGGGTCGGTGGTGAGCAGCGTCGCCACCTCCACGTCGGCCGAGGTGACGACGTTGAGGACCCCGGCGGGGAAGTCGGTCTCCTCGGCGATGATCCGCCCGAGCACGGTCGCCGACCACGGCGTCTCCGGCGACGGCTTGATGACGACGGTGCAGCCCGCGGCCAGCGCGGGAGCTGCCTTCCGGATGTTCAGGAGGAGCGGGTAGTTGAACGCCGTGATGGCCGCGACCACCCCGCGCGGCTCGCGGCGCAGGACCCCGGCCGGGCCGCCGGCGTACGCCGCGGTGTGCGTCTCCCACGCGTAGCTGCGGGCCACCTCGATCGCCTCGTCGATGAAGGTCGGGACGCCGTCGAGCTGCATGCCCTTCGTGAACGACGACGGACAGCCGGCCTCCTGGATCAGCACCTCTCGGAGCTCGTCCGAGTTGCGCACGATCGCCGCCCTGAACTGCTCCAGGCAGTGGATCCGCTGGTCGAGGTCGTCGCGCCAAATCCCCCTGTCGAACGCCGCCCTGGCCGCCGCGATCGCGGCCGACGCGTCCTCGACCGAGGCGTCGGGGGCCAGACCGATCGGCTGCTCGGTGGTCGGGTCGATGTTCTCGAACGTCCGCCCGCCCTCGGCGGGCCGGAGGTCCCCCCCGATCAGCAGCCGCTCGTCGCCGATCCTGCGCTCGGTCATGGTGCGGTCCCCTCCGTCGGTTCCGTGGCCAGCGACGAACGCGGCGTGAAGCCGAACTTCGCCGCATCGAGCAGGCCGACGGTGGCGCCCCCCATGAGGCCACCGTCGACCCAGATGTTCTGCGCGGTCACGTAGCTCGCCGCATCGCTGTTGAGGAAGACCAGCACCGCGGCCTGCTCCTCGGGACGGGCGAACCGTCCGAGAGGGGCCTCGACCTTCAGCCGATCCTCGCCGTAGGCCCGCCTGGTCGCATCGAGGAAGGGGGTGTCGGTGACGCCGGGGCTGATGCAGTTGACCCTGATCCCGCGCGCCGCGAGCGCGGCGCCTTCCCGCAGGGTGTAGGCGATCACCGCGGTCTTCGACAGCCGGTAGCTGTCCTTGCCGACCGACGCCAGGTTCTCCCGGCACCACTGGATCCCCGCCGGGTAGCCGTCGGTCCGGAGCAGGCCGGCGACCACCGGCAGGTTCGTCTCGAACGCTGCCGCTCCGAGCGAGCCGACGTTGGCTACGGCAGCACCCGCCGCGAGCCGGGGGACCAGCGCCTCGCTCAGGTGGCGCATGCCCAGGAAGTTGACCGACCAGACCGACAACGGCTCGAAGGCGCCGGAGATCCCGGCGCAGTTGAACAGCGCGTCGACCGGACCGGAGATGGCGGCGACCGCGCCGTCGATGGCCTCGGCGGAGGTCAGGTCCACCGGCACGAAGGCGTCGACCTCGGCCGTCGGCTCGTGGAGGTCGAGGCCCAGGACCGAGCCGCCGAGCTCGACGACCCGGCGGGCCACCTGATCACCGATGCCCGACGCGCAGCCGGTCACCACGACCCGCCTGCCGTCGTACCGTCCGGGGTCCGCGCTCATCCGAGCGACGGCCGGGGATCGACCGACCAGGTCATCGGTCGCCCGGCGACGCTTAGCTCGGTGTCGACCTGCGAGCCGCAGCTCGGGCAGTGGTACCGGCGCAGGACGAAGGGGTTCACCTCGCCGGCGGCGGCCAGCTCCACGAGAGGGAACACGTCGCTGGTGCACTGCTCGTCGAGCAGGAGCGACTCCTTCACGTTGCGGTCGAGCGGCCCCAGTTCGACGGCGCAACGGCTGCACGCGTAGGCCGCCCCCGCCGCGCCCTCCACCAGCCGCAGCGACCGGCTGATCCGGCGGCCCGGCAGGGTGGTCGCCGCCGGCGCCGCGTCACGGCCGATGCGCTCCGAGCGCCGGCGGTGTCGCCCGGCAGCGGTGGCCTCGACGTCCACCGAGCAGGTCCCTCCGTCGACGACGAGGGCGACGCCGTAGGTGTCGCCGGCCGCTTCGGCGCTGACCAGTCCCTCGAGCACGTCCCGGAGCACGGCCTCCGGCTCGCGGTCCAGCGGGTCGCCGAACCCTCCGCCGCCGGGTGCCCGGGTGACGATGAGGGCACGGGTCCGGTCGACGTCGACCCAGCTCCCGGCACCCAGCTCGACCCCGAGGTCGCCGTCGATGATCGCTCCGGCGCCGGGGTGGCCGGGCTCACCACCCGACGAACCGAAGCCCGAAGGGAACAGCACGCCGAACCGGTCCTTCAGCGTCTGGGGGACGAGACGCAGCTCGTCGTCGATAAGCATCGAGATCGTCTCGGAGCCGACCCCGCCCCGCTGCGCACCCGGCCCGCCCGAGTCGGCCAGCTCCCGACGGGTCAGGTAGATGACGGGCGAGGCCAGCTCCTGCGTCTCGATGTTCATCGTGGTGAGCCCGACGGTGCTGATCATGCCGCCGGTGTCGAGGCCGTCTGCATCGCCACGCGCCCCGCTTCCCCCGGCGAGACCGTTCCAGGTACCGGCCTCGAACCCCAGCTCACGGGATCGTCCGGAGCGGTCGACGGCATGGCCCGCGACGCGGGCCCCGGCCGTCATCCCGCACGCCATGACGTCGTCGACCGTCGAGTCGGAGGAGTCCAGCATCCGGGCGACCGCCGCGTTGACGCAGGTCCGGATGGCGCCCGACGTGCCCACCGTCGTGGCGATCGACGTGCCCGACGGCCAGATGCAGTCGACGATTGAACCGGGTCGGGTCGTGAGCGTGAGGTTCCGCCAGAACCCGGCCACGGTCCACGGGAGCCGGTAGCCGAGCAGGGACAGGACGCACGCGGTGACAACGCTCTGCGTGCCGATCCTGGTGGCGTTGATCGGCCCTGCGACCTGGTCGGTGGTCTCGGTGAAGTCGAGCTCGAGGTGGTCGCCGCGCTTGTGCATCGTGACGCGGATGGCGGTCGGCTCGTCTCCCTCGTTGCCGACGCCGTCGTGGTAGCACTCCTCGCGCCACGTGCCGTCGGGCAGATCCGCCAACCGGCGCCCGAACTGAGCCGACGTCGCCGACACCAGCCGGTCCATCGTCGAGGTCAACGTGTCCGCACCGTGCTCGTCGCACAGATCCTGCAGCTCGGTGCGCGCCGTGCGGTTGGCGGCGACCTGCCCACGCAGCTCCAACGCGAGGAGATCGGGGACCCGGGAGCGACGGACGTAGACGGCCTCGATGTCCTTGCGGATCCGATCGGCCTCGACGATGCGGACGGGTGGCGTCGGCAGGGCCTCCTCGAAGATGTCGGCGACACCGCCCACGAGCCGCCCCATGAACGGGCCGCCCACGTCGAGCTGGTGGACGACCGCGCCGACCCAGGCGACGACCTCGCCGCCGTAGTGGACCGGTGCGACCAGCGAGACGTCGGGCTGGTGGATCGTGCCGATGTAGGGGTCGTTGCACAGGAACATGTCGCCGGGCCCGATGCCGGGATCGTCGGCGTAGTTCTCGGCGATGTAGCGCACAAGGTGGCTCATGGCGCTGATCTGCACCAGCACGTAGTGGCCGCACACGATCACGCCGCCCGCGCGGTCCATGATCATGGTGTTGAGGTCGTTGCCCTCCACCGCGGTCGGCGATCCCGAGACACGCGCCAGTGAGATTACCGCGTTCTCGCAGATCGTGATCAGCCGGTGGCGCACGAGCTCGGTCGTGATGGCGTCGTCCAGCTTGGTCGGGGTGGTCACGGCCATGGTTCCTCCACCTCTCAGGCCACCAGGACGATGTCGCCCGTCGGCGCCAACCGGACCAGCTGTCCGGGGTAGACGACGACGGTGGTCGTGGGCAGCACCACGAACGCCGGACCCGCGACGGGCACCTCGGACAGGTCGGCCCAGGTCATCACCGGGCACACCAGCTCTTCACCGTCGAACCAGGCCCGGCGCTCGGTCGCCACGTCGCCACCCGACCCCAGCGTGACCCTGAGGCCGTCGGACCGGCTGGCCAGCGGTACCGATGCCTCGACGGCCAGCTCGACGAGCTCGATCGCGCTGTCGACCGCCGCGGCGCGCGGGCCGACCAACGTCTCGTAGGCGCTGCGGTAGGTCCGGCCGATCGCCTCGAGATCGCCCTCCACCAACGCGGCGCGCTCGACCACGATCGACAGGTCCTTGATCTGCCCCGCGAACCGCAGGCGACACGTGTGGCGCAGCGTCGGCTCGTCGAAGTTCGGGTCGATCTTGTGGGCCATGGCGCGTGCCTCGCGCTCCAGCTCGGCGACGATCTGCGGAACCTCGCCGATCCGATCGGTCAGCGGTGCGGGCCGATAGCGGCGCACAGCGACCGACCGGCGACCGCCGACGGTCGTGCCGTGCGCCGAGAACACCGATGCCAGAACCGGGATGACGACCTCGGCCACACCGAGCGCTCGGGCGTAGAGTCCGGCGTACTGCGCCGCCGCACCGCCATACGCGGCGACCGTGAACTCCTGTACCGCGTGGCCGCGCTGGTGCGCCGTGCGGCTCATGAGGTCGGCCATTTGCGACGCGGCGACCGTCAGCACGCCCTGGGCGGCTCGGACGACCTCCAGGCCGAGCGGCTCCGCCAGCCGGGTCCGGACGGCCTTGGTCGCCAGGGATCGATCGAGCTGCAGCCCACCGACCAGGGTGTCGACGTAACCGAGCACCGCGATGGCGTCGGTGAGGGTCGGCTCCTCGCCGCCGCGGCCGTAGCACGCCGGACCTGGGCTGGCACCCGCGCTCTGCGGCCCCACCCGCAACGAGCCGAGGTCCTCGTCGATCCAGGCGATCGATCCGCCGCCGGTGCCGATCGAACGGACCTCCACCATCTCGAGGTTCACGGTGTTGCGGTTGATCATCGGCCGGGCCGACATCGGGAGCTCGTGGTCGAGCACCAGGCCGACGTCGAAGCTGGTGCCGCCGACATCGGTGGCCATGAGGCGTCGCGAGCCCAGTCGTGCGGCGAGGTCCTGCGACGCCATGAGACCGGCCACCGGCCCCGACGACAAGGTCGTCACCGGAAGGTCCCGCGCCTCCGACATGGCCTTCAGCGCGCCGTCCGACCCGACGATCACCAGTTCACCGGCGAAGCGGCGATCACGCAGCGCAGCCAGGAGCCGGTCGAGGTAGTCCTGCATGAGGGGCCCGAGGTACGCGTTGACCGTGGCGGCGACGGCCCGCTCGTACTCACCCGGCGACGGCGAGAGGTCGGCCGAGATGGTGACGGGGATGCCGGGCCGCTCCTGCTCGACGAGCTCCCGCAACCGGCGCTCGTGCACCGGGTTGAAGCAGGACCACAGGAGGCACACCGCGAGCGACTCGCATCCGTCGTCGACCAGCGAGCGGATCTGCGCTGCGGCGTGGCGCTCGTCGAGTGCGACGCGGACGGCACCGTCCGCGTCGATCCGCTCGCGGAGGCCACGGATGTCGCGGCGTGCGACGACCTGCGCCGGCTTCGACCACTTCGACGGGTCGCGCAGCTCGTCGTCAACGAGCCCGAGGACCTTGTTGGTGCGCGCCATGTGGACCGGCGACTCGAAGCCCGCCGTCATGAGCAGCCCCTCCCGCGCGCCGGTGTGGGTCAGCACCGCGTTC
>JBFWTJ010000151.1:0-9328 GCA_050247895.1 Acidimicrobiia bacterium
CGCGGGCCTTCTGGCCCTAGGTGCCACGGCCGGCGGTCTAGCCGCCCTTGCCCCCGATGCCCCGGGCCACGCGCTTGCGGGACCGGATCGAGCCCGGGGCGGGCTGGAGGTCGTGGATCTTGATGGTCATGTCAGTCCTGCTCCTCCACCGAGACCAGGTGCGGCACGCGGGCCAGCATCCCCCGGATCTCGGGACGGTCGGGAAGGGTGTTGGTCTTGCCGATCCGGCCCAGGCCCAGGGCGCGCAGGGTGCCCCGCTGCTTGGGCTTGGAGCCGATGGCCGACCGGACCTGGGTGACCTTGAGGTCGCTCACGTCAGCTCGCCTCGCTCGATCGCTCGGCACCGTGGCCACCGCCACGGCGGGTCTCCTCGTAGGCCCGCAGCACGCCGCCGGGGACGAACTCGTCGGCGTGCAGGCCGCGGAGCCGGGCGACCTCGTCGGGCCGCTTGAGGTCCCTGAGGCCGCTGATCGTGGCCCGGGCGACGTTGATGTGGTTGGCCGAGCCCAGCGACTTGCACAGCACGTCGTGGATCCCGGCCTCCTCGAGGATGGCCCGGGCCGCACCGCCGGCGATCACGCCGGTGCCCGGCGCAGCCGGCTTCATCAGCACGCGGCCGGCGCCGGTGCGCCCGATCACCGGGTGGGTGATGGTCGAGCCGGCCAGCGGCACGTCGAAGAGGTTCTTGCGGGCCTCCTCGGTGCCCTTCTGGATGGCCAGGGGCACCTCCTTGGCCTTCCCGTAGCCCAGCCCGACGCGCCCGTTGCCGTCCCCGATCACGACCAGCGCGGTGAAGCTGAAGCGCCGGCCGCCCTTCACGACCTTGGCCACCCGGTTGATGCTGATGACCCGGGACTCGCGCAGCGAGGCGTCGGTCGACTGGCGGGGGTTGTCGCGGGGCTCGCGCTCCCGACGCTCACGGGGGTTGCCGTTGGCCATCAGAACTCCAGTCCTGCGGCGCGCGCCGCATCGGCGACGGCGGCGACGCGCCCGTGGTAGAGGAAGCCGCCCCGGTCGAAGACGACGGCGGTCACGCCGGCCGCGGCGGCCCGCTCGGCGACCAGCCGGCCGACGGTGGCCGCCGACTCCCGGTTCCCCGTGGCGCCGGCCCGCAGGTCGGCCTCGGTGGAGGAGGCCGCGGCGATGGTCCGGCCGCTCAGGTCGTCGATGACCTGGGCGGAGATGTGCTTGTTGGAGCGGAACACGGCGAGACGGGGCCGCTCGGCGGTCCCCCGGACGTGCTTGCGCACCCGGCGGTGACGCCGGATCCGTGCTGCGCGCTGCTTCTGGGCGTTGCTGGTCATCGTCGTCCCTACTTGCCCGTCTTGCCGGCCTTCTTGGCGACGCGCTCGCCCAGGTACCGGACCCCCTTGCCCTTGTAGGGCTCGGGCTTGCGGATCTTGCGGATGTTGGCGGCGACCTGGCCGACCGCCTCCTTGTCGATGCCCCGCACCACGATGCGGTTGGGCGAGGGGACCTCGAAGGTGATGCCGTCCGGCGCGTCGACGTGCACCGGGTGGCTGAAGCCGAGGGCGAGCTCGATCTTGGTCGGGCCCTGGGCCGCGGCGCGGTAGCCCACGCCGACGATCTCGAGCTCCTTGGTGAACTCCTCGTTCACGCCCTGGACCATGTTGTTGACCAGGGACCGCACCAGGCCGTGCAAGGCACGGTTCCGGCGCTCGTCGTCGGGCCGCTCGACCAGCAGGACCGCACCGTCCTGGCGCAGCGAGATGACCGGCGGCAGGTCGCGCTCGAGGGTGCCCTTGGGACCCTTCACCGTGACGCGGCTGCCGGCCACGTCGACGCTCACGCCGGAGGGGATCGGGATCGGGGCCTTGCCGATTCGGGACATCGTCAGCGCTCCTCGTTCACCACACGAAGCAGAGGACCTCGCCGCCCACGTTGCGCTTGCGCGCCTCGCGGTCGGTCATGAGGCCCTGGCTGGTCGACAGGACGGCGACGCCGAGGCCGCCGAGCACGCGTGGCACCTTGGTCGCCGCGCTGTAGACCCGCAGGCCGGGCTTGGACACCCGGCGCAGGCCCGAGATCACGCGAGCCCGCTCGGGCGAGTACTTCATCCGGATGTGCAGGGTCCGACCGGGCCGGTCCTCGGCATCGGCCACGTCGTAGCCCTCGATGTAGCCCTCCTTGCGGAGGATCTCGGCGAGGGCCTCCTTGACCTTGGAGGACGGCATCCGCACGTCGTCGTGCATCGCCACGTTGGCGTTGCGGATCCGGGTCAACATGTCGGCGATGGGGTCGGTCATCGTCATCGGTCGCCTCCCCTCACCAGCTCGCCTTGGTCACGCCGGGGATCTCGCCGGCGTGCACCATCTCGCGCAGGCACACCCGGCAGAGGCCGAACTTCCGGTACACGGAGTGGGGCCGGCCGCAGCGCTTGCAGCGCGTGTAGGCACGCACCTTGAACTTCGGCGTGCGCTGCTGCTTGTTGATCAGCGCCTTCTTGGCCATCAGCTCTGCCCCTCACGCTTGAACGGGAAGCCGAAGGCGTCGAGCAGGGCCTTGCCGTGCGCGTCCACCTCGGCGGTGGTGACGATCGTGATGTCCATGCCGCGGGGGGCATCGACCTTGTCGTACTCGATCTCCGGGAAGATCAGCTGCTCCGCCACCCCGAAGGTGTAGTTGCCCCGACCGTCGAAGGACTTGGGGTTCAGCCCCCGGAAGTCGCGGATGCGCGGGATGGCCAGGGAGATGAGCCGGTCGAGGAACTCCCACATCCGGGCCCCTCGCAGGGTCACCTTGGTCCCGATGGCGTTGCCCTCGCGGAGCTTGAAGCCGGCGATGGACTTCTTGGCCTTGGTCACCAGGGGCTTCTGGCCGGCGATCGTCGTGAGGTCCCGCACCGCGCCCTCGAGGAGCGAGGGCTGGCCGACGGCGTCGCCGACGCCCATGTTGATGACGATCTTGCTCAGCCGGGGGACCTGCATGACGTTGTCCAGGCCGAGCTGCTCCTTGAGCTGGGCCCGGATCTCGGCGTCGTAGCGAGCCTTGAGCCGGGGGATCTCGATCGTGGCGGTGTCGGTCACGACAGCACCCCTTCGCACTTCTTGCAGATCCGGACCTTGGCGCCGTCGGCCTCGATGCGGTAGCCGACGCGGGTGGCCTTGCCGCAGGAGGGGCAGACGAGCGCGACCCGGGACACCGGGATCGGCATGTCCTTGTCGATGATGCCGCCCTGCATGGTCGCCCGGGTCGGGCGCTGGTGCTTGCGGGCGACGTTCAAGCCGTCGACGATCACCTTGCCGTCGCGGGGCATGGCCCGGGTGACCTCGCCCTCCTTGCCCCGGCCCTTGCCGCTGAGCAGGCGGACGCGGTCGCCCTTCTTGATCTTGAGTCCGGCCATGGTCACAGCACCTCCGGGGCGAGTGACACGATCTTCATGAAGCGCTTGTCGCGCAGCTCACGCCCGACGGGACCGAAGATGCGGGTCCCCCGGGGGTTGAGCTGGTCGTTGATGAGCACGGCGGCGTTCTCGTCGAAGCGGATGTAGCTGCCGTCGGGACGGCGCTTCTCCTTCTTCACCCGGACGACGACGCACTTGACGACGTCGCCCTTCTTGACCGCGGCGCCCGGGATGGCGTCCTTGACGGTGGCGACGAAGATGTCGCCGATCGACGCGTAGCGCCGACGGGTCCCGCCGAGCACGCGGATGCAGAGGACCTCCTTGGCCCCGCTGTTGTCCGCGACGCGGAGTCGTGACTCCTGCTGGATCATCGGGTCACCTCGCCCGCTCGACGATCTCGAGGAGCCGCCACCGCTTCGTCTTGGACAGCGGCCGGGTCTCCATGACCCGCACGCGGTCGCCGACGTTCGCCTCGTTGGACTCGTCGTGGACGTAGAGCTTCTTGGTCCGCAGCATCGACTTCCGGTACAGCGGGTGCGGCTTGCGGGTGGTGATCGTGACCACGGCGGTCTTGTCCATGCCGGACGAGGTGACGATCCCCTCGCGGACCTTGCGCGCCGTGCGCTCGGTGCTCTCGGTGGCCTCTGCCATCACGCGCTCTCCTTCTCGATCGCCTCGGCGGCGGCGATCTCACGAGCCCGCAGCTCGGTCTTGATCCGGGCCACGTCCCTGCGCAGCACGCCGAGGCGGCTGCTGTTGTCGAGCTGCCCGGTGACGTGCTGGAACCGGAGGTTGAACAGCTCCTGCTTGGTCTCCGCCAGCGAGCGGAGCAGGTCGGCGTCGTCGAGGTCGCGCCACTTGGTGTCGGCCATCAGAGCGCCTCCTCCCGGGTGACGAAGCGGGCCTTGATCGGCAGCTTCTGGATGGCCCGGTCGATGGCGACGCGGGCCAGGGCAGCGTCGGGGTAGGACAGCTCGAACAGGATCCGGCCGGGCTTGACCACCGCGACCCAGCGCTCCGGGTTGCCCTTGCCCGACCCCATCCGGGTCTCGGCGGGCTTCTCGGTGACCGGCTTGTCGGGGAAGATGTTGATCCACACCTTGCCGCCACGGCGGGTCTTGCGGGTCATGGCGATGCGGGCCGCCTCGATCTGGCGGGCGGTGATCCACCCGGGCTCGAGCGCCTGGATCCCGTACTCGCCGAAGACCACCTCGGTGCCGCCCTTGGCGACGCCGGTGCGCCGACCGCGCTGCGTCTTGCGGTGCTTGACCTTGCGGGGCATCAGCATCAGTCGGCGTCTCCCCCGTGGAACTTCGGCGTCTCGTGGTGCTCGTGCACCCGGCGCTCGATCTCCTCCTCCTCGGCGAGGAGCCGCTCGAGCTCGGGGTCGGCCTCCTTGACGAGCGGCTCGGCATCGGTGGCCGGCGCCTCGCCGCCCTCGGGGCCCTCGCCCCGACGGCGGGCGGCGGCGGACGACACCACGCGCCGGGGCGGGGTGCCGCCCGAGGTCTCCCCGACCGCCATCGCCGCCTCGCGGCTGATCTTGTCCTCGCTCAGGCTCTTGTAGGGGAGGATGTCGCCCTTGTAGAGCCAGACCTTGACGCCGATGCGCCCCGCCGGCGTGCGGGCCTCGCGGAAGCCGTAGTCGATGTCGGCCCGCAGCGTGTGCAGCGGCACCCGGCCTTCGCGGTACCACTCGGTGCGGGACATCTCGGCGCCGCCCAACCGGCCCGAGCACTGGACCCGGATGCCCAGCGCGCCGGCCTTCTGGGCGTTCTGCACGGCACGCTTCATGGCCCGCCGGAAGGCGACCCGGCCGGCGAGCTGGTCGGCGACGCCCTGGGCGATCAGCGCAGCGTCCAGCTCGGGCTGCTTGATCTCCTGGATGTTGAGCTGGACCTTGGCGTTGCCGGTGATCTTCGTCAGCCCGCCGCGCAGCCGGTCGGCCTCCGCGCCACGCCGACCGATCACGATGCCGGGCCGGGCGGTGTGGACGTCGACCCGCAACCGGTCACGGGTCCGCTCGATCTCGACGCGGCTGATCGCCGCGTGGGGGAGCTGGGTGGTGAGGAAGTCGCGGATCCGCCAGTCCTCGATGACGAAGTCGCCGTAGTCCTTGCGGTCGGCGAACCAGCGCGACTTCCAGTCGGTGGTGACACCGAGCCGGAAGCCGTAGGGGTTGACCTTCTGCCCCATCTACTTCTCCTCCTCGGGGCTCGCCCCGTCGCCGGACTCGGCCGGCTCGTCCTCGTCGACCTCGTCGATCGCTTCGTCGGCCTCGGCGGTCGGCTCGTCGGCGACCACCTCGGTCGCCTCGTCGGTGCCGGTGAGCTCCTCGTCGAGGGCCTCGACCTCGTCGTGATCGTGATCGTGATCGTGGTCGTGGTCGTGCGCCTCGGCGACGGCCTCGCGCTGCCGGCTGCGGGCCACACGGGCCCGTCGCGCCTCGGAGCTCGAGCGGGTCGCCCGGCCCGCGGCGGCCGCAGCCTGGGCCCGGGACCGGCGCCTCTCGAGCTGCTCGGGCGACATGCGGCTCACGATGATCGTGATGTGGGTCGTCCGCTTGCGGATCCGCGTGGCCCGGCCCCGGGCACGGGGCCGCCACCGCTTGAGGGTCGGGCCCTCGTCGGCGTAGCAGGCCGACACGTAGAGCTCGTCCTCGTCCTGCTCGTCGTTGTGCACCGCGTTGGCGGTGGCCGAGTCGAGCAGCTTGGAGATGTCCCGGGACACGGCTCGCTCGGTGAACTGGAGGACCGAACGGGCCTCGTCGACCGGAAGGCCCCGGATCAGGTCGAGGACCTCCCGGGCCTTGTAGGCCGAGACGCGCAGGAACTTGACGGTGGCCCGGGTGCCGGGCCGCTCGTTGGTCTTGGTGCCGAACGCCATGGTCAGCGCCTCCCCCGCACGGCCTTCTCCTGACCGGCGTGGAACTTGAAGGTGCGGGTCGGCGCGAACTCGCCGAGCTTGTGGCCGACCATCGCCTCGGTGACGTACACGGGCACGTGCTTGCGCCCGTCGTGGACCGCGATGGTGTGCCCGACCATGTCGGGGATGACCGTCGAGCGACGGCTCCAGGTCTTGATGACCTTCTTCTCGCCCTTCTGGTTGAGGTCGTCCACCTTCTTGAGGAGGTGGTCGTCGACGAAGGGGCCCTTCTTCAGACTGCGGGGCATGACCGATTACCTCCGGCTGCCGCGGGTCCGGCGGCGACGCACGATGAGCTTCTGGGACGGCTTGGTCTTGTCACGGGTGCGGCCCTCGGGCTTGCCCCACGGCGACACGGGATGGCGGCCACCGGAGGTCTTGCCCTCGCCACCGCCGAGCGGGTGGTCGACGGGGTTCATGGCCACGCCGCGGGTCTGAGGGCGCACGCCCTTCCAGCGGTTGCGGCCGGCCTTGCCGATCTTGATCAGCTCGTGCTCGGCGTACCCGACCTCGCCCACGGTGGCGCGGCAGTCGATCGGGACCCGGCGCATCTCGGTGCTGGGCAGGCGCAAGGTGGCGTAGTCGCCCTCCTTGGCCAGCAGGACCACCGACGAACCGGCCGAGCGGGCCATCCGACCGCCGCCACCCGGCTTCAGCTCCACGTTGTGCACGGTGGTGCCGACCGGGATGAAGCGCAGGGGCAGGGCGTTGCCCGGCCGGATCTCGCTGCCCTGGCCGTTCTGGAGGGTGTCGCCGACCACGACGTCCTTGGGGGCGAGGATGTAGCCCTTCTCGCCGTCCAGGTAGTGGAGCAGCGCGATGCGGCAGGACCGGTTGGGGTCGTACTCGATGGCCGCGACGCGAGCCGGGACGCCGTCCTTGGTCCGCTTGAAGTCGACCAGGCGGTATCGCTGCTTGTGGCCGCCGCCCTTGTGGCGAGCGGTCTTGCGGCCGTAGTTGTTGCGACCACCGGTGCCGGACTTCTTGGCCAGCAGCGTGCGCTCGGGGCTGTCCTTGGTGACCTCCGAGAAGTCCGAGACCGTCTGGAAGCGACGTCCGGCGCTGGTGGGCTTGCGCTTGCGGAGCGGCATGGGTGGGACCTCAGCTCTGGAACAGGTCGATCGTGGAACCCTCGGCGAGGGTCACGATCGCCCGCTTGCTGTCGGATCGGCGGCCGGCGGTGTTGGTGCGACGGTTGCGCGTCGCCTTGCCCTTCCGGTTGAGGGTGTTCACCTTCAGGACCTTGACCCCGAAGATCTTCTCGACGGCGTCGTGGATCTCGGGCTTGGTGGCGTCCGGATGGACCTTGAAGGTGTAGGCACCCCCCTCGAGCAGGGCGTACGACTTCTCGCTCACGACCGGAGCGAGGACGACGTCTCGGGGATCGCGCATCAGGACGCTGCCTCCTCGGCCTCACCACGGTGCCGGCCTCGGGTGACGGGCCGGTACGCGGGCAGCGAGGCGCTGGTGAACACGACGTGGTCGCTGCGCAGCACGTCGTAGGCGTTGAGCTCGTCGGTGAGCAGGACGTGCACGTGGCCCAGGTTGCGCAGGCTCTTCCACACGACCTCGTCGTCGCGGGTCAGCACCACCAGGACCAGGCCCTCGGCGCCGATCTTGGCCAGGACCTCGAGGGCGCCCTTGGTGCTCGGGGCGTCGAGGCCCCAACCGTCCAGGACGGTGACCTGGTCGCTGGCGACACGGTCGGACAGCGCGGAGTAGAGGGCGAGGCGCACCATCTTCTTGGGGGTGCGCTGCGCGTAGCTGCGGGGCTTGGGGCCCAGCGCCACGCCACCACCGGTCCACTGCGGGGAGCGGGTCGAGCCCTGGCGGGCCCGGCCGGTGCCCTTCTGGCGCCAGGGCTTGGCCCCACCGCCGCGGACCTCGGCCCGGGTCCGGGTCGACTGGGTGCCGGCCCGACGTGCGGCGAGCTGGGCGGTGACCACCTGGTGCATGACCGGCACGTTGGGCTGCACGCCGAACACGGCGTCGTCGAGCTCCGCGGTGCCGGCGCTGCCGCCGGTGGCCGTCTTCACCTCGATGCTGGCCATCACCCACCGTCCTTCGCGCCGCTCTTGACGGCATCGCGGATCAAGACGAGCCCACCCTTGGGACCGGGGACCGCGCCCTTGATCAGGACGAGGTCCCGCTCGGCGTCGGCCTCCACCACGGTCAGGTTGAGCGTCGTGGTCCTCTCGCCGCCGAGCCGACCCGCCATCCGGGTGCCCCGGAAGACGCGGGCCGGGGTGGCGCAGGCACCGATGGAACCCGGCGCCCGGTGCACCCGGTGGGCACCGTGGCTCGCCCCCAGGCCGGCGAACCCGTGGCGCTTCATCGGGCCGGCGGTTCCCTTGCCCTTGCTCACGGCCGTCACGTCGACGCGCTCGCCGCCGGCGAGCAGGCCGGCGGTCAGCTCCTGGCCGACCTCGTAGCCGCTGACGTCGTCGAGGCGCAGCTCGACCAACCGCGCCCCCGGCTCGACCCCGGCCTTCTGGAAGTGCCCGGCCTCGGGCTTGGTGAGCTTCGAGGCCTTGGTCGTCCCGAAGGTCACCTGCAGGGCTGCGTAGCCGTCGGTCTCCGCGGTCTTGACCTGCACCACCCGGCACGGCTTGACGCGCAGCACCGTGACGGGGACGACGCGGTTCCCTTCGTCCCACACCTGGGTCATGCCGACCTTCTCGCCGACGATCGCCTTGGTCGCCATCGTGCTCTCTCTCGGTCCTGGGGCCGTTCGACCCCGGTTCACGCGAACGCTCCGCACGGGGAGACCCCGGCGGAGCGCCGTCATCGGTTGTGCCGTGTGGTTCCCAGCCTCGTGGGCCTACCCGGACGTCGGTTGCGCGTGCTGCGGGCACGGTGGGCCCGCACGCACGAGGGGTGCAGGACAGCCCGTCCCGGTCGCCAGCCCCAAAGCGGCCGGGCGCCGGGCGGGAGCTACGCCTGCTGGAACTTGATCTCGATGTCCACGCCGGCGGGGAGCACGCTCCGCTGCAGCGAGTCGACCGTCTACGCCGACGGCTCGAGGATGTCGAGCAGCCG
>JBFWTJ010000152.1:0-9274 GCA_050247895.1 Acidimicrobiia bacterium
CCGCGACCGCATCGTGGTCGAGCGCCGGGCCCGCAACACCGGTGAGAACGTGGTGCTGGGGGTCGCCGCCCTCGCGGCCCGGGGCGTGCGGCCCCGGTCGGTCGTGTCGGTGGCCTGGCCCTTCGCGGCGCGCCGGTGCGTGGCCACCTTCGCCCGGCACCACCCCGAGATCGCCGTGCGTTCGGCACCGGCCTTCGGCCGCCCCGGGGTGCGCAGCCCGCTGACCGCGGCCACCGCCCGTTGGGCGGTCGACCAGCTGGAGCGCCTCCTGCGCTACGGCGACGAGGGGATCGTCGCGGGCCGGCCCGTCCCGCCGGCCGTGGTGCGCGCCGCGGTCGAGCTGCGGGCCCTGCTCGGGCCCTCCACCGGGCCGGCCGCCTCAGCGGGTGCCGAGGGCCGCGGCGAGCGCACGGCGGTGCACGAGCGCCGCGAAGCGGTCCTCGACCGGCGCTAGCGGTCCGCCGACCACCCCCTCCAGGAGCAGGTCGGCGAACCAGGGGTTCTTGGCCAGGAGGGGGCCGTGGAGGTAGGTCCCGATGACGGGCCCGGCGATCGCGCCCTCGGTGCCGTCGTCCCCGTTGTTCCCGGCGCCGACCAGGACCCGGCCGAGGGGCCGGCAGCCGGGACCCAGCTCGGTGCGGCCCTGGTGGTTCTCGAAGCCGACCAGGGCCCGCCACGGCCCGGCGACCGGCGGCCCGGCGACCGGCGGCGCGACGACGACCCGTCGGTCCGGGCCGCCGACCACGCCACGGCCCGAAGGCTCGCGGCCGGCCGGCGCAGCGGGTTCCTCCGTGGTGGTCCGACCCAGGGCCGGGTCGACGAGCGCGACGGCGTGGCCGACCAGGCGGGGGCCGGACGGACGGGTGGTCACCACGTCGAGCAGGCCGAGGCCGGGGAGGGTCCCCTCCGGTGTCGCCACCTCGTGGCCGAGGAGCTGGTACCCGCCGCAGATGCCCAGCACGGTGGCCCCCGCGGCGACGGCCCGGGCCAGGGCCTCGCGGTGGCGAGGGAGATCGACGGCGCAGGCCCGCTGGTCCCGGTCCTGGCCGCCGCCGAGGTAGACGAGGTCGGTGGCGGCGGGATCGAGCTCGCCGTCGAACCCCACCGCGTGCAGGGCGAAGCCCAGGCCGCGGCGACGGCAGCGCTGCTCGAGGACCAGGAGGTTGCCCCGGTCGGCGTACAGGTTGAGCCGGTCGGGGTAGAGGACGGTGACCCGCACGACCCGGCCCCGGCCGGCCCCGGAGCTCGCTGCGCCAGCCGTGCCCGAGCCGGGTCGGCACCTCCCGGCGGTGTCCCGGTCCGGCCGGCCTCCGGGATCCGGCGCCACGGCGGCGGGCGTCGTCGTCTTCGACCGCGGGCCCGTGGTCATGCCCAGTAGCGGGCCGCGTGGCCCCGCTCGGCGAGGGTCTCGCGCAGGTCGAGCATGGCCGAGTAGTTGGTCACGGCCACGACGGGTCCGCCGGCGGCCCGGGCCAGGGCCCGGCCGGTCGCGGCGGCGATCCCGTCGACGACCTCGATCCGCTCGGGCGCGATGCCGGCGTGGTCGAGGCGCAGCGCCATCTCGGCGGCACGCCCGCCCCCGCAGGTGACCCGGGCCACCCGGGGGGCCAGCCGCTCCAGGTCGGCGTCCCAGATCCACGATACGTCGCGGCCGTCGAGCTCGCCGTCGTTGAGCAGGATCAGCAGGTCGAGCGGCTCCTCCCCGGCCGAGAGCATCCCGACGACCTCGTCGAGGCCGGTCGGGTTCTTGGCCAGGACCAGGGAGAGGGCCTGGTGGCCGACGGTCAGGTGCTCGCCCCGCCCGAAGGCGCTCGGGGTGCCCGACAGGCCGGTGGCGATCGTCGGCGCCGCGACGCCCAGGGCCAGCGCTGCACCGGCCGCGGCCACGGCGTTGGCCACGTTGAACCGCCCCGGGGGGACGAGGTGGACCCCGTGGGTCGTGGTGGCCCCGGTCGGTCCTCGGACGGCGAGGGTGAAGGTCGCCCCCTGGAGGCCGTCGAGGTCGAGCGCGGTGGCCTCGACGTCGAGCGCTGCGGGGCGCGCGTCGCCGCAGCCGGGGCACGACCACCGCCCGAGGTGCCCGATGTGGGCACCGTCGTAGCCCAGGCGGGCCCCGCACCGCAGGCAGTCCGGCACGTCGGCGTGGACGGGTGGCGTGGTCCGGTCGTGGTGACCCAGGCCGACGTGGATCCGCCTCGGGTGCGGGGCCGCGAGCTGGCAGACGCGGGGATCGTCGGCGTTGACGACCAGGGCGGTGGTGGCCGGGAGGTGTGCCACCAGGTCCTGCCACCGCCGGGTGACCCGGTCGAGCTCGCCGGTGCGGTCGAGCTGGTCCCGGAACAGGTTGCCGAGGACCAGGACCTCGGGCACCAGGGGCGGGACGATCCGGTCGAGCCAGAGCTCGTCGACCTCGAAGACCCCCAGGTCGCCGGCCACCCTCCCCCGGCGGGCCGCGCCGACCAGGTCGGCGCAGATGCCCCCGGGCATGTTGGCCCCGGCCCGGTTGACGACCGGATCCCGGCCGGCGGCCCGCAGCACCCCGGCCAGGAGGTGGGTGGTCGTCGTCTTGCCGTTGGTCCCGGTGACCAGCGCGCACCCGCCGGGCAACCGGCCGGCCAGGGCGTGCAGCGCGTCGGGCGCCGCGGCGAGCAGGGCCCGGCCGGCCCGGCTGGTGTCGATCCGGGTGTCGGTCCGGCGGTCGAGCCAGCGCAGGGCCCGCGCCGTGCCCACGGCCAGCTCGAAGCGTGGCCCGCGGGCCCCGCGGAACAGGGCCGATCGCAGGGCGGTCTCGGCGCCCGCCGCGCCGGCGCGGGCCGCACCGGCGCCGGGGCTCACCCCCATCCGGACCCGAAGGCCCGGCGGGCCGCGTGGTCGTAGCGGGCCGGGGCGTTGTCGAAGCCGAGGAGCCGGCGGGTGGCCTCGTCGAGCCGGGCCGCGTCCTGGGGCCGCAGGCTGGCCGGGAAGTCCCAGAGCGGCTGGACCCAGCGCCGCGCGAACAGCACGTGCAGGGCGCGGCGGGGGGCCTCCGAGGTGTTGGCCCCCGCGGCGTGGAGGCAGGTGGCGTCGTAGACCAGGGCGTCGCCGGGCTCGAGCTCGACGGCCACGGCACGGTCCTGCGCGGTGGGCATCGTCGGGGACACGTCGTCGATCGAAGGCTCCGGACCGCCAGAGCCGGCGACGGGCCCGGTCCGGCCCGCTCCGGTGGCCTGTGCCGGGCCACCCCCGGTCCTGGCCCGGCCCGCTCCGGTGGCCTGTGCTGGGCCACCCCCGGTCCTGGCCCGGCCCGCGGCCGTGACCTGCGCCGGGCCGTCTGGCGCGTCGGCCGACCCGGGCTCGAGGTGGGTGCCGGGCACCACCAGGGTGGCGCCGTTGGCGGTCGTGAACCGGTCGAGCGCCACCACGGCGTGGAGGTAGAGCGTCACGCCCGGGGTGAGCTCGAGGTGGTCCCGGTGCAGCGGCTGGGCCTCGCCGCCGGGGACCACGGCCAGGCCGTTGAAGGCGGCCACCACGCACCCCTCGCCCAGGACCTCGGCCGCGGCGCGGCTGAGCCGGCCCGGCCGGCACAGCGCGAGCAGCTCGGGGTGCTTGGCCGGGAGCATGTAGGCGACCCGGTAGCCGGCCGTGCGCCAGCGCCGGGCACGAGCGATGTCGTCCTCGGCGGCGAAGACCTCGTCGAGGGCGGCCGCGCTCCGGGCCGTGGCCGTCGCGTCGAGCGCGCCGGGCAGGACGGCCCAGCCCTGCGCGGCGACGGCCCGGGCGAGCCCCGCCTCCCGGGCCACCGGCCGCGGGACGTCCACCCGCGAGCCGTCGGCCCGGGCCGGGCGCCGGTCGGCGTTCAGGGGATCCACCGCCCGACGCGGGGGTCGGTCCGCCACCGGTGGCGGAGCAGGGCGAGCCGCACCGCGGCCCGCAGCCGCGGGCTGGACCCGGTGCGGCCCAGCTCGTCCCGGTAGCCCTTCCACGCCGTGCCCAGTCCGACGACGCGGGTGCCGGCCACCTGGCGCAGCGAGGGCGCCGGCAGCGAGGCGAAGGCGCCCTCCACGCCGGCGATCCGCACCGCCACGCCGGTCCGCACGCACTTCTCGCAGCGGCCGCAGTTGTAGCGGCCGTCCCTGTTCTCGAAGCACACCCGCAGGTGCTGCCGGGCCACCGGGTGCTCGGCCAGGGCCCGCAGCTTGTCGACCCGCGTGACGTCGGCACCGTCGTGGACGATCTCGACGTCCTCCGTGCTCCACAGCGGGTCGGTCAGCGGGTGCGAGCCCAGGGGGTAGAGCTCGGCGTAGGTGGTCGTGGCCGGGACGTGGAAGGTGGCGAACCGGGGTGCGAGGAGCAGGGCGACCGCGGCCAGCGCGGCCCCGTGGTAGTCGTCCCAGCTCAGGCCGAAGGCGCGTCCGAAGGCGGGCAGGTCCGAGCCGACCTCGATCAGCGGCAGCCCGAGGGCGTCGGCCGCCACCCGCACGCGCTCGCCGACCATCCGGTTGAGCGGGGCGTCGAGGTCGTCGGAGAGGTCGAAGCCATGCACGAAGACCAGCGCGTCGAGGTCGTCGCGGTGGCGCAGGACGCTGTGGAACGAGTCCACCCCGCCGGTGAAGAAGCACGCCGCCGGCCGGGCGACCGGACGCGGTCCCCGAGGGTCGACGACCGCGGCGCGGGACGCGGGTGCCGGCCGGGCGACCGGGCGCGGTCCCCGAGGGTCGACGGCCGCGGCGCGGGACGCGGGTGCCGGCCGGTCCGCGCCAGGATCGACGGCCGCGGCGCGGGGCACGGGTGCCGGGCGGTCCCCGTCGGGGTGGCGGACCGGCGCCACCAGGGGGACGAGCGACAGCCGGGGCGCGCCGGGGTGCAGGGCCCGGTCCCAGGTGGCCAGGATCTCGCCCAGCCGGGTCGTGGCCGTGGCGAGCCGCGCCGACACGGGCTGGTCCACGACCAGGGGCTCGCCTCGGGCCATGGCCGGCATCAGGCCTGCCGCGACCGCGGCCTCGGGGCCCTCGGCGGTGGGCACGTCGGCCGGGACCCGGAAGGAGGTGACCTGTTCACCGGTGGCGTCGGCGAAGCGGAGGGTGACGGTCTCACCGGCGCGCGCCGGCGGGTGGGCGATCACCGGGCGAGGGCCTCCCAGGCGTCGAAGGCGGCCCGCGCGCAGCGCCCTATGGCCGCGGCGGTGGCCGGGGGGTCCTCCTGTCCGTCGGTCAGGAAGCAGGCCGTCAGGTCCCCGGCGGGCGCGTGGATCACCCCGACGTCGGCGACCACTCCGTCCAGCGTGCCGGTCTTGTGCGAGACGACGACGTGGTCGGGCAGCGACGAGAGGATCCGAGTGTTGAACAGGCTCGTGCGCAGGGCCGGCCGCAGGGGTGCGAGGACCGGCATCCGGCCGACGGCGTCCAGGACCCGGCGGCAGTCGGCCACCGTCGTGACGTTGGCCCGCCCCCGGGCGTTGAGGGCGTCGTCGCCGAAGCCGATGTGCAGGGCCGTGCCGGTGCAGCCCAGCGAGGTGGCCGCCGCGGTGACGGCGTCGATGCCGACGAGCGTCACGAGGTGCTCGGCGATGCGGTTGTCGCTGGTGGCCAGGGAGAGGCGGGCCAGCTCGGCCGTGGTGAGCAGGTGGCCGGGCTCGAACGAGTCGAGCAGCGACGGGTTGCAGCTGGTGGGCAGGTCGGACACGGCGATCCGGGCGTCCAGGTCGACCAGCCCGGCCGCGGCCCGCAGGTGGGCGGCGACGGCGACGAAGACCTTGAGGACGCTCGCCCCGGGCCGCTCGACGTCGGCACCGGCGGCGACCGTCGTGGTCCCACCGGACAGCAGGACCGAGCGCCCGGCGTCGTCGCCGACGAACCGGCGGACCTCCTCGGTCCACCGTCCCGCCAGTGCTTCGCCCTGCCCGCCCGCGGCCCGGGGGATCGCCGCGCCCGTCACCGTGCCCACGGCCGGCCAACCTACCGGAGACCCGCGCGCCGACTCCGGCCCGGAACGACGGGCGCGTGCTCGGGCGGTGCGGGTGCGCGAGGGTTGGGGCGACGGGTCGCGCCGCGGCACGGGCGCCGTGCCACCGGTGCGACCGAGGAGGAGGCCAGATCGTGACCGCGAACGAGCCGGGCGCACCGGGCGACGGCGACACGATGACCGAGGTCCTGCACGACTTCGAGCGGGACGGCTTCGCCGACGACGTCGCCCTCGACGAGGCAGGTTCGTTCCACTGGCGCCCGTGCGGCCACGTCGCCGCGCCGGCCGACACGGTGGTGGAGCGCTTCCACCGCCTCGAGGGCGCGTCGGACCCGGCCGACATGACGATCGTGCTGGGACTGCGCTGCCCGACCTGTGGTCGCCGGGGCGTGACCGTCCTGGCCTACGGGGAGAACGCGGGCCCGCTGGAGTCCGACGCGCTGGCCCGTCTGCCCTTCGACCTGGGCGGGTCCACGCCGGGCCTCTGAGGCCCTCCCCCGACCGGAGCGCCTCCGACCGCGCTCCCCAACGCGACGCGGACGGTGCATGGCCCCTCGGCCTGCGTCCGCGTGGCCCCCGCGCAGGGGCCATCGTGTACCCGGCACCGTACGCACCGCATCTGCGCACGCCGGTCCGCCGCTCGGACCGTCCGTCCCGGCCCGTCCCGGGCCGTCACCTCGTCCGGAGGGGTCACCCGGCGGCCGTCGCACAGGCCAGGCGGGTAGGTGGGGTCCGAGTACGGTTCCGCGCATGCCTCCGTGGCAGGCGAAGGTCCTCGCACAACAGGCGTTCTCGTTGCTGCCCGGCGGTCACCGACTGAACTACGTGTTCCAGCGGCACCTCACGCACGGCCTGCCGATCGGAGACGAGGCGCTGCACGATGTGATCGAGATCGCGCAGCGTCACCTCGACGGCCTCGCAATGCATTCGGACATCCCTGTTTCCGAAGGCCGGTTCTTCGAGTTCGGAGCGGGCTGGGACCTCCACGTCCCGCAGGTCCTCTATTGCCTCGGTATCGAACGCCAGCACGTCGTCGACATCCGACGGCTGCTGCGCACAGAGCTCGTGCTCGACATCCGTGATCGCCTCGCGACCCTCGACGCGCCCCTTGTTCGCCGGCCACCGACCGGTGCCACCGAACTCGATGCCTATCTTGCCGACATCGGCGTCGTCTACGACGCGCCGAGGGACGCCCGAGCGACGGGCCTCGCCGGCGGGAGCATCGACTTCGTCACCTCCACCAACACGCTCGAGCACATCCCACGAGAGGACATCGTCAGGATCCTCGACGAGTGCGGTCGGATCCTCTCGTCGCGTGGCGCGATGAGCTTCCAGGTCGACTACAAGGACCACTACTCCTACTTCGACCGTCGCCTGGACGCCTACCACTTCCTGCGCTACGAGGACCGGGCCTGGCGCCGGTACAACCCGTCGCTGCACTACCAGAACCGGCTGCGCCATTCCGACTACCTGGCGCTGTACTCGGCGAGCGGCTTCGACGTGTCCGTCACGCGGATGGAGCCGGTCACCGAGGAGCAGAAGGTCCAGGCGGAAGCCGCCCCACGCGCGTCGCACTTCCAGGGCTACGAGCTCGACGATCTCTCGCAACGCAACGCGATCGTCGTCCTCACGCCCACGTCCCGCCAGGCCCGAGAGCACTCATAGCGACCCGTCGATCGACGTCGCCCCCGCCGCCGCGGCGGCCGGACGATTAGCGGGCACGATCGCCGGTCCGGCAGCGCCTGTCGGCGAACTCGGCCTGCGGCTGATCTACCAGCCCGTTCGCAACGTCGTCACCGCCGAACTGAAGGCCAATCATGTGCCAACGGTCGTGTCGGAGGGGGGACTTGAACGCCGCCCTCAGCGGTGACGCTGCGTCCTGATGCGTGCGCGTCCGTGCAGGTCAGAGCCGGTTTTCGTCGGACCCTCGTGCCAACCGGGCACACCCAGTACCGGCCCGTACCACCCCGTTTCCAGGGCTTTCGCGGACATCCTGATGACAAGCGAGCGGGTGTGTCGGCCGTCGGGGAGGGCCCGGAGCCGGCGTTGTCGGACGCCGGAGCGCGCGCGGCGCGCGACTCTGATGCGCGCAACCGGCATGCTGTCCCCTCCGACGCCGGGCGCTTGTCATCACTTGTCATCGCATGTCATCACGCCGACGCCGAGCAGTCGGACGGGACGCATCGCCGAGAACGACGCGACCCATGGGCGCGCTCAGGGTTCGTTGCCCTTGGTCGAGGCGGCTCGGAGCGCCTCGAGCTCGGGAAGTGCATCGTGGTCCTTCTCCCGATCGGCGAATCGCTTCGAGTCGATGATGTCGCCGAGGCCGGCCAGGCGGATCTCGACATCGTTGACCGAGATGGCGACGGATCGCCCTGCGAGCTCGCCGTACGATCGGCGGCCGCCGTCGAGGTCACGCAGCGAGCGAAGGACGTCGAGGTTTCCGGCTGCCGTTCGCCAGGTCGAGACCTCCATCCCTCGCAAGGTCGGGGCATCGAGCTTGACCGGCAGCGCCCGGGCCTCGTCGTCGCTCATGCCTCCCACGCGGAGGAACGCTCCCAGCTCGGCAAGGGCGGCGGCGAGGCGGCGCAGGTTCTCTTCATCGTCGTCGGGCAGGACGTCGACGTCCTCGGTCAGGCGCTCGGAGCCGTGGAAACGAGCTGCTACGCCGCCGACGAGCAGGTACTGGACGCGGTGACGATCGAACACCTCGACCACTCGGTCGATGTCGAGTGGCGGGTGTTCGCCCACCAGATCAAGCCGAGCGCTCGGCGGCTTCCTGCTCCCGCCGCAGCTCTTCGAGGAACTCGAGGACCGCCTCGGCGCTGTCGAGCCGGCGGCCGTCGTTGGTGATCGACACGTCGTCGTCCGTCGCGGGGCCGCCGCCAGCGACGAACGCTGTCGCCTCACCCGGGCCGTAGACCCGCTTCACCGGAGCCATGGGTCCGAGGCTACCTGCCTGCGGTCCACGTCGATCTCGCCAGGGCGCGTCACACCCGCCCAGGCGACGTCACCCCGGCTGCTCGGACGTGGTGAGGCCGGCCTCGTCGAGGAGCCGGGTGAACTTCGTCTTCTGGCGGTGCCGCTGGCGGAGGTCGACGAGGTAGGCGTCGAAGCCCTCGGGGTCGGCGGCTCGATCGTGGAGCGCGCGGATGTGCGCGACCCGGTCGACGGCGTTCTCGTAGGAGCGGGTCTGCTTGCGGTCGATCTGCGCTTCGACGTCGCGGGAGTAGGCGCGCGCCGCGTCGAGCGGACGGTCGGGCTCGATCGCCCCCGCGAGCTCCAGCCACAACGGGGGTGACGCACCGTGATCAAGAGCCATCGCCCACGCGTC
>JBFWTJ010000153.1:0-9265 GCA_050247895.1 Acidimicrobiia bacterium
GGCCGAGCGCGTCCTGGCCCGGTCGCGCTACCACGGCCCGCCCGTCGGGTGGTCCGGCTGAGCGGTCCCCCCCCCCCCCCCGGGCCTGTCACCCAGGCCCGGGGGGCCGGGCGCTCCCGGGGGGAGGGCCCGGAGGGAGCAGCCGCTCCCACCGGACCTCCACCCGGATCGTCGCGCGGTGGCCTCAGCCGCCGAAGAACCCGCCGAACGCCTCGCCCAACGGGGCGACGTCGTCGTCGTCCGGCACCACGATGTCGAGCGGCTCGCCGTAGTCGAACAGCTCGAAGGTGAACGACGCCGTGATGCCCTCCTCGGTCAGGCCCTCCATGGCCTCGTCCAGGGCGAGCGTCATGCGCCGGGGCAGGCCGTCGTCGTCGATCCAGACCTCGACGGGGATCTCGGCGTCGAGCGGGAACTCGTCCAGGTCGAGCTGCTCCTCCAGCTGGGCACGTTCCTCCGGGGAAGCGGCCGCGAGGGCCTCGCCGAAGGTGAACGACGCCGAGTAGCGGGTCGTGGCCACGCCACGGACCTCCTCGCGGCCGACCTCGACCGGGTCGGCCCCCACGCCTCGCAGGAGCTCGAGGTAGCCCTCGACCGGCGGACCGGAGGAGGTGCCGAACACGTCGGCGAGGTCCTCCTCGCCGAGGTCCTCGGACGAGCCGGCGAGCCAGCGGTCGCCGAAGAACCCGCCCCGCAGGTAGACGGAATCGGCGGTGAAGATCATCTCCATCGACCCGTCGCCGAAGAAGTCGGCGGCTTCCTCGCCGGCCGCCTCGGCCAGGTCGCCCATGTCGATGACCATGTGGGCGAGCTGGCGGTCGGTGTCGATGCCCCCCTCCATGGTCAGGGAGAAGGCACCCTCGCCGGGAGCCTCCACGTGCATCACCATCTCGAAGCGGCTGGTCCCGGCCTGTTGGGCCAGGTCCGGCGCGGCGCGCAGCATCGTGCGCGCGTCACGGGCGTCGGCGGTGGTCTCCACGGCCGTGCCGGTGCCCAGCTCGGACTCCTGGGCACAGGCGGCGCTGCTCAGGCCCACCGCCACGACGACGGCGAGCGCGAACCTTCGGTGCATCTCGATTCCTCCTGATCTGAGAACGGTCAGGGCGGGGATCGGACACCCGATCATGCTCTCCCCGCCGAGGGAGCCCCGTCAGGCTAGACGTGCACGAGTCCGTCGCGGCCCGAAGGGGGTGCCAGATGGGGCGAACGGCCGCGAGGTGCCTACAATTGCCGCCCTGAACAGGAGGCTCCGTGGCCAAACCACGACCTGACATGCGGATGTTGTCGGCCGCGCTGCGCGTCGGCATGAGCGTCGCGCTCCTCGTCGTGCTCGTGGCCCGCCTGCCCAGGTTCGACATCGACCGCCTGATCCCCCAGTGGTCGCTCGGCCGCGCCGCGTGGCTGGTGGTCGCCGGCCTGCTCACGCTGGCCGGCCTGGTCCTGTCCGTCGTCCGCTGGCAGAAGGTGCTCGACGCCCTCGGCGTCCACACCCGGCTCCGGCGGCTCATGTCGCACTACCTGGCCGGGCAGTTCGTCTCCAACGTCCTGCCGACCACCATCGGCGGCGACGTCCTGCGGGTCAGCCGGCTCTCCCGCGACACGGGCGACTCGCCCCGTCCCTTCGCCTCGGTGGTGCTCGAGCGGCTCACCGGCTGGCTCGTGCTGCCCATCCTCAGCGTCCTGGGCTTCCTGGTGAACCCGGGCCTGCGCCACCTGGGGACGGCCACGCGGGTGGCCCTCGGGCTGGCCTTCGCCACCCTCGCCGCGCTCGTCGCCGTCCTGCTCGCGCTGGCCAGCCGTCGCATCGGCGGGCGCTTCGCGGCCCGGGAGGGTTGGCGCCGCTTCGCCGACGCGCTGCACCTCGGCCTGCACGAGCTGCGCCGCCGGCCGCTGGCCGCGGTCGAGGTCCTCCTCGCCGGGCTCGCCTACCAGCTGGTGCTGGTCCTGGCCGCGGTGGCCGCGGCCCAGGCCCTGGGCCTGCGACCGGCCGGGCTCACCGCCCTGCTCGCCTTCTTCCCGGCCGTGGCCATCGCCCAGGTCCTGCCCATCGGGATCTCGGGCCTGGGCGTGCGCGAGGGCGCGTTCATCCTGTTCCTCACCCCGCTGGGCGTGGCCACCGAGCAGGCCATCGCCCTGGGCCTGCTGCTCTACGCCCTCAACGTGGGCGTGAGCCTGCTCGGGGCCCCTGCCTTCGCCGTCGGCGGGCGCAGCGCCGAGCCCGCGGTCCACGGCCCGCCCGAGCCGCTGACGGCCTGACCCGGTCGCCGCGCGCCGTGGTCGATCGCCAGCGACACGATCCGGCACCGGCCGTGCACTAGGCATGCAGCCCATGGCCGACGCGCTCGCCGAACGCCCCGGGCTCGCGGCGCCCGCACCCCGGCGGGCCCCTCTGCGCTGGTGGAAGGAGGTCGCCTACGCCGTCGGCGTCTACGTCGTGTACTCGGCGGTGCGCAACCTGTTCGGCTCGGCCGACGGCGACCCGGGCCCGGCCTTCGACCACGCCCAGCTGGTCATCGACCTGGAGAGGGCGCTGCGGCTCTACGTCGAGCCCACGGTGCAGCGCTGGTACCTGGACCTGCCGGGCCGCGGCCTGATCCGGTTCTGGAACGTCTTCTACGGGCTGGCCCACTACATCGTCACCGCCGGCGCGCTGGTGGCCCTCTACCGGCGGGATCCCGGGCGGTACCCGCTGTGGCGCAACACCCTGGTCTCGATGACCCTGGTGGCCCTGGTCGGCTTCGCCGGCTTCTCGCTCATGCCGCCCCGCCTGCTCGACGACCCGGGCGAGTACGGCGCCTGCCAGATCTACGCCCCCGAGGCCGCGGCGGCCGCCGAGCCCGGCGCGCTGGCCGCGCCCGGCTGCGACCGCTACGGCTACGTCGACACGGTGGCGGCGTACGGCGGCTGGATCAGCTTCGGCAACGAGGGCATGAAGCAGGTGTCCAACCAGTACGCCGCCATGCCCAGCATGCACATCGGCTGGTCGAGCTGGAGCGCGGCGGTGCTGGTCCCGCTGCTGCGGCGACGCTGGCAGCGGGTCCTGGCCCTGGCCCACCCGGTCGCCACCCTCGTGTGCATCGTGGTGACCGGCAACCACTACTGGATCGACGGCCTGGGCGGCCTGGCCTGCCTCGGCCTGGGCCTGCTCGTGGCCCGCGCCGTGACCGGTCGCCTCTCCCCCCTGCGTCGCGCCCCGGCCTGAACCACCCGTCCCGAGTGAGGGGCGCCGGGCGCTGCTAGCGGGCCTTCTCCATGAAGCGCTCGGTGTCGACGATGACCCGGGTGACCTTGCCCGCCGCGATCAGGCCGCAGCGGTCGTTGGCCGACACGGTGAAGGTGAGCCGCCGGCCCTCGACCTTGTCGAGCGTGGCCTCGGCGATGACCGTCGAGCCGACCGAGGTCGGGTGGAGGTGGTCGATCTGGACCCTGATCCCCACGGTGGTCGAGCCGGCCGGGACGTAGCCCTCCACGCAGTGCAGGGCGGCCTCCTCGAAGAGGCTCACCAGCCGAGGCGTGGCCAGGACGGGCACGTCCCCCGAGCCGATGGCGAGCGCCGTGTCCACCTCGGCCACGGTGAGCTCGGCCTTGGCCGCAAGTCCGGGTACCAAGGGCACCGGGGTACGATAGGCCCCGCCCTGGCCGCCGGGTCAAAGCCTGCCGCGGCGTGATCGGCCCCCCGGAGGTCCCGTGCTCGACGACGCCGTTGTCCGCCGCACGCTGGATGCGGCCCTGCGGTCCGGTGGCGACTTCGCCGAGGTCTTCGTGGAGGACCGGCGCTCGACCACCGCGGTCTACGACGACGGGCGGGTGGAGAACGTCTCGTCCGGGCGCGACCGGGGCGCGGGGATCCGGGTCGTGGTGGGCGACACGACCGGCTTCGCCCACACCGCCGACCTGACCGACCGGGGCCTGCAGGCCGCGGCAGAGGCCGCCGGCGCGGCGGCGCGCGACAGCGGGGGAGGGCTCCGCGAGGTCGAGCTGGCCCGCGTCGAGCCGGCCCGTCCCAACGAGGTCGAGATCCTGCCCGAGACGGTGGCCAAGGCCCGGAAGGTCGAGCTGCTCCGCCGGGCCGACGACGCGGCGCGCGCCGCGGGGGCGGCGGTCAGCCAGGTCACGGCCCGCTACTCCGATGCGCGGCGCCGGATCCTGGTGGCGAACTCCGACGGCCTGCTGGCCGAGGACGACCAGGTCCGCACCCTGTTCTCGGTGATGGCCGTGGCCACCGGCGACGCGGGGCTCCAGACCGGCTACCAGTCGCTCGGCCGCACGGTGGGCTTCGAGCTGTTCGACCGCCACGACGTGGAGGACCTGGCCCGGGACGCGGCCCGCCGGGCCCTGCTCAAGCTCGGTGCCCGGCCGGCGCCGGCCGGCACGATGCCCGTCGTCATCGGCCCCGGGGGCGGCGGGGTGCTGTTCCACGAGGCCTGCGGGCACGGGCTCGAGGCCGACCTGGTGCTCAAGGGCGCCTCGGCCTTCGCCGGCCGCCTGGGCCAGGCCGTGGCCAGCCCGGCGGTCACCCTCGTCGACGACGGCACGATGGCCGAGGAGTGGGGGTGCTTCGCCATCGACGACGAGGGCACGCCGGCGCAGCGCAACGTGCTCATCGAGGGCGGGGTCCTGACCGACTACATGTGGGACCACCTGCGGGCTCGCCAGGAGGGCCGGCCCCGGTCGGGCAACGGTCGGCGCCAGTCCTACAAGCACCTCCCGATGGTCAGGATGAGCAACACCTACCTGCTGCCGGGCGACGACGACCCCGAGGACATCGTGGCCGGCACCGACCACGGCGTGTACGTGGCGCACCTGGGCGGCGGCCAGGTCAACACGGCCACGGGCGACTTCGTGTTCGGCATGACCGAGGCGTACCTGATCGAGGGCGGGCGCATCACCGAGCCCCTGCGGGAGGGCAACCTGATCGGCAACGGCCCGGCCGTGCTGGCCGCCATCGACGCCGTGGGCAACGACTTCGCCATGGGCAGCCCGGGCATGTGCGGCAAGGACGGCCAGGGCGTGCCCGTCGGCGACGGCGTGCCCACGTTGCGGGTCGGCGCGCTGACGATCGGCGGGACGGCCGCGTGAGCGAGCTGGTCGACCTGGCCGCCCGGGTGGCGGACCAGGCCGGAGCGGGCGAGCAGATCGAGGCCTACGTGGCCCGGGGCCGCTCGACCACCGTGCGGGCCTACGCCGGCCAGGTCGAGTCGCTGACCCAGGCCACCTCGGCCGGGGTGGGGATCCGGGTGGTCGTCGACCGGCGCCAGGGCTTCGCCTACGCCGGGACCCTCGACGAGGCGGCCGTGCTCGACGCCCTGGCCGAGGCCCGCGACAACGCGTCGTTCGGGGAGCCCGAGGAGTCGATCGGGCTGGCCGAGCCCGACGGGGTCGAGGTCCCCGAGCTCGACCTGTGGCCCCGCGAGCTGCCGTCGCACCCCGTCGAGGACAAGGTCCGGGCCGCGCTGGACCTGGAGCGGGCGACCCGGACCGCCGACCCGCGCATCTCGGGCGTGCGGGTGGCGATGTGGAGCGAGGGCCTGGGCGAGGCGGCGGTGGCGACCAGCACCGGGGTGCGGGCCTGGGACCGCTCCGGAACCTGCTACCTGTCGGTGCAGGCCCTGGCCCAGGACGGTGGCGAGACCCAGACGGGCTTCGGCCTGTCGGTCGGCCGGGAGCCGTCGGACCTCGACGTGGAGGAGGCGGCGGCCGACGCCGTGCTGCGGGCGACCCGCCTGCTCGGCGCGACCAAGCCGGCCACCGGGCGGGTCACCCTGGTCCTCGAGCCTCGCATGACCGCGACCGTGCTCGGCATCGTCGGTGCGATGCTCAACGGCGAGTCGGTGCTCAAGGGCCGCTCGCCCTTCGCCGACCGCGTCGGGCAGCAGATCGCCAGCCCGCTGCTGACCTTCGTCGACGACCCGACCGACGTGCGCAGCCTCGGTGCCGGCGCGCACGACGGCGAGGGCCTGGCCTGCCGGCGGACGGGCCTGGTCGACGGCGGGGTCCTGCGCGGCTTCCTCCACAACAGCTACACGGCCCGGCGCGCCGGCGTGGCCTCGACCGGTTCGGCGGTGCGGGGCTACTCGTCCACGCCCAGCGTCGGGGCCCAGGCGCTGGCCGTGGCCCCGGGCGCGGGGACCCACGAGGAGCTGCTGGCCACCGTCGACCACGGCCTGTTCGTGACCTCGATGGCCGGGCTCCACTCGGGGGTCAACCCGGTGTCGGGCGACTTCTCGGTCGGCGTCGAGGGGCTGATGGTGCGCGGCGGCGCCCCGGCCGAGCCGATCCGCGAGGCCACGATCGCCTCGGCGATCCAGCGCCTGCTGCTCGACATCACCGCGGTCGGGGCCGACCTGGAGTGGCTCCCCGACGGCACCGGTGGGGTGACCCTGCTGGTCCCCGACGTGTCGCTCGGCGGGCGCTGAGGCGGGCAGGGCGGGGAGCGGTCGCACCGGCACCGTAGGCTCTGCGCTTCGTGCCGATCTTGCATGCGATCGTCCTCGGGATCACCCAGGGGCTCTCCGAGTTCCTGCCGATCTCGTCGAGCGGCCACCTGCGCATCGTCCCCTGGCTGTTCGGTTGGGACGACTTCGAGGGCAACCTCGGCCTGGAGAAGACCTTCGACGTGGCCCTGCACCTGGGCACGCTGGTCGGCGTCGTCGCCTACTTCCGCCGCGACCTGGTCCGCCTGGCCCGGGCCGGCCTCTCCCGCGACGCCCGGTCGACCACCGACGGCCGCATGGCCTGGCTCCTGGTGGTGTCGGCCGTGCCGGCGGCGATCACCGGTGCGCTGCTGGCCGACCCGATCGAGGAGCACACCGGCCAGATCTGGCTGATCGCCCTCATGCTCATGGTGTTCGGGGTCCTGCTCGCGGTGGCCGACCGGCGGGTCGGCAACCGGGCCCTGTCCGACGTCCGGCTGCGTGACGCCCTGGCCATGGGCGTGGGCCAGGCGGTGGCCCTCCAGCCCGGGGTCTCCCGGTCGGGGGTGACCATCACCGTCGGGCGGTGGTGCGACCTGGGCCGTGACGCCGCGGCCCGCTTCGCCTTCCTGATGAGCCTGCCCATCACCGCGGGCGCCCTGGTGTTCAAGGGCGTGGACGCGCTGGACGAGGGGATCCCCGACGGCTTCCTGCCCGCCATGGCCTGGGGGGTCGTGGCCTCGGGGCTGACCGGCTGGTTGGCCGTCTGGGGCACTCTGCGCCTGGTGCGGACGCGGACCTTCACGCCCTTCGTCGCCTACCGCCTGGTGCTCGGCGCCGTCCTGCTGGTCCTGTACTTCTTCGTCCGCTGAGGTCGCCTCGCCCCCTCAGGCACCGACGAGGGCGAGGGTGACCAGGCCCTGGCCCATGGCCACCGCGACCCGGGCGGCGTCGGGGCGGGCGACGGCGACGGTGACCGCGTCCTCGCCGACGTCGACCACCAGCACGCCCTCGGCCACCGCGAAGCCGGGCGGGCCGCCGCCGGCCGCGGCGGGGTCGACCGCCACGAGGACGTCGACCCGGTCGCCGACCTCCAGCGGTGGCGCGGCCTCGGCGCCGAGCGGCACGGCGACGGCCCGGTGCCCGGCCGGGACCCGGGCCGCGACGCCGGTCAGGCCGTCGGGTGCGACCCGGCCGGCGAGGACGATCTCGCCCTCGTAGAGCGGGCCGCGGGCGGTGCGGTCGGGTCCGACCTCGGACAGCGCGCCGGGCGGGACCAGGGCCCGGGGCAGGTCCCGGCGCTCGACGGCACCGGGTCCGAGCGCCTCGCCGGCGGCGACGTCCCGGGTGGCCACCACGACCTCGACGGAGCGGCCCCAGCCGTCCCGCTCGGCCTGCCCCGCGGCGACGGATCGCTGGACGACGAGCGCGGCGCCCGCCGCCAGCAGGAGGCCGAGCAGGTGGCGGTGCCGGGGGTGGCGCCGCAGGTGCAGTGCCAGGTCGGACAGGGGCCGTGGACGGCGACGGACGGGCCGGGTGCGCACGGGCGCGCCTCCTCGGGTCGGCGGGATCCCGGGGAAGGGCGCGGCGAACCTAGCTGGCCGGCCCGTCGGCCGAAAGGCCTCAGGCCGACTTGGGCGAGGCGGTGCTCGACGACGAGGTGCTCGACGACGAGGGCGTCGACGACGTGCCGTTGGACGAGCTGCCGCCCTCCGACGAGGACGAGCTGCCGCCACCGCCGTCGGACGACGAGGGGGACGACGAGGGCGAGTCCGTGCCGCTCGAAGCGCCGCTCGCGGTCGACGACCGGCTCGAGCCGGACCGGCTGTCGGTCTTGTAGAAGCCGCTGCCCTTGAACGAGATGCCGATCGACCCGAAGACCTTGCGGAGCTCGCCGCCGCAGGCCGGGCACTCGGTGAGGGCGTCCTCGGTGAACGACTGGACGACCTCGAGGTGCTGGCCGCAGGACTTGCACCGGTACTCGTAGGTGGGCACCCGTCCTCCCCTTCGATCGCTGGCACTCGATGTGGTCGAGTGCTAAGGCTAGCGGGCAGGGCCAGGTCGCGGCCACCTCGTGGGCGCCCCTCCGGAGGCCCTGATCAGGGCCGATAGCATCCGCCGGATGGCGCCCCGGGTGGTGTCGGCGAACGGCGACACGGCCCGGGCCGGTCGATCCGGGCGGCTCCTGGAGGGTCGAGGCGCGCCGTGTCGGGGCTGAGGGTCGCCGGCTACGTCGGGGCCACCGTGTGCCTGCCGCTCGTGGCGCTGGGCCTCGGCGTGGCGCTCACCGTGGACGCCGACGACCGGGGCCACCTCATCGTGGTGTCGGTGGCGGTGGCCGTGGTGGCCTCCCTGGTCGCCGGCGCCTCCCTGCTCGTCGCCTACCGCATCGCGGCCCGCACCGTGGACGCCATGGCCGAGCGGGCCCGGGCCATCGCCGAGGGCGACCCGTCGGGCGCGGTGCCGATCCCGGTCCGGGGCCCCCGCGAGGTGACCGACCTGGCCCGGGCCTTCAACGGGATGGTCGACCGGGTCCGCCGCTACATGCTCGACCTGGAGCGGAGCCAGATGGAGTTCCGCCAGTCGGTCCGCCGGCTGGGCGACGCCCTGGTCGCCACCCACGACCCGCCGGGCATCCTCGGCGTGGCCGTCGACAGCGCCCGCACGGTCCTGGGCGGGCGGACCGCCGTGGCCTGGCTGCGCAACGGCGACCAGCTCGTGCCCGTGGCCAGCGACGGCGAGGTGCTGGCCGGCCGGGCGCTGGCCGTGGGGTGGGGCCTGGCCGGGGAGGTCGCTGCGGCCGGCCGGGGCCGCGTCGACGGGATGACCTCGGCCACCGCGGAGCCCCAGCG
>JBFWTJ010000154.1:0-9227 GCA_050247895.1 Acidimicrobiia bacterium
TGGTGGCCACGCAGAACCCGGTCGAGTACGAGGGGACCTACCCGCTGCCCGAGGCCCAGCTCGACCGGTTCCTGGTCAAGCTGGTCGTCGGCTACCCGACCGCCGACCAGGAGCAGGAGGTGCTGGCCCGCCACGACCGGGGACTGGATCCCCACGACGTGGACGCCGTGGTGCGTCCGGTGGCCACCGGGGCCGACCTGGCCCGGGCCCGCGAGCTGATCGGCCAGGTCACCGTCGAGCCCCGGGTCCTCGCCTACATCGTGGCCCTGGCCCGGGCCACCCGGGAGTCGCCCGCGGTCGGGCTCGGCGTGTCGCCCCGGGGCGCGGCGATGCTGCTGCACGCCTCCAAGGCGTGGGCCTGGTTGGTCGGCCGGGGCTTCGTCACCCCCGACGAGGTGAAGGCCATGGCCAAGCCGGTCCTGCGCCACCGCCTGGTGCTGCGCCCCGAGGTGGAGCTGGAGGGCGGGACGGCCGACGCCGTGCTCGACGCCCTGCTGGCATCGGTCCCCGTCCCCCGCTGACCCGCCGTGCGACCCGTCCCCACCCCGCGGCTGGTCCTGGTGCTCGCCGTGGCCTCCGTCGTCGTGCTGGTCGTCCCGGGCGGTGGCTGGGGACCCCTGCTCGTGGTCGACGGGATCGTCATGGCCCTCGCCGCGCTCGACGTGGCCCGGGCGGTGGCCCCGGCCCGGGTGGAGGTCCGCCGCGAGCTCCCGCCGGTGGTGGCCCTGGGTGCCGAGGCCCCGCTGGCCTGGCACCTGCGCAACCCGTCGTCCCGGCCGATCCGGGTGGCCGTCGCCGACGAGCTGGCCCCGTCGCTGCGGGCCTCGTTCCGCCGGTTCTCGGGCCGGGTGCCGCCGGGCGGGACCCTGACCGCGCGGGCCACGGTCCGCCCGGCCCGGCGGGGCCGCTTCGAGGTGGCCGAGCTGGTCGTGCGGGTCGAGGGGCCGCTGGGCCTCGCGGCGCGCCAGGCCGCCCGCCGGGACCCGGCCGTGCTGCGGGTCCACCCGTCGTTCCGCAGCCGGGACGAGGCCGAGCTGCGCATCGAGCGGGGCCGCATCCTCGAGGTCGGCCTGCGCTCGGCCCGGGGGCGTGGTGGCGGCACCGAGTTCGACCAGCTCCGCGAGTACGGGGTGGACGACGACGTGCGGCGGATCGACTGGTCGGCCACCGCCCGCGCCGGCAAGGCGATGGTCCGCACCTACCGGGCCGAGCGGAACCAGAACGTCCTGGTCCTGCTGGACAACGGCCGGACCATGGCCGGCCGGGTCGCGGAGGTCCCCCGGCTCGAGCACGCCATGGACGCCGTGCTGTGCCTGACCACGGTGGCCACCCGCCTGGGCGACCGCTGCGGCCTGGTCGCGTTCGACCGGGAGGTGCGCGCCGTCGTGCCGGCCCGGTCCAACCGGGACCAGGTCGGCCGGGTGGCCGAGGCCATGTACGAGCTGGAGCCGGCCCTGGTCGAGTCGGACTACGCGGGCGCGTTCACCGCGGCGCTGGCCCGGTCACGGCGCCGGGCGCTGATCGTGGTGCTGACCGACCTGGTCGAGCAGGCCGCCCTCCAGTGGCTGCTCCCGGCGCTGCCCCTGGTGGCCCGCCACCACGTCGTGGTCGTCGCCGCGGTCCGCGACCCCGACGTGGCGGCGTGGGCGTCCGAGCCGCCGGTCGACGCGGCCCAGGCCTACCGCAGCGCGGCGGCGGTGGCCGCGCTGGCCGAGCGGGCCCGCACCACGGCCCGGTTGCGGGCGCTCGGCGCCACGGTGGTCGACAGCCCGCCGGGCCGGTTGGCCCCCCAGCTGGCCGACGCCTACCTCGACCTCAAGGCCGTCGGCCGCCTCTGACGCGCCGGCCGGGCGGTCCGGTCAGGTCCGGTGCGTCTCCGGCGGCGGGGTGCGGTCAGGCGCCGGCCAGGACCGGGTCGAGGCCCAGCCGGCGGGCCCGCTCGAGGCGGGCCGCCTCGCCCAGCGCGCCGGTGTAGCCCTGGGCCGCGGCCCGCCGGCCGCAGGTCACCAGCCAGGTCGTCCACATGGCCAGGGTGGCGACCCCGACGCCGACCCGCAGGACGGTGGGCAGGCCGCTGCCGGTCACGAAGCCCTCGATGATCCCGGCGTTCACGAAGGCCAGGATCAGGCCCAGCACCACCACCGCGGCCCGTCGGCCCTCCTCGGTCACCGCCCGGGACCGGGTCCGGTCGCCGGGGGCCACGACCGCCCACCCCAGGGCGAGGCCCGCCGCGCCGGCCACGATCACCGCGGACAGCTCGAGCAGGCCGTGGGGCAGGATCAGCCCGAAGAACCGGCCCGGCTGGCCGGCGGCCACGAACATCCCTCCGGCCAGGCCGACGTTGGCGCCGTTGAAGGCCAGGATCACCGCGGTCACCCCGCACAGCAGGATCCCCGCCGCGAAGGCCAGGATCGACACCTGGATGTTGTTGACGGTCACCTCGGTGGCGAACTGCCCGGCCGGCTCGGACGAGTAGTACGACTCGAAGTCCTCGGCCACGTACGCCTCGCGCACGGCGGCGGGCGCCGACGCCTCGAGGGCCGCGTCGGACGTGCCGATCCAGGCCCCGACGGCCACGGCCGGGACCAGCAGCAGGGCGGCCGACACGACCACGAAGCGGCGCAGGTGCCACACCGCGGCGGGGAACGTGGTGCCGAAGAACCGGCCCAGGCCGCCGCCGGACCGTCCCCGGCCGCCGTAGACGACCGCCGCGGCCCGGGCCACCAGGCCGGTGAGCCGGGCGGTCAGCGCCGGATCCCGGTAGGCGTTGCGGGCGTGGGACAGGTGGCTCGACGTCCGCTGGTAGAGCGCGACCAGCTCCTGCACGCCCTCGGCGGGGAGCCGGCCCGAGCGGGCCGTCGCGGTGAGCGCCTCCAGGCGCTCCCAGGCCGGCTGGTTCTGGGCGATGTAGCGGTCGATGTCCATCGGTCCCCCGCGCCGGTGACGGGCCCGCGGCGAGCGTCGGGTCGGTACCGTACCGGGGGCCATGACCCCCTCCCGCCCGCGCCGGTCCGACATCGTCACGCCCGAGGCCGTCGTGCTCGACCTCGAGGTGGCCGGGCTCGCGTCACGGGCCCTGGCCCGGGCGCTGGACACCGTCATCGAGGCCGCCGTCCTCTTCGCCTTCTTCCTGGCCATGGTGCTGGCCGCCAACACCGTGCAGGGCCTGCTGTCGGGCTGGGTCGTCTACGCCGTGATCATCGTGGTCGTGGCGCTGGTCCTGTTCGGCTACCCGGTGCTCTTCGAGCTGACCCGGGGCCGCACGCCGGGCAAGGCCGCGCTGGGCCTGCGGGTGGTCTCGGCCGACGGCTCGCCGGTCACGGCCACCGCGTCGTTCACCCGGTCGGCCCTCCAACTCGTCGAATTCCTCCTGGTCCCCGGCGGCCTGCTCGCGGTCGTCACCGCCCTGGCCTCGCCCCGCAACCAGCGCCTGGGCGACATCGTGGCCGGCACCCTGGTCCTGCGCGAGCGCACCGCGCTGGGGCTGTCGCAGGCGGTGGCCTTCCCGCCGCCCCGGGGCCTCGAGGCCTACGTCGCCTCGCTGGACACCTCCCGGCTCGACGCCGAGCAGTACCAGGTGGTGCGGACCTTCCTGCTGCGGGTCGGCGACCTCCACGCCTCGGCCCGCGAGGACCTGGCCCGGCGCCTGGGCACCGCGACCGTGGGCGTGCTCGGGATGGCGGCGCCCCGCGAGCTGCCCCCCGAGATCTTCCTGGTGTGCGTCGCCTCGGCCTACCAGCAGCGGGGCGGTGGGCCCTGGTGACGCCGCGCTACCTCGACCACGCCGCGACCAGCCCGCTGCGGCCCGAGGTCCTCGGCGCGATGGTGCCGGTGCTGCGGGACCTCCACGGCAACCCCAGCGGTGGGCACGGCCCGGCCCGGGCGGCCCGCGCTGCGCTGGAGGAGGCCCGCGACCGCCTCGCCGCGGTGGCCGGCTGCGCCGCGGGCGAGGTGGTCTTCACCAGCGGCGGCACCGAGGCCGACGACCTGGCCCTGCGGGGCACCGTCGCCGCCCGTCCCGGGACCCCCGTGTGCAGCGCGACCGAGCACCACGCCGTGCTCGACGTCGTCGGCCGCCTCGGCGGGCCGGTCGTCGAGGTCGACCGGCGGGGCCTGCTCGACCTCGACCACCTGGCCCGGACGCTGTCGCAGGCCGCACCGGTGGCGGTGGTGTCCGTCCACCTGGTCAACAACGAGACCGGCGTCGTGCAGGACCTGGACGCGGTGGCCGAGGTCGTGGCCCGGCACGCGCCGGGGGCCGTGCTCCACACCGACGCGGCCCAGGCGTTGAGCTGGCTCGACGTGGCCGCGGCGACCGCCCGGGCCGACCTGGTGACCCTGGCTTCCCACAAGTGCGGCGGGCCCAAGGGCGTCGGCGCGCTGGTCGTGCGGGACGGCAGGGCGATCGAGCCCCGGCTGCTCGGGGGCGGCCAGGAGCGGGGCCGCCGGGCCGGCACGCCCGACGTGGCCGGTGCGGTGGGCTTCGCGGCCGCGGCCGAGCTGGCCCGGGTCGAGCGGTCCGATCTGGTCGCCCGGGCCGGCGCCTGGCGGGCCCGGCTCGTCGCCGCCCTGGTGGCCGAGGTGCCCGACCTGGTCGTCACCGCCGCGCCCACCGGGTCGGGCCTGGACCACGCCGCGCCGGGCTGGGTCCACGTGTGCGTGCCGGGCGTGCGCAGCGAGCCCCTCCTCTTCCTGCTCGACGACGAGCACGGGGTCGCCGCGTCGGCGGCGTCGTCGTGCGCCAGCGGCGCCCAGGAGCGCTCGCACGTGCTGGCCGCCATGGGCGTCGACCCGCAGGCCGCGGCGGGCTCGCTGCGACTCACCCTGGGCTGGAGCACGACCGGTGCGGACGTCGAGGCCGTGGCGTCGGCGGTCCCCGCGGCGGTGGCCCGGCTGCGGGCCGCGGCCCGTCACGGGGTGGCCGTCTGATGGCCCGGGGGCTGGTGGCCATGTCGGGCGGGGTCGACTCGTCGGTCGCCGCCGCCCTCCTCCGCCGCCAGGGCCACGAGGTCGTGGGCGTGACGCTCAAGCTGTGGGGCGGCCCGAGCGACCGGGGCTGCTGCTCGGTGGCCGATGTCGACGACGCCCGGGCCGTGGCCCGCCGGCTGGGCGTCGACCACCACGTGTTCACCTACACCGACGACTTCGACCGCCTCGTGGTCGAGCCCTACGTGGCCGACCACGCCGCCGGGCGGACGCCGAACCCCTGCGTCGAGTGCAACCGCCACCTCAAGTTCGACCGCCTGCTGGCCCGGGCCGAGGCCCTGGGGTTCGACCGGGTGGCGACCGGCCACCACGCCCGCCTGGTCGGCCCGCCCGGCCGCCGCCGGGTGGCTCGGGGCGCCGACCGGGCCAAGGACCAGTCCTACGTCCTGCACCCGCTCTCGGCCGCGGCCCGGGAGCGGACCCTGCTGCCGGTGGGCGAGCTGACCAAGAGCGAGGTCCGGGCCCTGGCCGGCGAGCTCGGCCTGCGCACGGCGGACAAGGCCGAGAGCCAGGACACCTGCTTCGTGCTGGCCTCGGGCGGTCGCCGGGCCTTCCTGGGCGATCGCATCCCGTTGCACCCCGGCCGGGTGGTGGACCGCGACGGCCGGGTCCTGGGCCGGGTCGAGGACGTCGAGCTGGTCACCGTCGGCCAGCGCCGGGGCCTGGGCCTGCCCGGCGGCGCCGACCCCCGCTACGCCGTGGCGGTCGACCCGGCGGCCGGCACGGTCACGGTCGGCTCGGCGGCCGACCTGCTCGTGGACCGGGTCGAGGTGCCCGACCTGGTGTGGGCGACGGTGCCGGTGGCCGGCCCGGTGACCGTGCAGTGCTCGGCCCACGGCACGCCCCGCCCCGCGGTGGTCGATGGCACGACCGTGCGGTTCACGTCCCCGGAGCGCCGCGTCGCGCCGGGCCAGAGCGTGGTCGTCTACGAGGCCGACGAGGTCGCCGCCGGCGGCACCGCGGCCTGAACGCCGGGCCCCGCCGTCGCGCGGGTCAGCCGACGGCGAGGTGGCGGCCGGCGGCCTCGCGCAGCAGGGCGCCGGGGCGGGTCGGTGCGACCAGGAGCCGGTCCGTGCGCACCATCGTGGTCGTCCGCCCGTCGCGCCGGGGCAGCTCGACGGGCTCCGGCCCCAGCTCGACGGCCAGGGCCAGGCCCAGCGCTCCCCGGGTGAGGTCCAGCCCGGGTTCGTCGGCCCGGGCCGGGCCGAGGCGGCGGATCGAGGGCCGGGTCAGCAGGACCGGGTCGGCCAGCGCGAGCAGGTCGTGCACGACGAGCCCCGCCGGCACGAACACCACCCAGCGCCGGGCCAGGCCGTGCAGGGCCCGCACGCCGACCACGGCGGCGGGCACGCCGACCAGGGCGACGGCCAGGCCGGCCACCGTGGCGCCGGCGGCCAGGAGCAGGGGCGCGGCGACGACCGGGACGACCACGGCCAGCCAGGCCAGCTCCACCGGGCCGGCGAGCAGCGCCGCGGGCGGGCGCAGCGGCATCCGCCGCTCGTCGCCGTAGGACGAGCCGTTGACGAACACGTCGCCGGTCGCCGGGGCCATGGCCAGGACCAGCGTGCCGGCGGCCCAGGCCACCGACACGACGTCGGCCGCGCCCACCCCGCCCTGCGGGGCGGCGACGACCGCGGCCACCGCCACCAGCGGCGCGGCGATCCGCAGGCCGGTGAGGCTCGTGGTGCGGGGCACCAGCACCGCGACCAGGGTGGCCGCCCACACCCCCCAGGCGACGACCTCGGCGGTGGCCTGGACCGGCCCGGAGCGCCCGGCGAGGGCGTCGGCGAGCGAGGGCCCGACGGCCAGGGGCAGGGCGAGCCACGCCACCACGAGGGGCAGGGTCGGAGGGAGCCGGAGGGTCAAGGACCGGAGATTTGCCGATCGGTTCCCGGCCTCGCTATTCCAGTGGGACGGCGAAGGGGGTAACCGTGTCGTCCAGCGGCCCGTCGGCCGAGGCCACACCAGCGTGAGGTCCCTCCCGCTGGTGCCCGGTCTGAGCACCTCGATCGGCAGCCTCCCCCACCGCGACCCCCGGGCCGCGGTGGACCTCGTCATGGCCCGCCAGCCCCGCCTGCCCGCCGCCCCGTCGCTGCCCCAGCGCTCGGGCGTCGAGGCCATGGTGGCCCAGGCGGCCTGGGGGATCGCCGGGGTCGAGGTCCTCGACGACGGGTCGCTGCTCATCGACGAGGCCGGGATCGACCCGGGCCGGGCGATCGAGGGCGTCGACGTGGACGGGCCGCCCTACGAGGGCCTGCGGGCCTTCCTGGACGTCGTGGCCGGTCGGACCGAGCCGGTGAAGCTCCAGCTCACCGGACCGCTCACGCTGGGCCTCGCCCTGTTCAACGCCGGCGTGGCGCCCGACCGGGCCTTCGCCGTGGCCGGGCCGGCGGTGAGGGCCCGGGCCCGGGCCCTGGTCGCCAGGGCCCGCCGTGCCCTGCCCACGGCGCCGCTGGTCGTGTTCCTCGACGAGCCCGGTCTCACCGCGGCGATGCAGCCGGGGTTCCCCCTCGGCGTCGGCGCGGCCATCGACCTGGTGTCGGGCGCGCTGGCCGTGCTCGAACCCCACGCCACCACGGGCCTGCACTGCTGCGGGCCGGCCGACTGGAAGGTCGTGCTCGACGCCGGGCCCGAGGTGCTCTCCCTGCCCGTGGGCATCGGCGCCGTCGACCACCCCATGGCCCTGGCCGTGCACCTGGAGCGGGGCGGGTGGATCGCCTGGGGGGCGGTGCCGACCGACCGTCCGCTGGGGCCCCGGCCCGAGCCGCTGTGGCGGCAGCTCTCCGACGAGTGGTGCGCCCTGGTCGCCGGTGGTTGCGACCCCACCCTGCTGCGGCGCCAGGCGCTGGTCACCCCGGCCTGCGGGCTCGGCCTGCACGGCCCGGCCCAGGCCGACCTCGTCCTCTCGCTCACGACCGAGATCGCCCGGCTGATCGAGACCCAGGTCCTGGGCACCCGGCTGACCGTCGGCGCCTGAACCTCCCGGTCGGCCCGGGTCGGTACGATCCGGCCGATGGCAACCAGGCCCGCAGCACCCGGCGGGGGCGACGCCGGGGCCGGTGCGCTGGCCGCGGCCCGGCGGCGCCACGACGAGGTGACCCGGATCGTGCGCGACGCCCGGTACCGGTACGACGTCCTGTCCGACCTGGCCAGGTCCGCCGCCGAGTTCGACGCCCTGATGCGAGAGCTGGAGGACCTCGAGGCCGAGTTCCCGTCGCTGCGCACGCCCGACTCGCCGACCCAGCAGGTCGGCGCCCCGCTCGACGAGGCCTTTCCGCCCTTCACGCACCTCGAGCCGATGATGTCGCTCGACAACGTGTTCGACGAGGACGACCTGCGGGCCTGGGCCGACCGGGTCCGGCGGGGCCTCCCCGAGGGGACGGTGGTCCGCTGGGCGTGCGAGCCGAAGATCGACGGCACGGCCATCAACTGCGTCTACCGGCACGGGGTGCTGGCCGTGGGCGCGACCCGGGGCACCGGGGTCGTGGGCGAGACGGTGACGGCCCAGCTCCTGACCCTCGACGACGTGCCCTATCGCCTGGCCGACGACGACCCGCCCGCGGTGATCGAGGTGCGGGGCGAGGTCTACTACCCCGTCGTGGCGTTCGACCGCATGAACGAGGCCCGCATCGAGCGGGGCGAGCCGGCCTTCATGAACCCGCGCAACGCGGCGTCGGGCGCCCTGCGCCAGAAGGATCCGGCCAAGGTGGCCGAGCGCCCGCTGGCCATGTGGATCCACGGCGTCGGCCACGTCGAGGGCCGGTCCTTCGCCAGCTACTCGGAGGTGCTGGCCTGGGCCCGCACCGCGGGGCTGCCCGTGCCCGAGCAGTCGACGGTGGTCGACGGCGTCGACGACGTGGTGGCCCTGGTGCGCGAGTTCACCGCCCGCCGCCACGAGTTCGGCTTCGAGGTCGACGGCGTGGTGGTCAAGGTCGACGACATGGGCCAGCGCCAGGTGCTCGGCCACACGGCCAAGGCGCCCCGCTGGGCCATCGCCTACAAGATGCCGCCGATCGAGCAGCAGACGGTGCTGCGCGACATCCAGGTCAACGTGGGCCGCACCGGCAAGGCGACGCCGTTCGCGGTGCTCGAGCCGGTGGCGGTGGCCGGGGTGACGATCACCAACGCCACGCTGCACAACGAGGTCCAGGTCCACGCCAAAGACGTCAGGGTCGGCGACACGGTGATCGTGCGCCGGGCCGGTGACGTGATCCCCGAGGTCGTCGGCTCGGTCGCCGAGG
>JBFWTJ010000155.1:0-9147 GCA_050247895.1 Acidimicrobiia bacterium
GGACGTAGGGCCAGGCCCACTCGGTGACCCGGGTGGCGATCGAGTGGGGCAGCTCCTCGCGGGTCCGGGCCAGGAGCTGCTCGCGCACGAGCTCGGCGACCATGAACGCCTCGGGGACGTCGGTGACCATGTCGTCGGGGAAGTACTGGGGCCCGTCGGGCATGGCGGCCACGAGGTGCTCGACCAGCGCGTCGACGCCCTCGCCCGTGCGGGCCGACACCGGGAAGTACTCGGCCAGGCCGAGCTCGCCCACCTCGGCCAGCTGGGCCACGACCTGGGCCCGGTTCGCGACGTCGACCTTGTTGAGGACGCAGATCGCGCCGGCCGGGATCCGCTCGGCGATCCAGCGATCGCCGCGGCCGAAGGGCTGGGTGGCGTCGACCACGAAGCACACCACGTCGACGTCGTCGATGGCCGCCTCGGCGGTGTCGTTGAGCCGGTGGCCCAGGGCGGTGCGGGGCTTGTGGATCCCCGGCGTGTCGACGAACACGACCTGGGTCGGGGGTCGGGTCAGCACGCCCATGATCCGGTGCCGGGTGGTCTGGGGCTTGTCCGAGGTGATGGCGACCTTGGTGCCCACGATCCGGTTGACGAGGGTCGACTTGCCCACGTTCGGCCGGCCGACCAGCGCGACCAGGCCGGAACGCTCGATCAAGGGGCCTTCACCTGCTCCTCGACCGTGCCCGCCTCGTCGCTGCGGGGCGGCGCGATCCGGATCCGGCCGATGCGCCGTCCCTGCACCCGCTGTGCGGTCAGCCGGTAGCCCTCGACCTCGACCTCGTCGCCCTCGTTGGGGACCCGGCCCAGGATCGACAGGAAGAGCCCGCCGATGGTGTCCCAGTCGCCGTCGGGCAGCTCGGCCCGCAGGAGCTCGTTCACCTCGTCGAGGTTGAGCTTGGCGTTGACGGCGACCTCGCCGTCGTCGAGGGGCTCGACCATCGGATCCTCGACGTCGAACTCGTCGACGATCTCGCCGAGCAGCTCCTCGATGATGTCCTCCAGCGTGACCAGGCCCGCTGTGCCGCCGTACTCGTCGACGACGATCGCCATGTGGGACCGCTGGAGCTGCATCTCCCGCAACAGCTCGGCCACCCGCTTGGTCTCGGGGACGAACACGGCCGGGCGGGACAGGTCGGTCACGGGCCGGTCCTCCAGGCCGTCGCGCTCGGCCCGCATGAGGTCCTTGGAGTGGACGATCCCGGCGATGTCGTCGATGCCCTCTCCGACCACGGGGATCCGGCTGTAGCCGTTCAGGAGGACGACCTCCATGGCGTCGGCGATGCGGAAGTCGGTGGAGATGGTGACCATGTCGGTGCGGGGCACCATGACCTCGCGCACGACGGTGTCGCCGAGCTCGATGACCGACTCGATGAGCCGGCGCTCCTCGGCCTCGATGACCTCCTCGGCGACGGCCAGGTCGGCCACGGCGAGCAGCTCCTCCTCCGAGACGTAGGGACCCCGCTTGAGGCCCTTGCCCGGCAGCAGCACGTTGGTCATGCCGATGAGGAGCCGGGAGATCAGCTTGAGCGGTGGGAACGACGCCAGGGCCTTGATGGGCCGGGCCGAGGCCAGCGCGGCGCGGTCGGTGTGCTGGATGGCCCAGGTCTTGGGCGCGACCTCGGCGATCACGAAGAAGATCGTCACGTTGAGGATGGTCGACACGAGCACGCCGGCCGCCCCGAAGACCCGGGCGGCGAGCACGCCGAGCAGGGTGGCCTGGACGAGCTGGCTGGTCAGCACGACGAGCAGGGTGGGGTTGAGCCACTCCTGGTGCTCGACGAGCGAGAGCAGGGTCTTGCCCTTGCGACCGGCCGACTCGGCCAGGGCCTGCGCCTTGGGCAGCGAGATCCGCGTGAGGGACGTCTCGGCCACCGCGAGGATGATCGACAGGAGGAAGAGGGCGACGACCGCGGCCAGCAGGGCCCATTCGCCGCCGCTCATGGCGGCCAGTACGGGCGTGGGACTTGGTGCGCTCATCGTTGGTGGTGGAAGCGGTCGAGCAGCTCCCGTTCCTTCGCTTGCATCACGGCGGTCTCCTCCGGCTCGGCGTGATCATGGCCCAGGACGTGCAGCGTGCCGTGGACCACCAAGAGTGCCAGCTCGTCCTCGTAGCTGCCCGCGTGCTCGGGGGCCTGGCGGGCGGCGACGGCCGGGCAGACAACGACGTCGCCCAGCAGCAGGGGCAGGTCGGCGAGCTCGAGGGGTTCCCGGTCGGGCCCGGTGGCCCCTGCATCGGGCCAGCGGCCGGCGTCGACGGGGTCGTCGAGGGGGAAGGCGAGGACGTCGGTCGGCCCGTCGGCGTCCATGAAGCGCCGGTTGAGGTCGGCCAACACCTTCTCGTCGACGAAGGAGATCGACAGCTCGGCCTCCCCCCGCACGCCCTCGGCGTCGAGCACGGATCGGGCCAGCGCGACCCACCGGCCGACGTCGACGGGTTGGTCGGACTGCTCGTCGACCCCGTGGACCTCCACGGTGCCCTCGGGCGGGCGGCGACGCCGGCGACGGACGGGCACCGGCAGGCGGGCGGCGACGGCCGGGTCGAGCCCCTCGGGCAGGTCTCCCGCCCCCGGTCCGTCCGGGCTCACGAGCGCCCCGCAGGGCGGGCCTGCGGTTGGACCCGGGAGTAGGCGTCGACGATGTCCTGGACGATGCGGTGGCGCACGACGTCCCGGCTGCCGAGGTGGACGAACTCCAGGCCGTCGATCCCCTGGAGGATGGACTCGATGTCGACCAGGCCGCTGCGGCCGCCGGGCACGTCCACCTGGGTGACGTCGCCGGTGACCACGGCCTTGGAGCCGAACCCGATGCGGGTGAGGAACATCTTCATCTGCTCGGGCGTGGTGTTCTGGGCCTCGTCGAGGATGATGAACGACGAGTTGAGCGTGCGGCCCCGCATGAAGGCCAGGGGGGCGACCTCGACGGCGCCGCGCTCGAGGAGCTTGGCCGCGCCCTCGGTGCCGACCATGTCGTGCAGGGCGTCCCACAGCGGCCGCAGGTAGGGGTCGACCTTGGCCATGAGGTCGCCGGGGAGGAACCCGAGCCGCTCGCCGGCCTCGACCGCGGGACGGGTGAGGATGATCCGGTCGACCTGCTTGGAGTGCAGGGCCTGGACGCCGGAGGCCACCGCGAGCCAGGACTTGCCGGTGCCGGCGGGGCCGATGCCGAAGGTGATGACGTTGCGGGCGATGGCGTCGACGTAGCGCTTCTGGCCGCTGGACTTGGGCCGTACGGGCCGGCCGCGGGGAGTTCGCAGCACGTCGGTGGTCAGCACCTGCGACGGCGACTCGTCGGCCCGCACCATCTCGATCGAGCGGGCGACGCCCTCGGGTTCGAGCCGGTGCCCGGCCTGGGCCAGCACGACCAGCTCCTCGAAGAGCCGCCCGACGAGCTCGGCGCGCTCACCCTCGAGGGCGATCTCGTTCCCGCGGACGTGCACCGCGACGTCGGGGAAGGCGTCCTCGACGGTCCGCAGGACCTCGTCCCGCTGGCCGAGCAGCGCGGGCATGAGGTGGTTGCCGGGGACGGAGATCTTGACCTGGGTCGCTGACACGTGAGGAACGGCGACGACCGACGCCACCGGGCCTCCAGGCTAGCCCGACGCTCCCCCCGTGCCGGCCGCGGCTTGCCCGGCACGCCGTGGCCTGACGGATCGTCATGGCGTGCGGTTAGCGTCCGGCCGTGCGCGACGAGCCGCCCCGCCCGCTCCTGGGACCGGACCTCACCGGCCGGCTCGACGACTGGGTGGCCCGGGGCCGGGTCGCGGAGGCCGCCGCGGGACGAGAGCGCGAGCGGTGGATGCACCAGGCGGCCACCGAGGAGGCCACGCTGGCCGGCGTGCTGGCCGACGCCGGGGACCGGGGCCGCGTCGTTGCGCTGACCACGGTGGCCGGCGGCCGCCACCACGGCCCGCTGGTCGCCGTGGGCCGGGACTTCTGCGCCCTGCGCCGGGACGGGGGCCGCACGACGTTGGTCCGGTTGTCCGCGGTGGCCACGGTCCGCCCGGTCGGTCCCGGCCTGGGCGACCTCGGCGACCGGTCGATGGCGACGAGCCGCGAGCTCGGCGACGTGCTGGCCGACGTGGCCGCGGAGCGGGGCGACCTCGCCCTGGTGCTCACCTCGGGCGAGGTCGTGAGCGGGAGCGCCCGCTGGCTGGGTCGCGACGTGATCGCGGTGCGCACCCGCGACGACGGGGCCGGCACCGCCTACGTCGCCCTGGCCGCGGTGGCCGAGGCGACCCTGGCCTGAGCGGGCTCAGTCGCCCCGGGACGGCTCGGGGTACAGGTGCTCGAGGGTGCCGGGCTGGATCCGGTGGGCCTCGACGAAGCCGTCGACGTCGGAGCCCTTGAGCCGGATCACCCGGCCCATCCGGTAGGCGGGCAGCTCACCGTGGTCGATGAAGCGGTAGAGGGTGCGGGGGGTGACGCCCAGGCGACGGGCCGCCTGCTGCGTCGACAGCCACTCGGTCTCCCCGTGCTCGCCAGCCATGGCCGGAACGTACCACCGGATGACCCATGCGCCACGCGATGTCATCTCGATGTACCGGAGCCCCCTCCGCTGCGGCACCTCTCGGTCGCACCGAGCGTGGCACGCCGACCACGATCCGTTTGACGCCGGTCGCCCCACGCGTGTAGCCAGTGCCCGCGAGCGGGCGGCTCCCTGACCGAGCGCGGGCACCGACCTCCCAGGAGACCGACGGTGACCGCTGCCCCGCCGCGCACCACGGCGCGCGCCGAAACCGGCGACCGCCGCATCCCCCGCCGCACCGGCGTCCCCGGCACGCGGGCCGCGGTCGGTGCGCTGCTGGTGGTCGGTGCCACCCTGGCCGTCTTCCTCGCCTACCGCGACGCCACGAGCCCGCCCCGCACGTCCTTCGCCGTGGCCCGCACCGATCTGCGCCCGGGCGTGCCGATCCGGGCCGGGGACCTCCGGCTCCAGCCCATGGAGGTCCCCCCGGGGATGGCCGCGGCGGCCTTCGGGTCCGTCGAGGAGCTGGTCGGCCGCCATCCGCTCGGACCCGTCGCCGCGGGCGAGGTCGTCCAGGCCGGCACGGTCAGCCGCGAGGTCCCGGCCGAGATGGGGTCCGAGGTCTCCCTCGCGCTCCCCCGGGCCAACGTGGCCGCCGACCGGCTCGCGCCCGGCGACCTGGTCGACCTCTACGCCACCGTCGAGGGCACCACCAGCACGATGGCGTCGAGCTGCACGGTGGTCGACCTCGCGGTGTCGGCCGATGCCATGTCCGGTGGCGAGGTCCAGCTCACCATCGGCGTCCCCGGCGGCGACGTCGTGGGGCGGATCGTCCACGCCCTGCGCACCGGCGAGGTCACCGTCGTCCGCTCGACCTTCGCCGAGCCGGCGTCACGCCGGTGCGCCACACCGGCTCCGACCTCGCCCGAGGCGGACGGCGAGGGACAGGGCTGATGGCCGCCGACCGGTTCGTCGTCCTGGGCTGGGCACCCGCTCGGGCCGACTGGTTCCGTGACGTGGCCCGCTGGGCGGCATCGGCGGCGATCCCCGTCGAGTTCGTCAAGACGGTGTCGGTGGAGGAGGTCCGGGTGCGCCTGCGCTCGGGCCGCGCCTTCTCGGCGCTGCTGTGCGACGGCTCGGGTCCGATCGACCGGGACCTGGTCGGCCTGGCCGGCGAAGCGGGCTGTGCGGTCGTCGTGGTCCAGGGCGACGGCGCCCGCCCACGCGACGGCCTCGATGTCGCCGGAACCCTGGTCGCGGGCTTCGGGCGCGAGGAGCTGGTGGCGATGCTCGCCGCGGTGGCCCGCCCGGTGGGACGGGTCGAGGACGCCGATCCCCTCGACGTGAGGCCCGGCCAGGACGCGCCCACCACCACGGGAGGCCTCGTGGCCGTCACCGGGCCGCCGGGAGGCGGGCGCTCGACGGTCGCCATGGCACTCGCCCAGGGCCTGGGCCAGGACCCGCGCCACGCCGACCGCACCTGCCTGGCCGACCTGAGCCTCGACGCCGACCAGGGCATGCTCCACGACGCGCCCGACGTGGTGCCGGGACTGCTCGAGCTGGTCGACGCCCACCGGATCGGGATCCCCGGCTCGGGCGAGGTCCGGGCCCTGACCTGGGCGGTCGACGGCCGCGGCTACCGCGTGCTGCTCGGTCTCCGCCGCCACCGGGACTGGACGGCGCTGCGACCCCGGGCCCTGCGTGCCGCCCTCGACGGGCTGCGCCGGTCGTTCGGGACCGTCGTCGTGGACTGCGACGCCGACGTCGAGGGCGAGGACGAGACCGGCTCGCGCGACGTCGAGGAGCGCAACGTCCTGGCCCGCACCGTCCTGCCGGCCGCGGACCTCGTCGTGGTCGTCGGCACACCGGCCCTCACCGGCATCCGCCACCTGATGCGGGTGATCGACGACCTGCGGGGGGTCGGCGTGGACCCGGCCCGCGTCCTGCCGCTGATCAACCACGCGCCCCGCAACCCGCGCCGGCGGGCCGAGATCGCGGCGGCGGTGGTCGAGCTCGGCGGAGGTCGCCGGTCGACGGGCCTGCCCTCCCCCGCCTTCGTGGCCGGGAACCGGCGGGTGGAGGCTGCGCTGCGGGCCCGGATGCCGCTCCCCGGCGCCGTGGTGACCTCGGCCGCCACGGCGGTCCTGGGGATCCTCGGGGCCGACCCGGCACCATCCGCCCTGCCCGAGCCGGCCCCGCTGCGGCACGCCGATGCACCCGTGCCCATCCGACCGGGCTCGCTGGGCAGCTGGGTCGACGAGGAGGCGCTGCCGTGACGAGCTCCCCCCAGGAGGCCATCGAGGCCGCCGTGCGCCAGCGGGCCAAGGACATCTCCCTGCAGATGGGCTCCGACGAAGGGCTGCCCAAGCTGCGGGCCCTCATCGAGGACGAGGCGGCGCGCTGGTCGCTCGACTTCCGCCGTGGCCGCCACGAGCACGACCTGGCGAGCCCCGAGGTCGTCGTCGAGCGGGCGTTCCGCAACCTCGCCGGCTACGGGCCCCTGACCGACCTGCTCGGCGACGACGACGTCTGGGAGGTGATGGTCAACGCCCCCGACCAGATCTTCGTGCGGAGGCACTCGGCCGGCTCGGGCTACCACGACGAGTCGTTCCACGACGACGAGCACGTCATCCGGACCCTGACCAAGATCCTGGACGACTCGTCGACCTCGCACCGCAACCTCGATCCCACCCAGGGCCTCCAGGACGCCCAGCTCGACGACGGGTCGCGGCTCCACATCGTGCACGGCGACCTGAGCCGGGGCGGCCACGTGATGGTCAACATCCGGCGGTTCACCGGCGTCCCCTTCCGCAGCCTGGCCGAGCTGGTCGAGCGCGACATGCTCACCGCCGAGGCCGCCCGGTTCCTGGTGTCCTGCGTGCGATCCCGGCTGTCCATCCTGGTGGCCGGCTCGCCCGGGTCGGGCAAGACGACCTTGCTGTCCTGTTGCACCGCCGAGCTCGATCCGGCGCTGCGCGTCGTGGTGGCCGAGGAGGTGTTCGAGGCCGACATCCCCCTGCCGAACGTGGCCAGCATGCAGACCCGCGACGCCCGACCCGAGCGACCCGCGGTGGACCTACGGCGTCTGGTGGCCGGGTTCCTGCGCATGGCACCCGACGTCGCCATCGTGGGCGAGGTCCGCGACCGCGAGGCGCTCCCGCTCCTGCTCACGCTGTCCTCGGGCGTGACCGGGTACACGACGATCCACGCGGGCTCGGCCCGGCAGGCCCTGACCCGCCTCCGCTTCATCTGCCAGCTCGCCGAGACCGCCTCACAGATCCCGATGGCGGCCCTCAACTCCCTGGTCGCCGAGAGCATCGATGTGGTGGTCCACGTTGCCCGCGGCTCCCAGGGCCCGCGGGTGACCGAGGTCCTGGCGGTCGAGGACGCGGCCGGAGGGGCCGATGCCACGCACTTCACCACCACCTCGGTCTTCGACCGTCGCGGCCGGGACGGCGCGTTGACCTGGACGGGTCAGGTGCCCAGCCGCGCGGCCGACGCCCTGGAGGCCGCGGGCCACGACGTGCGGGCACTGCTCGGCCCGGCGAGCGGGTCGCGGCGGTGACCGCCCTGGCCGTGGCCGTCGTCGCCGCCTACGGCGCGTTCCTCACCTACACGGCGTTGGCCCTGGGTTGGACCGGCCTCCAACCAGGCCCTTCGCGCGGGCCGAGTCGTGGTCGACGGCGCCCGCAGGACCTCCTGGTCGGGGTGCTCGGTGGCCCGCCCTCCCGACAGCTCGTCGGCTCCATGGCCGGGCTTGCCCTTGCCGCTGCCGTCGCGTCGTACGCCCTCTTCGGCGGGCTGGCGCCCTCGGCGCTCATCGCCGCCTTCGCCGCGTGGTCCCCGGTCGCCGGCCGGCGGGTCCACGCCGCGGCGGTCCGGACCGCGGCGATGGCAGCCTGGCCGCGGATGCTCGAGGAGTTGCGGATCCTCACCGCGGCGGCGGGCCGGTCGATCCCCCAGGCCCTGTTCGACGTGGGGCGCCGGGCTCCCACCGAGCTCCAGCCGGCCTTCGAGGAGGCACATCGGGAGTGGCTGCTGACGACCGACTTCGAGCGCTCGCTGAGCGTGTTGAAGGCCCGGCTGGCCGATCCCACCGCCGACGCGGCGTGCGAGACGCTCCTGGTCGCGCACCAGATCGGCGGGACCGACGTCGACCGTCGCCTGGAGGCGCTGATCGCCGACCGCTGGGAGGACGCCCAGGGCCGCAAGGACGCTCGGGCCAAGCAGTCGGGTGCCCGGTTCGCCCGTCGCTTCGTGCTGGTCGTGCCCCTGGGCATGGCCGCCGCCGGCCTGTCGGTCGGGACCGGTCGCGCCGCCTACCAGACGCCGCTGGGCCAGCTCCTGGTCGTGGTCGCGGTGGCCTGCGTCCTGGCCTGCTGGTCCTGGGCCGGGCGGATCATGCGGCTCCCGGCCGAGGAGCGCGTGTTCGGTGGGTAGCCCGCCTCGTCTCCTGGCCGTGGCCGTGATGATGGGCTGGCTGGGACTGACCCTCGTGCTGGCCGAGATCCCGTGGTTCGCCCGGCGCCCGCTGGCCGAGCGCCTGCGGTCCCACGTGCCGAACCCCTCCCCGGATGTGCGGCGCGACGGGCGGTCGGCGAGCTCGGTGCGCGAGCTGGTCGGTCCGCTGGCGCGCCGCGTCGGCGAGCGGGCGTCGAAGGCCCTGGGCGTCGGCGACGAGCT
>JBFWTJ010000156.1:0-9138 GCA_050247895.1 Acidimicrobiia bacterium
CCAACGCCGGACCAGCCGGGCCATCTCCACCGCGACCACCGCCGCCTCCTCGCCCACGTTGTGGCCGCCCGACCCCTCGGAGCGGGCCAGCGCCTGGGCCCGGTCCTCGACGGTCAGCACGCCGAAGGCCACCGGGACCCCGGTGTCGAGCTGGACCTGGCCGATGCCCACCGCCGCGCCCTGCGAGACCAGCTCGTAGTGGGTCGTCTCGCCCCGGATCACGCAGCCGACGCAGACCACCGCGTCGACCCGGCCCGACGCGGCCAGGACCCTGGCGGCCAGGGGCAGCTCGAAGGCGCCCGGCACCGACTCCTCCACCACGTCGCCCGCGGCCACCGACAGGCCCGCCAGCCCCCGGTGCACCCCCTCGACCAACCGGTCGATCAGCTCGGCGTTCCAGCGCGAGCGGACGATGCCGATGCGCAGGCCCGAGCCGTCGAGGCCCTCCGGCGCGGTGGCCCGCTCGTCCTCGCTCACCGGGCCCCCCGGGGCGCACCGGGCGAGGCGGCGCCTGCGCCGGCGTGCCGTCCCGGTCGCGGCACCCGCTTCACAGGACGTCGTCGAGGCCCTCGAGGAGGTGCCCCATGCGCTCCCGCTTGGTCCTCAGGTAGGCCAGGTTCTCGGGGTTGGCGGCCACGACCGACGGGACGCGGTCGGTGATCTCCAGGCCGAAGCCCTCCAGCCCGCCGTACTTGGCCGGGTTGTTGGTGATGATCCGCATGGTCGTGATGCCCAGGTCGACCAGGATCTGGGCGCCGATGCCGTACTCGCGGCTGTCGACCGGCAGGCCGAGGGCCACGTTCGCGTCGACGGTGTCCGCGCCCTGCTCCTGGAGCCCGTAGGCCCGGATCTTGTGGCCGATGCCGATCCCCCGGCCCTCGTGGCCCCGCAGGTACACCACCACGCCCCGACCGGCCTCGGCGATCTGCTGCATGGCCGAGTCGAGCTGGACCCCGCAGTCGCAGCGCAACGAGCCGAAGACGTCGCCGGTCAGGCACTCGGAGTGGACCCGGACCAGGACCTCGTCCTCGCCGGCGACCGAGCCCCGCACGAAGGCCACGTGCTGCTCGCCGTCGAGGAGCGACTCGTAGGCGTAGCAGGTGAAGTCGCCCCACTTGGTGGGCATCCGGGCCTCGGCGATCCGCCGGACCAGCTTCTCGTTCTGGCGGCGGTACCGGATCAGGTCCGCGATCGAGATCATGAGCAGGCCGTGCTCCTCGGCGAAGCGCTCCAGCTCGGGCACCCGGGCCATGTCGGTCTTGCGCTCGTCGACGATCTCGCAGAGCACGCCGGCCGGGTAGAGGCCCGCCATGCGGCACAGGTCGACCGCGGCCTCGGTGTGGCCGGCGCGCTTGAGGACACCGCCCTCGCGGGCCATGAGGGGGTTGATGTGGCCGGGGCGGGCCAGGTCGGCGGGCCGGGTGGCGGGGTCGCACAGGGCCTGGATCGTGGCGCAGCGGTCGTGGGCCGAGATCCCCGTGGTCGTGCCGTGCCGGTAGTCGACGGTCACCAGGAAGGCGGTGCGCTGGCTCTCGGTGTTGGCCGCCACCATGAGCGGCAGGTCGAGCTCGCGGGCCCGCTCCTCGGTGATCGGCGCGCACAGGTAGCCCGAGGTGTGGTGCAGGAAGAAGGCCAGGCTCTCCGGCGTGGCGAACTCCGCCGCCATGATGAGGTCGCCCTCGTTCTCGCGGTCCTCGTCGTCGACCACCACGAGGATCTCGCCACGGGCGTACGCCTCGACGGCGTCCTCGATGCGGGCGAAGGGCATCTACACATCCTTCCAGGCCAGCAGGCGCTCCACGTACTTGGCCGTCACGTCGACCTCGACGTTGACCGGGTCCCCCGGGACCCTCGTGCCCAGCGTGGTGACCTCGCAGGTGTGGGGGATCACCGCCACGGTGAAGTCCTCGGCGTTGGCCTCGACCACCGTCAGGCTGACCCCGTCCACGGTGACCGAGCCCTTCTCCACCACGTAGCGGCCCAGGCCGTCGGGCAGCGCGACCCGCAGGTCGGGCACCGGCTCGACGATCCGCCCCACGCCGTCGACGTGGCCCTGGACAAGGTGGCCGCCGAGGCGGTCCTCGAGGCGCACCGGTCGCTCCAGGTTGACCGGGTCGCCCGGGGCGAGCCCACCCAGGCTGGTGCGGGCCAGGGTCTCGTCGCTCAGGTCGGCCACCCACCAGCCCTGCTCGGCGTCCCACTCGACCACGGTGAGGCAGCAGCCGTTCACGGCGATGGACGCGCCGAGCTCGACGTCGGCCAGGACGCGATGGCAGCCGACCTCCAACCGCCCGGCGGCGAAGCGCCGCACCGTGCCCAGCTCCTCGACGATGCCGGTGAACACTCAGCTGACCTCCGCGTGGTCGGGGACGAGGTCGACGCGCAGGTCGGCGCCGAGACGGGCGGTGGCCACGATCGTGCCCCGCCAGAGCGCCGAGATCGTCGCCGCACCGGCACCGCCGAACAGGGGCCGGGCGTCGTCCCCGCCGAAGAGGGCGGGGGCGAGGTAGACCACGTAGCGGTCGACGAGGCCGGCCCGGTGGAACGAGCCGGCGACCCCGGCGCCCCCCTCCACCATCAGCTGGAGGCAGCCCTCGGCCCCCAGCTCGTCGAGGATCGGGCCCAACTCGCCGGTCCGCTCCCGGCAGGGGTGCACCCGGGCACCCGCCGGTGCCCGGCCGAGCACGACCCGCAACGGGTCCCGCCCGTCCTGGACGCCCCGCACGGTCAACGCCGGGTCGTCGGCCCGCACCGTGCCCGCGCCGACCAGGATGGCGTCGCTCTCGGCCCGCAGGCGGTGGACGTCGGCCCGGGCCTCGGCCCCGGTGATCCAGCGGCTCGACCCGTCCGGCGCCGCCGTGCGCCCGTCGAGGCTGGCCGCCAGCTTGAGCACCACGAGGGGCCGACCGGTGCGCCGGTGGTGCAGGTAGGGCCCGAGCTGCTCCTCGACGAGCGCGCCCACCGCCGGTGACGCCGCGGCGACCTCGATGCCGGCGTCGCGCAGCACGGCCAGGCCCCGGCCGGCCACCTGGGGGTCCGGGTCGGTCGTGCCGTAGACGACGCGGCGGACGCCGGCCCGCACGAGCGCCTCGGCGCAGGGCGGCGTCCGGCCGTGGTGGCTGCAGGGCTCGAGCGTGACGTAGGCCGTGGCCCCCGCGGCCCGCCCGCCCGCCGCGGCGAGCGCGACCGCCTCGGCGTGGGGGCCGCCGGGGGGCCGGGTCGAGCCCGTGGCCACCACCTCCCCACCGGCGCCGACCAGCACGCAACCCACCCAGGGGTTGGGCGAGGTGACCAGGCGCGCGCCCCGGGCCAGCTCCAGCGCGTGGCACATGTGGGGGTCATCGGGCGAAGTGGTCACGGCGGTCCCTGGTTCGACGGCCCGAGCATAAGAGCCGCCGTGCCCGGTCCCTGCCCGGGGCCCTCAGTGGGGACGCCCCCCGGCCAGGAGCTCGAGCGCGTGGGGGACCACGTCGAGCACCGCGCCCAGGGTCTCCACGCAGCCCCGGGTCGAGCCGGGCGTGTTGAGCACCAGCGCCGTCCCCACCGTGCCCGCGACCGCCCGGGACAGGCGGCCCAGCGGGCTGGCCAGCCGCATGGCCTCGGCCAGGCCCGGCGCCTCCCGCTCCAGCACGGCCCGGGTCCCCTCGGGGGTGAGGTCGCGGGGACCGAAGCCGGTGCCCCCGGTGGTGACGACCAACCCGCCGAAGCCCTCGGTGGCGCGGCGCAGCACGTCGGCCACCGGCCCGGTCCCGTCCGGGCTGGTCAGGCGCTCCACGACGGTGAAGCCCCGCTCGACCAGGAACGCGGCCAGCGCCTCACCCGAGCGGTCCTCCCGCTCGCCGGCGACCACGCCGTCCGACACCGTCACCACCTTCGCCGACCACGTCACGGCCAGAGCCTCCCACGGCGACCGGACCGGCCGGCGCCCCGACCTCGGGTGGCCCGAGGCAACGGCGCCCGGACCTCAGGTGGCCCGGCGCAGGCGCAGGACCGACATGCCGTCGGTGCCGGCGTCCTGGGGCAGCACGCGAGCGCCCCGGCCCCAGGGGCGCCAAGGACCCGCCGGCGGGTCGAGGGCCACCAGGTCGGGGCGGGTCGCGGCGAGGTGGTCGTCGACGCCCCGCGACTCGGCCGTGGTCAGGGTGCAGGCGCTGTAGACGAGCACGCCGCCCGGGCCCACCAGGTCGGCCGCGGCGTCGACGAGCTCCCGTTGGAGCCGGGCGAGCCGTTCCACCGCGCCGGGGTCGACCCGCCAGCGGGCGTCGGGACGCCGCCGCAGGGCACCCAGCCCCGAGCACGGCGCGTCGACCAGCACCCGGTCGAAGGAAGCCGGCCGCAGCGGGGGCCGGCGCCCGTCCGCGACCAGCACGGCGAGCGGGTGGTCGAGCCGGGCCGCGTTGCGGGCGACCAGGCCGAGCCGCCCCGGGCGCACGTCGGCCGCCACGACCCGGGCCCCGGTCGCGGCCAGCGCGGTGGCCTTGCCGCCGGGCGCGGCGCACAGGTCGAGCACCCGCTCGCCCGGGCCCGCGCCGACCAGGTCGGCGACCCACTGCGAGGAGAGGTCCTGCACGTAGCCGTCGGATCGGGTCGTCACCTCCGGCGCGGCGTTCATGACCTCCAGCGCGGCCCGGGCGTCGTCGGGACCGAGGTCGGCGGTGAGCTGCGCCACGATCCAGTCGGGGTAGCTCAGCCGGGTCGCCTCGTCGGGCCAGCGGACCGGGGCGCCCGCCACCCGGCGCAGGACCGCGTTGACCAGGCCCCGGGCCCGGCGCGGTGCCGCCTCCACGGTGGCACCGACCGCCGCGTGCGGGGGCAGGCCCAGGTCGTGGAGCTGGTAGGCGCCCAACCGCAGCACGTTGCGGACCGTCGGCTCGACCGGCCGGACCAGGAACCGGTCGACCAGGTGGTCGCAGGCCCGGCGGCGGCGGGTCGTCCCGTAGACGAGGTCGGTGGCGAAGCGCCGGTCGCGCAGGTCGAGGCCCGAGCGGTCCAGCGCGTCGCCCAGCACCAGGTTGGCGTAGGCCCCGCCGGGATCGATCCGGTCGAGGACCGCGAGCGCCACGGCACGCGCCGAGGGCGGCCCGCTCACGTGCCCAGCGGCTCGCCGCTGCGCCAGCGCACACCGTTGGCCCACGCCGCCGCGGCCATCCGGCCCTTGCCCTCGGGCTGCACCTCGACCAGGCCGACCGGGCCGTCGCCCGCCGGCGCCAGCGGCGGCGCCGCGCCCGGCACCTCGGTCCGCCAGACCTTGAGCCGCCGGCCCTCCACGGTCGTCCAGGCCCCGCCGATGCGGACCAGGCGGTGGACGTCGAGCGCCGGCCGGGACCAGTCGATCCGGAGCTCGTCGGGCTCGATCTTGGCCGCGTAGGTCGGTTCGCCGACCTGGGGCCGGGGCTCGCCCAGCCCACGCCCGAGTTCCTCCACCAGCAGCGCGGTGCCCACCTCGACCAGGCGGCCCCGGAGGTCGTCGAGCGTGTCGTCGGGACCGACGGCGACGACCCGGCGGTCGTAGATCCCCCCGGTGTCGAGGCCCTCCTCGACCACCATCAGGTCGACACCGGTCTCGGCGTCCCCGGCCAGGATGGCCCGCTCGACGGGCGCCGCGCCCCGCCAGCGGGGCAGCAGCGAGAAGTGGAGGTTGACCATCGGGACCCGCTCGAGCACGTGCGGCCTGATCAGGCGGCCGAAGGCCACCACCACGCCGAGGTCCACCCCGGCGTCGACCACGTCGTCGACCCGGTCGGTCACCGGGAGGCCGAGCTCGAGCGCGGCGGCCTTGACCGGCGAGGGCACCAGGGCCGAGCCCCGCCCCCGGCGCCGGTCGGGCTGGCTGACCACCAGGGCGACCTCGAACCCCGCGGCCACCAGCGCCCGCAGGGGCGGGACCGCGAGGCCGGGCGTGCCGAGGTAGGCGAGCCGCCCGGGGCGGTCGCCCGGGGCAGGCGCGATCAACGGCGGAAGAGCCCGCCGCCGAGCGGCTCGGCCTGCTCGACGACCTCGATCCCCAGCCGCTGCTCGCGGATCGTGCGCAGGGCCGCCTTGCGGGTGTCGGCGTCGAGCCGCTCCAGCATGAGGATGCCGTCGAGGTGGTCGAGCTCGTGCTGGAAGCAGCGGGCCAGGACCTCGTCGGCCTCGATCGAGATCTCCTCGCCGTCGATGTCGAGCCCGACGAGGTGGACCTCCTTGGGCCGCACGACCTCCCAGGACAGGCCCGGGATCGACAAGCAGCCCTCCTCGTAGGCCCACTCCCCCGACGACTCGCGGATCTCGGGGTTGATCACCGTGCGGGGACCGTCGCCGATGTCGTAGACGAACATCCGCTTGCGCACCCCGACCTGGGGAGCGGCCAGGCCCAGGCCCGGGGCGTCGTACATCGTGACGACCATGTCCTGGGCCAGCTGGGCCAGGCGCCCGTCGATCTCGGTCACCTCGGGCGTGGCCTCGCGCAGCACGGGATCGCCCACGATGCGGATCTTGTAGGGCGCGGACATGCCCTGAGGCTACCGGTCGTCCGCACCCGCCCCTCGACCGGTCCGGTACCGTCCGGCACGTGGCCGGCGAGTCGCACTACTTCGTGGCCGACCCGGCCGTGGCGTCCCGGCCCTCGACCGTGCGGCTCGAGCTGCCCGACGTCTCCTTCGAGCTCGCCGTCGACCGGGGCGTGTTCTCCGGCGACCGGGTCGACGCCGGCACCAAGCACCTGCTGCTGGACGCGCCCGCTCCCCCGCCCTCGGGGACCTTCGTCGACCTGGGCTGCGGGTACGGGCCGATCGCCTGCACGCTGGCTCACCGGGCCCCGGGCGCGGTGGTGTGGGCCGTGGACGTGAACCACCGGGCGCTGGACCTCTGCGCCCGCAACGCGGCCGCGGCCGGGCTGGCCAACGTGCGCCCGGTGCCCGCCGACGAGGTCCCGGCCCGGCTGGAGGTGGACCTGATCTGGTCGAACCCACCGATCCGCATCGGCAAGGCCGCCCTGCACGACCTGCTGTCGGGGTGGCTGGGCCGGCTCGTGCCGGGGGGACGGGCCCTGCTCGTGGTGGCCCGCAACCTGGGCGCCGACTCGCTGCACCGCTGGCTCGACGAGAGCGGGTGGCCGACCGAGCGGCTGGCGTCGCGGGCCGGCTACCGCCTCCTGGAGGTCCGGCGGTGAGCCGGGCGCCGCGGCCGGGCCGACCGGCGGGCCGTCGCGGACCTCTGTCTCGGGCGCCGCGGCCTCGGGGGGACCGGTGAAGCAGCTCGACGGCACCGGGATGAAGCGGCTGCACCGGGAGTGGCGGCGGCGCACGCCGACCCGGCTGGCCCTGGTGCTGGACTCGGTCCAGACGCCCTACAACGTCGGCGCCATCGTGCGCAGCGCGGCGGCCTACCGGGTCGACCACCTGTGGCTGGCCGGCTCGGCCCTGGGCCCCGACCACCCGGGGGTGGGCAAGACCGCGCTGGGCACCGACCGCTACCTGCGCTGGTCGCGGGTCCCCACCGGCCCGGCCGGGGTCGAGGCGGCCCGCGCCGAGGGCTACCGGGTCGTCGGCATCGAGCTGACCGCGACGGCGGTGCCCCTCCACCAGGTCGCCCTCGGGGACCACGACGTGTGCCTGGTGCTGGGCCACGAGGACCACGGCGTGGGCCCAGCCACCCTCGACGCCTGCGACGTGGTCGCGTTCCTGCCCCTGCTGGGCCGGGTCGGCTCCCTCAACGTGGCCACCGCCGCCGCCATCGCCTGCTACGAGGCCCGCCGCCAGGCGTGGCCCGACTGAGCCGCGGGCCGCTCAGCGCACGAGCCGGGGCAGCACGATGCTGGCCGCGGTGACGCCCACGACCACCGACGCGACCAGCACGCCGAAGTCGAGCCAGAGGTTGGCGCTCGTGCCCAGCAGCAGGCCCCGCAGCGCGTTCACCTGGTAGCTGAGCGGGTTGACCCGGCTGATCCACTGCAACCAGTCCGGCATCTGGCTCACCGGGTAGAGGGCGTTGGACGCGAAGAACAGCGGCATGGTGATGGCCTGGCCGATGCCCATGAGCCGGTCGCGGGACAGCACGATCCCGGCCACGGTCATCGACAGGCAGGAGAAGAAGGCTGCGCCCATCGACACCGCGACCAGCGCCCCGAGGAGCAGCCAGGGGGCCAGCCGGAGGTCGACGCCGAGGAGCAGGGCGACCACGACCACCACCAGCACCTGCGCCGCCGCCCGCACCGAGGCCGCGAAGGCCTTGCCCACGACCAGCGCCAGCCGGGGCGTCGGCGTGGCCATCAGCTTGGCCAGGACGCCGGCATCGCGCTCCCAGATCACCTGGATGCCGTAGAAGACCGAGACGAACAGGGTGGACTGGGCCAGCACCCCGGGCGTGAGGAAGTCGAGGTAGGGCAGCTGGCCGGTGTCGATGGCCCGCAGCTCGCTGAAGGTCTTGCCGAAGATCACCAGCCACAGGACCGGCTGGATCGCCCGGGTGACCAGCTCGGAGCGGTCGTGGCGGAGCTTCTGCAGCTCGACCAGGCAGAACGTGCCGATCCGGCTGAGCATCCAGCCGGCCAGGGACCGCCGGCGGGTCGGCTCAGCCCAGTCGAGTCGCGGTGCGGCGCCGGTCGCGGACGTCACGCAGGTCCCCTCCCTCGTCGTCGTCCAGCCCGTCGCCGGTGTAGCGGCGGAACACGTCGTCCAGGCTGGCCCCCTCGCCCAGCCCGGCCTCCAGGGCCGCGGGCGTGTCCACGGCCCGGACCCGGCCCCGGTGCATCAGGGCCACCCGGTCGCAGTTCTGCTCGGCCTCCTCCATGTAGTGGGTGGTGACCAGCACGGTGACCCGGGCCTGGTCGCGCAGCTCGCGCACCCGGTCCCACACGCTGTCGCGCCCGACGGGGTCGAGGCCGATGGTCGGCTCGTCGAGCACCAGCAGGCGGGGTTGGCTGACCAGGGCCTGGGCCAGCTCGAGCCGGCGGACCATCCCACCCGAGTAGGTGGCCGCCCGGCGGTCCTTGGACTCGGCGAGGCCCATCAGGTCGAGGCACTCCGCCACGCGGGCCGACCGCTCCCGTCGGGGGACGTCGAAGAGCCGGGCGAACAGGGCGACGTTCTCCTCGCCGGTCAGGGCGCCGTCGGCCGAGAGCTGCTGGGGCACGTAGCCGATGAGGCGGCGGACCTCGAT
>JBFWTJ010000157.1:0-9105 GCA_050247895.1 Acidimicrobiia bacterium
CGGCGTGACGGTCCGCCGGGCGCAGGCCCTGCTGGGTGCCCTGGTCGTGGTGGCCGCCGCGGTGGCGGTCTGGCGGCTGGGGGGCGAGGACGCGAGGCCCGCCGGCGACGATGCCGGCGGGCCCGCAGGGTCGGGGCCCGCCGGCGACGGTGGGTCCGGGGCCGGGTCCCCGGGCCGCTCGCCGCGGGCCGGGTTCGGCGAGGTCGGCCTGCTCGTCGAGGGCGACGACGGCTCGCTGCTGGTGGGCTGCCTGCTCGCCGCCGCGACCGCCGAGCAGCGGCAGCGGGGCCTGATGGAGGTGACCGACCTGGGCGGCTACGACGGCATGGCCTTCCTCTACGACCAGGACGTGACCAACGGCTTCTACATGCGCAACACCCCCATGCCGCTGTCGATCGCGTGGATCTCCGCCGACGGCGCCCTGGTCGACGCGGCCGACATGGCCCCGTGCGGGGACCGGGAGGGCTGCCCGACCTACCTGCCCTCGGGTGCGTACCGGTTCGCGGTGGAGGTGCCCCAGGGGGACCTGGACGACCTGGGGCTGGTCGAGGGGTCGAGGATCACCGTGGGCGGGGCCTGCCGCACCGGCTGACCCTGCCCGGCCGCCCGTCCGGGGGCCGGCCGAGTTCCTGTCACACCCGGGAGAGAGGGTGGCGTTGTGCCTGCCCCGCCCGTCGTCGCTACGCTCGTCCGGCCAACTTCATCCCTGCCCCCACCGCGGGGGCCCCGGCATCGCCGGGTCCACAGGAGGTAGCTGCCCCGATGAGGGCCTACGAGCTCATGATCATCATCGACGGCGCGCTCGACGACCTCGCCGTCGACGCCCAGGTCAAGCAGGTCGCCGAGCAGGTCGGCACCCGCGGCGGCACGGTGGTCCGCACCGACCGCTGGGGTCGCCGCCGCTTCGCCTACGACATCGACAAGAAGCAAGAGGGCTACTACACGGTCTACGAGCTCACCGCGCAGAGCGGTGACGGCCTCGAGGCCCTGGAGCGGTCGCTGCGCCTCGCGGACGAGATCGTCCGCCACAAGCTCGTCCGCCTCCCCGACGACGAAGCCGCCCGCCGAGGGCTGCTCGGGGAGCCCGCAACGGCCACCCCGGCCAGCTAGGAGTCCACGACCGTGGCAGACAACACCGTCACCCTGATCGGCAACGTCACCCGCGACCCGGAGCTGCGCTTCACGCCCTCCGGCCAGGCCCTGGCCAGCTTCGGCCTGGCCGTGAACCGCCGCTGGCAGAACCGCCAGACCCAGCAGTGGGAGGAGCAGACGTCGTTCTTCGACGTCGTGTGCTGGGCCCAGCTCGGCCAGAACGTGGCCGAGTCCGTGGCCAAGGGCACCCGCGTCGTGGTCACCGGCCGGCTCGAGCAGCGGTCCTGGGAGACCGAGCAGGGCGAGAAGCGGTCCCGGATCGAGGTGATCGCCGACGAGGTCGGTCCCAGCCTGCGCTGGGCCACCGCCGACGTCACCCGCAACGAACGCAGCGACGGCGGCGGCGCCGGCGGGGGCGGTGGTGGCGGCAGCTACAGCCGCAACGTCCCCAACGAGGCGCCGGCCGGCTACGACCCGAACGAGGAGCCCTTCTGATGGCCAAGCCCCGCACCAAGAACAAGGACAACGCTCGCCGCTCCAAGAAGAAGGTGAGCGTCCTGACCCAGGAGAAGGTCGAGTACATCGACTGGAAGGACGTGAACCTGCTCCGGCGCTTCATGTCCGACCGGGCCAAGATCCGGGCCCGGCGGGTCACCGGCAACAACGCCCAGCAGCAGGCGGCCATCGCCCGGGCCATCAAGAACGCCCGCGAGATGGCGCTGCTGCCCTACACCAGCCGCATCACCCCGCAGCGGGGCGGCCGTCGGGGCGACGGTGAGCGCGGCGACCGCGGAGACCGGGGCGACCGGGGCGGGCGTCCGCCGCGCGAGGAGCGGCGGACCGACGATGCCGAGGTGGCCGCCAGCACCGAGGCCGAGGCCGACACCGAGCTCGAGACCGTCGGCGCCGGGGAGGAGCAATGACCCGCATCGTCCTGCGGTCCGACCTCGACCAGGTCGGCAAGCGTGGCGACATCGTCGAGGTGGCCGACGGCTACGCCCGGAACTACCTCGTGCCCAAGGGGCTGGCCTTCGTGGCCAGCCCGGGGGTGGAGGCCCAGGCCAAGTCGATGCGCGCCGCCCGCGACCTGCGCGACGCGCAGGACCGCGGCGCGGCCGAGGAGATCGCCAAGCGCCTGGTCCCCGCGGTCATCACGGTGAAGGCTCGGGCCGGCAGCGAGGGCCGGCTCTTCGGCTCGGTGACCAGCTCGGACCTGGCCGACGCCATCGCCGAGCAGACCGGCATCACGATCGACCGGCGTCGCCTGCACCTCGACGAGCCCATCAAGGCGCTCGGCACGCACTCGGTGCCGGCCAAGCTCCACAGCGACGTGGAGTTCCCGGTCACCGTCGAGGTCGTCGCCAGCTGATCCTGCGGCCGCCGGCGAACGCGTCGGCGGCCGCACAGCCGGGGCATCCACCGCGTCGGGCGGGCGCGCGGGAAGGCTGGCGCGCGCCCGGATCCGGATCCTGGTTGTCCACAAGAACCCACAAGCGAGCGCCCGGAAATCCCCAGGCTTTTGCCTCTGGCACCGCACAGGGCACATCAGAGATGGTTGAACGCTCCATGGCCGTGGTCACCGCAGCGCAGCATCCCGACGAGCGAGCCCGCAGGGCACCGGCGTCGTCCCGGGTCCCCCCTCACGACCTCGCCGCCGAGGAATCGCTGCTGGGCGCCATGCTCCTGTCGTCGGAGGCGATCGCCTCCGCGGCCGGTGCGGTGTCGTCGGTCGACTTCTACAAGCCGGCCCACGGCCACATCTACGACGCCGTCCACACGCTCTACGCCGCGGGCCAGCCGGTCGACGCGGTCACCGTCGCCGACGAGCTCCGCCGGGCCGGCCTGCTCGACGCCATCGGCGGGCCGGCCGTGCTGGCCCAGATCCTCGCCTCGACGCCGGCCACGACCAACGCGGCGCGCTACGCCCGCATCGTCGAGGAGTACGCGCTGCTCCGGCGGTTGGTCCAGGTCGGCGGGGAGATCGCCGAGATCGGCTACTCGGTGCCCGACGACGTGCCCAAGGCCCTCGACCGGGCCGAGAGCATGGTCTACGAGGTCAACGAGCGTCGGGTGACCGACTCGACCAAGCCCCTGTCGGACCTGCTCTCGCTCAACCTCGACCACCTCGAGATGCTCCACGAGCGGGGCGACGCCATCACCGGGACCCCGACCGGCTACCTCGACCTCGACCACCTCCTGTCGGGCCTCCAACCCTCGGCGCTGGTCGTGGTCGGCGCCCGTCCCGCCATGGGCAAGACGTCCTTCGCCCTCGGCGCGATGACCCACGCGGCCATGCACGCCAACCGGCCGGTCCTGTTCTTCTCCCTCGAGATGAGCCACCTCGAGCTGTCCCAGCGGATCCTGTGCGCCGAGGCCCGGATCGACTCGTCCCGGGTCCGCAACGGCCAGCTCCAGCCCGAGGACTGGCAGAAGATCTCGTCGGCGATGGGCCGGCTGGCCGAGGCCCCGATCTGGATCGACGACAACCCCAACCTGACCGTCATGGAGATCCGGGCCAAGGCCCGGCGGCTCAAGAGCCAGGTCGGCGACCTCGGGATGATCGTGGTCGACTACCTCCAGCTCATGACCGGCCGGTCCGGCGCCGAGAACCGCCAGGTCGAGGTGTCCGAGCTCTCCCGGGGCCTCAAGATCCTGGCCCGCGAGCTCAACACCCCCGTCGTCGCCCTCTCCCAGCTCTCCCGGGGCCTGGAGATGCGGGCGGACAAGCGCCCGATGCTGGCCGACCTGCGCGAGTCGGGGAGCATCGAGCAGGACTCGGACGTCGTCATGTTCATCTACCGGGACGAGGTCTACGACCCCAAGCCCGAGAACGCCGGCACGGCCGAGGTCATCGTGGCCAAGCACCGGTCGGGGCCGACCGGCATCGTCCAGCTCGCCTTCCTGCCCCAGTACACACGCTTCGCCAACATGGCCCGCGGGTTCGACTGACCCTCGTCGCAAGCTGCGACCACCTGCCCACCGTGCCGCAGGTGCCGGTCCGCCCGGGCCGGCACCGGCCGCCCACCTACGCTCGGTCCCATGGTGGCCGGCGAGCTGCGCGTCTCGGGCTCGTTGTCGATCCCGCTCTCGGAGGTCGAGTGGCGCTTCAGCCGCTCCGGCGGCCCCGGCGGCCAGCACGCCAACACGGCCGACACCCGGGTCGAGGTCGTCTTCGACGTTGCCGGGTCGCCGTCGCTGCCCGACCACGTCCGGGCCCGGCTGCTGGCCGAGCTCGGTCCGCGGGTCCGGGTCGTCGCCGCCGGGGAGCGGTCCCAGCTCCGCAACCGCGAGGTGGCCCTGGACCGCCTGGCCCGCCGCCTCGCCGGGGCCCTGCACCGCGACCCTCCCCGCCGTGCGACCCGGCCGAGCCGGGGCGCGGTCGAGCGCCGCCTCCAGTCCAAGCGGCGCCAGGCCGAGCGCAAGGCCGACCGGCGCCGGCCCGACCTCGGCTGATGGGCCACCGGCGCGCCGGCTGGGCCGCCGTCGGGGCCTACGCCGCGCTGCTCGCCGCCGTGGCCGTGCCCGCGGCGCTCGACGACGACCCCCGCCCTGCGGCCACGACGGCGGCCGACCGCTTCACCACGGCGTGGGAGCGCAGCCGCCGGGCCACCTTCGTGCGCACCGGGCAGTACCGGCGCCACTCGGAGGTCACCGGCCAGGAGATCGCCAGCGAGGACGTGCTGGCCCAGGACCCGCCCCGGCGCCTGCACCGCCAGCTCGGCGGCGTCCAGGGCCGCAACGACGACCGGATCCTGCTCTGCCCGGCGACCGCGGCGGGTGGTACCGGCGACTGCCGCTTCGGCCCCCCGGGCGGGCCCACCTACGACCGGTCCGTGGCCCAGGAGGTCGCCGGGCTGGCCGACGCCGTCGGTGGCGAGGACCCGCTCTACCGGGTGAGGGTCGAGGGAGCGGGCTGCTACCGGCTCGACCTGACCCGGGCCGACCCGCGGGCCCCGTTCGGCATCGACGCCACCTTCTGCTTCGACGAGGCCACCGGCGCGCCGACCACCTCGACCGTGCGCCACGCCAGCGGCATCGTCGAGCGGGTCGTCGTCGACGACCTCCGGCCCGAGGTCACCGCCGCCGACCTCGAACCCTGACGAGCCCGCCGCTCCCCGCCGCCCGGCCCGTTCGTCGCCTGGGCCTGCCCCCCGCTCCTGCCGACTGCCCCGCCGTTCGCGGCCAGCTCCGGCCGCCCGGGCCGCTCGACCGACCGTTCGTCGCCTGGACCGGGTTCGTGCCTGGCCCCGCCGTCGAGCTCGACCCCTGACGAGCCCGCCCGGCCCTGCCGACGGGGCCGGCTCCCTGGTGCGTGGCGGCCGGGTCGTATCCTGGCCGGCGATGTCGTTCTCGGAGTACGAGGGCCTGCTGCCGTGGTTCGTCCTGGCCCTCGGCGGGGCGATGATCGCCGGCAACCTCGCCGCGGTCCTGCGCCCGCCGGCCCGGCCCCGGCGCGACGGTGAGCTGGAGCGTGCGCCGATGGCCCGCAGCCTGGCCTTCGTCGGCATCGGCCTGATCGCCTCGATCTGGGCCCTGGCCAGCCTCGTCACCGGCTGAGCCCGCCCCTCGCGTGGCCCGGGGCGCCCCGGGAGCTGCCGGTGGCCGCGGTGTCGGGCCCGGCCCGACCGGTGGCCCGCAGCCGGGCGAAGCCCCTGCCGGTGGCCGCGGTGTTGCCCGGTCTGACCGGTGGCCGTGGTGCTCGCCCGGTCCGACCGGTGGCCGGGCTCAGTCGGCGCGGCTGAGGCGCAGGCCCAGGGAGACCAGGGTCTCGAAGGGGTGGTCGTAGCCCCGTTCGAGGTGGTGGATGCCGTACAGCGTCGACCCGCCCTCGGCCGCCGCGGCGGCGATCACCGAGGAGAACCCGGCCCGGACGTCGGGGATCATCACCTCGGCGCCCTGCAGCTTGGACACGCCCCGCACCACCGCCGAGTGCAGCGCCATCGAGTCGTGGAACCGGCAGGCCGGCCCGCCCAGGCAGGTATCGAACAGCTCGACCTCCGCACCCATCTGCTGCAGCGCGGCGACGTAGCCCAGCCGGTCCTCGTAGACCGTCTCGTGCAGCACCGACATGCCCGCGGCCTGGGTCATGAGCACGATCAGCGGGGGCTGCCAGTCGGTCATGAACCCGGGGTGCGTGTCGGTCTGCACCGCCAGCGGGCTGAGGGTCGACGAGGCCGAGGTGGTGATCCAGTCGTCGGTGATCTCGAAGTCGGCACCCATCCGCTGGAGCGTGTTGATCGCGGTGACCAGCCGGTCCTGGGCGCAGCCCCGGACCCGCACCTGGCCGCCGGTCATCAGGCCGGCCACCAGGTAGCTGAAGGCCTCCAGGCGGTCGCCCTGGAGCCGGGCGCTGGCCCCGTTGAGCCGCTCGACGCCCTCGATGACGAACCGGCGGTCGGGCCGCAGCGCGATGTGGGCCCCCATCCGCTGGAGGAACAGCGCCAGCTCGACCACCTCGGGCTCGGTCGCCGCGTTGTGGATCACCGTGCGGCCCCGGGCCAGCACCGCGGAGAGCAGGACCGTCTCGGTGGCGCCGACCGACGGGTAGGGCAGCGTGATGCTCGTGCCCCGGAGCCGCCCGGCGACCCGGGCCGTGATGCCGTCGGGCTGGACCTCCACCTCGGCCCCCATCCGCTGCAGGGCGCTGACGTGGAAGTCGACCGGCCGCTGGCCGATGCGGTCGCCGCCGACCAGGGGGACGAACGCCTCGTGGGCCCGGTGCAGCAGGGGCCCCAGCAGCAGGATCGGGATCCGGTTCAGGCCGGTGAACTCCAGGGGCACCCGGGGGCGGGGCGTGGGCGTGGGCACCACCGTCACGGTCCCGCCGTCGAGCGTGACCTCCAGGCCGATGCTGCGCAGGATGTCGGCGGTGATGCCGACGTCGCCGACCTGGGGGGCGTTGGTGATCGTGGAGGGCGACTCGGCCAGCAGGGCGGCGACCATGTGCTTGGTCACCGCGTTCTTCGAGCCGGACACCGAGACCTCGCCCCGCAGCGGCCCGTTGGGCTCGATCCGCCACGCCGGACCGGTGGGGATCGGACGCTGGTCCATGGGGCCCGAGCGTACCGGCGCCGGGCGGCGCGACCGGGTCCATCCCCGGACCGGGCGCGCCGGGCCTCGCCGCCGCCAGGAGGGCCGTCAGACCTCAGCAAGTCTTCAGCCAAAGGCCGGATCCGCTCCAATACGCTGCCGGTCGGCGGCAAGGCGGCGGTTCTGTTCGTTCCCGGAGGAGCAGGGGGTTCAATGGCGCGTGGCACCACGCGCGAGATCGTTCTCGAGGCAGCACCGATCCTGTTCGCCGAACGGGGCTACGGACCGACGTCGGTCCGGCAGGTGGCCGAGGTGGCCGGCACGACCCCCCGCGTGCTCTTCCACCACTTCGGCACGAAGGAAGGCCTCCTCAACGCACTCGCCCAGCCGCTGGTCGACGAGCTCGACGAGGCCCTGGCCACGCCGGCCTTCCCCGACGCCGACCTCGACCGCGCCACGCTGGTCCGCACCTACGTCGCGCTGCTGCTGCGCCGGCGTGACGTGGCCCGGGTCCTGCTGGTCGACGACTCGGCCCGCACGGCGCCGGCCGGGGTGGCGCTGGCCGAGCGGCAACGCCGCCTGGCCGCCCGCCTGGTCGGGCCCCGCGGCAACCTCGAGCGCCAGGTCCGGGCCCGCTGCGCCCTGGCCGTGGCCCAGCTCGCCGTGGGCGACCTCAAGACGGTGCCCGCCTTCCGGCTGCGGCTCCCGCTGACCGAGGCCGCGGTCGACGCGCTCGTCGGCGCGCCCGGGCGCACCATCGACCTCACCGACATCGGCGGGGTCTCGGTCCGGCTCCAGGACGAGCTCGACACGGCACGTGAGGTGGTCGCCACGCACGATCGCTGAGCCGTTTGGCCCATGTGGAGGCCGCAGGCCCGTTGGTACCTTGCCGAAGGCGGGTCGACGGACAGGTATCGGGCATGGCGAAGCTCAGCGAAGACGAGCGACGTGCGAGCGGTGAGGCGGGTGCACCCCAGGCGACCGAGCGGGCGTGGGTCCAGGCACCCGGGCGGGCGGGGGCAGGTCCCCAGCGCGCCGCCGTCCTGCTCGTGGACGCCACCGGTGAGGTCGTCCACGCCTCGCCCTCGGCCCGCGCCCTGATCGGCTCGCGGGCCTCCGACCTCGTCGGCCGGCGCCTGGTCGACCTGGTCACCGGGCCCGACCGGCCCGCGGTCGCGGCCTGGATCGGCGAGGGCCGCCCGGGCGACGAGGTCACCTTCGGCATCGAGCGCCGGCCCGGGCTCCTGGGCACGGTGGTCGCCTCGGCCCGGCACCCCCGCGGGGCCCACGAGCCCGTCGTCGTCCACCTCGTCGAGGCCCGCGACGGCGTCGAGGCCGACGACCCCCACCTGGCCGTGCAGCAGCTCCGGACCGAGGTCCGCGACCTGGCCCGGCGCAACGCCGAGCTGCTCGAGTTCGCCTTCACCGCCGCGCACGACCTGCGGGCCCCGCTCATGGCCATCTCCGCCGCGGCCCAGGGCCTGGTCCGGGTGGCCGGCGCGGCCCTCGACGAGGAGTCCCAGGCGCTGGTCGGCCAGGTCCTCCACGGCGTGGGTCAGATGCGGGGCACGATCGACGCGCTGCTGCGCAGCTCGGGCGCCGGCGAGGGCCTGCGCTTCACGCAGGTCGACGTGGACGAGCTGGTGGCCGAGGTGCTGGCCCGGCTCCGGCCCCGCCTCGACGAGGCCGGGGCCGAGGTCGTCGTCGAGCCGTTGCGCTGCGTGGTCGCCGACCGGGACCAGCTCGCCTCGGTCCTGTCCAACCTGCTGGAGAACGCGCTCCAGCACCGTGCCGCGGGCCGGCCGCCCCGCATCGAGGTGACCGCGACCGACGAGCCGGGCCAGCGCGTCTTCTCGGTGGCCGACAACGGCCGGGGCATCCCCGAGGCCGATCGCGACCGGGTCTTCCGCATGTTCGAGCGCCACGACCGCAACGTCGGGGGCACCGGCATCGGCCTCGCCGTGTGCCAGCGCAACGTCGAGT
>JBFWTJ010000158.1:0-9103 GCA_050247895.1 Acidimicrobiia bacterium
TTGTACCGCTCGAGGGTCAGGAGGGCCGGGTTGGCCCGGGTGAGCCGGCGGGGGATCGGCTCCAGGGCGAGCTTCTGGTCGCGGACGAACACGGCGACCACGGCCTTGTCCTCGGACACCGAGATCACCGGGACGTCGATCGACCGGGCCACCCTCTCCGCGGTGCGGTGGCGGGTGCCGGTCTCCGAGGTGGGGACGTTGGGGTTGGGCACCAGGTGCACGTTGGCCCGGGCGATGCGGCTGGCATCGCCGGCCAGGATGATCGCCCCGTCCATCTTGGCCAGCTCGGACAGGCGCTGGGGGCTGTAGGCGGCGTCGAGGAGGAAGCCGCCCGAGCAGATGTTGAGGACCTCGGGCCCGTCGCCCACCACGATGAGGGCGCCCATGCTGGCCTGGAGGATCCGATCGAGGCCCTCCCGGAGCGGGGTTCCCGGCGAGACCGCGGCGAGGGCGGCCAGGAGCTCGGGGCTGCGCCGGGATGCCACGGAGCGATCCTACGTGGCGACGGCCAGATCGGGACGGGCGCCCGGGCCGAACGTCGCCTGTTCGAGCGCCTCGGCCAGGGTCGCGGCACGGCGGAGCTCGATGCCCGGCGGGCCCGGCGGCGCCGAGGACGGGACCACGGCGCACCGGAAGCCGAGCCGTGCCGCCTCGGCCAGGCGCCGGGGCATCTGGCGGACCTGCCGCAGCTCCCCGCCCAGGCCGACCTCCCCGCAGGCCACGACGTCGTCGGGGATCGGCACGCCCGCCGCGGCCGAGGCCAGGGCGAGGGCCAGGGCCAGGTCGGCGGCCGGCTCGGTCACCCGCACGCCGCCGGCCACCACCGTGTGGACGTCGAGGCCGGCCAGGCGGAGGCCGACGCGGTTGTCGAGCACGGCGACGACCAGGGCCAGGCGACCCGAGTCGAGCCCCTGGGCCGAGCGCCGGGGTGCGGGCAGCGACGATGCCGACACCAGGGCCTGGACCTCGACCAGCAACGGCCGGTGCCCGTCGAGCACGGCGGCGACGACCGACCCGGGCGTGCCCGGCCGCCGGTCGGCCAGGAAGAGGGCCGACGGGTCGCCGACGCCGGCCAGGCCCCGGTCGGTCATCTCGAACAGGCCGAGCTCGTCGGTGGCGCCGAAGCGGTGCTTGGCCGCCCGCAGGAGGCGCAGGGCGTGGTGGCGCTCGCCCTCGAAGGACAGGACCGTGTCGACCAGGTGCTCGAGCACCCGGGGACCGGCCAGGCCGCCCTCCTTGGTGACGTGGCCGACGAGCACGGCGGCCAGGTCCCGCTCGCGGGCCACCGCGGCGATGTGGTGGGCGGCCTCGCGGACCTGGGTGACCGACCCCGGCGCCGAGCCGGCCCCCGGGTCGTGCACCGTCTGGATCGAGTCGACCACCAGCACGTCGGGTTCGAGGGCGGCGACGTGGGCGGCGACGTGGGGGACCGACGCCTCCGAGACGAGCCACAGGTCGTCGGGCAGGGCGCCGAGGCGCTCGGCCCGGCGGCGGACCTGGGCCGCCGACTCCTCGGCGGTGACGTAGAGGCCACGGGCACCGCCCTCGACCAGGCCGGCCAGGGCCTGGAGGAGCAGCGTCGACTTCCCGATGCCCGGCTCGCCGCCGAGCAGGGTGACCGAGCCCGGCACCAGGCCGCCGTGCAGCACGCGGTCGACCTCGTCGATCCCGGTGGGCCGGGGGACGGCCTCGGCCGAGCCGACCTGGGCGATGGGCAGCGCCTCGCCCATCGCCGGGAACCCGCCGATCGCGCCCGTGGCCCGGCCGCCCGACGCCGGCTCGGCCACCTCCTCCAGGGTGCTCCAGGCCCCGCAGGCGGCGCAGCGACCGGCCCACTTGGGCTCGGCGGCGCCGCACTCCGAGCAGCGGAAGGAGGTGCGGGGACGGGCCATCCGCCGATTCGACCACGTCGGTGTGACCGGAAGTCGGACCTCAGCCCGCGGCGTGACCCGGCCGGCGTCCCCGCCGCCACCGCCACAGGGCCCGGCCGGCCCGCACGACCAGGACCACGACCAGGAGGACCCCGCAGGCCACGGCGGCGCCCGACCAGGCCAGGGCCTCGACCCGGCGCTCGGTCCCCGAGGCGGCGAGGTCGACCGGCGGGGCGCCGTAGGACGCCGACCAGGTCACCTCGTCGCCCGCCAGGATCCCGCCTTCGGCGGTCATCGAGCCCGGCAGTGTCACCGCCACGGCGAACCCGACGGCCTCGCCGAGCGGTCGGCCCACCTCGGCCTCCAGCGCGGCGAGGTCCCGGCCGATGGGCTTGCCGTCCAGCTCGGCGGCCAGGCCCTCGTCGCCGAAGGACTCCACCGGCACGGCCGGGTCGAGCCGCCCGGCCAGCTCCCAGGTGGTGCGCCCGAAGGACCGCTCGACCTGGAGCGACAGGCCCTGGAACGGGCCTGCGGGACCGGCGATCTCCTCGACGACCGCGGTGAGCCCGGCGGGGTCGGCGAAGGCCTTGCTCGCCCGCACCTGGGTCGTCCCGTCGGGCCGGGTCGTCGGCCCCCTCACCTCCCAGCCGGCCGCGGCCAGGTCCTCGAGGGCCAGGGCCTGGCCCGGGTCGGGCCCGAGCCGGGCGGTGGCGTCGGCGTCGAGGGACACGGTCAGCTCGACGACCCCCGACCCGTCGGCCCGGACCGCCACGTCGAGCCGGACGTCGAGCCGGCAGCCGCCGGCCAGGACCGCCAGCACGGCGACCGCCACCAGCAGCGGCACCCGGGTGCGGCGAGGCTGCTGGATCACGTCGAAGGCGTGCACGCCGGCGTCGTTCTCGGAGCGGGCGCGGCCGACCCCTCAGCGCGAGGGTGCGGGCGCGCGCCTTCGACGCTCACGACGGGTGGCCCGCCGCGGCGGCCGATCCTCAACCAGCGTCGGAGTCGCCGCCGGTGCCCGCGAGCTCCATCGGGGGCGGTTGGAAGCCCTCGACGGCACGGAAGGTGAGGGAGGTCTCGCCGGTGTCGGCGTCGGTCTCGGCGTCGACCACGATGATCTCGCCGGCGCGGAACTCCTTGTAGAGCAGCCGCTCGGACAGGGCGTCCTCGACCAGGCGCTGGATGGCCCGCCGGAGCGGCCGGGCGCCGAGCTGGGGGTCGTAGCCCTTGTCGACCAGGTGGTGCTTGGCCGCCGTGGTCAGCTCGAGGCCCAGGCCCTGGCCCTCGAGCTGCTTCTGGGTCCGGGCGATCATCAGGTCGACGATCTGGGTGACCTCGCCCTTGGAGAGCTCGTGGAAGACGATGATGTCGTCGATCCGGTTGAGGAACTCAGGCCGGAAGTGGGCCTTGAGCGCCTCGGTGACCTTCTCCTTCATGCGCTCGTAGGTCACGGCCTCGTCGGACTTGGAGAAGCCCACGTTGGCCTTGCGCAGGTCGGCGGTCCCCAGGTTCGAGGTCATGATCAGGACCGTGTTGCGGAAGTCGACCGAGCGGCCCTGGGCGTCGGTGAGGCGGCCCTCCTCCAGGATCTGGAGCAGCGTGTTGAACACGTCGGGGTGGGCCTTCTCGATCTCGTCGAACAGCACGACCGAGAAGGGCTTGCGCCGCACGGCCTCGGTGAGCTGGCCGCCCTCCTCGTAGCCGACGTAGCCCGGGGGCGAGCCGACCAGCCGGCTGACGGTGTGCTTCTCCATGTACTCGGACATGTCGAGGCTGATGAGGGAGTTCTCGTCGCCGAAGAGGAACTCGGCCAGCGTCTTGGCCAGCTCGGTCTTCCCGACGCCCGAGGGGCCCAGGAAGATGAAGCTGCCCGAGGGCCGCTTCGGGTCCTTCAGGCCGGCGCGGGTCCGCCGGATGGCCTGCGAGACCGCCTTGATCGAGTCCTCCTGGCCGACGACCCGCTTGTGCAGCTCGTCCTCCATGCGCAGGAGCTTGGCCGTCTCCTCCTCGGTCAGCTTGTAGACGGGGATGCCCGTCCACAGCGAGAGGACCTCGGCGATGGCCTCCTCGTCGACCTCGTCGAACAGGTCGACGCCCGACTCCTTGATCTCTCGCTCCTTGGACTCCTTGGCCGCGAGCAGCTCCTTCTCCTTGTCCCGGAGCTGGCCCGCCTCCTCGAAGCTCTGCGACTCGACCGCCTTCTTCTTCGCATCGACGATGGCGGCGAGCTCGTTCTCGAGCTCCTTGAAGTCCGGCGGGGTCTGCATGCGCTTGATCCGCAGGCGGGAGCCGGCCTCGTCGATCAGGTCGATGGCCTTGTCGGGCAGGTGCCGGTCGGCGATGTAGCGGTCGGCCAGGTTGGCCGCGGCGACCAGGGCCTGGTCGGTGATGGTGACCCGGTGGTGCGCCTCGTAGCGGTCGCGCAGGCCCTTGAGGATCTCGATCGTGTGGGCCACGGTGGGCTCGTCGACCACGATCTTCTGGAACCGCCGCTCGAGGGCGGCGTCCTTCTCGAGGTGCTTGCGGTACTCGTCGAGCGTGGTGGCGCCGATGGTCTGGAGCTCGCCCCGGGCCAGCATGGGCTTGAGGATCGACGCGGCGTCGATGGCGCCCTCGGCCGCGCCCGCCCCGACCAGGGTGTGCAGCTCGTCGATGAACAGGATGATGTCGCCCCGGGTGCGGATCTCCTTGAGCACCTTCTTCAGGCGCTCCTCGAAGTCGCCCCGGTAGCGCGACCCGGCGACCAGGGCGCCGAGGTCCAGCGTGTAGAGCTGCTTGCCGGTGAGCGTCTCGGGGACGTCGTTGGCCACGATCTTCTGGGCCAGGCCCTCGACGATGGCCGTCTTGCCGACGCCCGGCTCGCCGACCAGGACCGGGTTGTTCTTGGTCCGCCGGGACAGGACCTGCATGACCCGCTCGATCTCGCGGGCCCGGCCGATGACCGGGTCGAGCTTCTTCTCCCGGGCCTGCTGGGTGAGGTTCCGGCCGAACTGGTCGAGCACCAGCGAGCCCGAGGGCTGCTGCTCGCCCGAGCCGCCCGCGCCGGCGGCGGCACCCGCCTTCTCGCCCGTCGCCGCCGGGCCGCCGGGGCCCTGGTAGCCGGACAGGAGCTGGATGACCTGCTGGCGGACCCGGGACAGATCGGCCCCGAGCTTGACCAGGACCTGGGCCGCGACGCCCTCGCCCTCGCGGATCAGCCCCAGCAGGATGTGCTCGGTGCCGATGTAGTTGTGGCCGAGCTGGAGCGCCTCGCGCAGGGACAGCTCGAGGACCTTCTTGGCCCGGGGCGTGAACGGGATGTGACCCGAGGGCGAGCTCCCGCCCTGTCCGATGATCTCCTCCACCTGGCTGCGCACGGCTTCGAGCGAGATCCCGAGCGACTCGAGGGCCTTCGCCGCGACGCCCTCGCCCTCGTGGATCAGCCCGAGCAGGATGTGCTCGGTGCCGATGTAGTTGTGGTTGAGGAGCCGGGCTTCCTCCTGGGCCAGGACGACCACTCGACGGGCCCGGTCGGTGAAGCGTTCGAACAAGGTGTGCCTCCGCCCTAGCTGGGGGGATCCGTGGGGCGAGTGTACCTGCGGGCCGTGGCAACCCGCCGTCGACCACCCCGGGCGGGGCCCTCGGCCCCGGGCCCGTCCGGGGGGACCGGTTAGCCTCGGCGGGTGGCCGCCAACCCGCTCCTCGCCGTGCCGGGCATGGCCGCGCAGCTCGACCGGGTCGACGCCACGCTGCGTGCGGCGGTGGCCTCGGAGGACGAGCTCATGGCCCAGATGGGCGCGCACCTCATCACCGCAGGGGGGAAGCGGGCCCGCCCGCTCTTCTCGATGGCCGCCGCAGGGTGCCTGGCCGACGACGCCGAGGGCGCCCTCGCCGCCATCACCGACGACGTCGTCCTCGGCGGCGTGTCGGTCGAGCTGGTCCAGGTCGGCTCGCTGTGCCACGACGACGTGATCGACGAGGCCGAGACCCGCCGGGGCACCCAGAGCGTCAACGCCCGCTGGGGGAACCTCAAGGCGATCCTGGCCGGCGACTTCCTGCTGGCCAAGGCGTCGGAGATCGCGGCCGGCCTGGGCACCGAGGTCGCCGGGCTCCTGGCCGCCACCATCGGGCGGCTGTGCGAGGGCGAGGTCCACGAGCTGCGCACGGTGTACGACGCCGGGCGCACCGAGGAGTCCTACCTCACCGCCATCGCCGGCAAGACGGCCGCCCTGTTCGCCACGGCGTGCCGGATCGGCGGCATCGTCGGCGGGCTGCCCCGCGACCGGATCGACGACCTGACCGAGTTCGGCCAGCGCTACGGGATGGCCTTCCAGATCGTCGACGACGTCCTCGACGTCGTGGGCACCGAGGCCCAGCTCGGCAAGCCGGCGGGCCTCGACCTGACCGAGGGGATCTACAACCTGCCGGTCCTGCGGGCGCTGGAGGCGCCCGAGGGCGACGAGCTCCGCACGATGCTGGGCGGGCCCCTCCACGGCGACGAGCTGGCCCGGGCCCGGGAGCTGGTCCGGGCCTCGGGCGGGGTCGAGGCGTCGATCGACGTGGCCCGCCGCTACGTGGAGGAGGCGGCCAAGGCCCTGGCCCCCTTCGGCGAGCGCCCGATCCCCGACGCCCTCGCCGCCACCGCGCACCACCTCCTCGCCGGCCTCTGAAGCCTGCCGGCGCGCTCAGTCCGGCCGGCGGCGCTCCCGCACGGCCTCGTAGGACGGTGCCACGGCCACGCCTGCGAGGGCGTTGAAGACGATCCGGGAAGCCAGGGTCCCCTCGCCACCGGCCAGGGCATCGCCCGCCGTGAGCGCGGCCGCGGCGACCAGCGCCGTGGTCGCCCACCGCCCGGGGGGCGGTATCCGGTACCACGGCCGCCAGTCGGCCTGCCGCAGGCGTCGCCACCACCGGGCGATCCCGGTCGGCGGCGCGAGGTCGATCTCCACGGAGGTGACGGCCGGGTCGCCGTCCAGCAGGGCGTCCAGCCGTGACACCACGTCCTGCGCGCCCCGGACCGGCCGCTGGTACGAGGGCCAGTGCCGCCCCGCCGACGAGGCGTGCGCGACGGTGACGGCCACCCGCCGGCGGCCGTCACCCACCACGAGGTGCAACCGATCGGCGGCGGCTTCGACGTCGCTCCCTTCGAGGACCCACCGCGCACCGAGGGCGCCCCGATGCTCGGCCGGGCGGGACGGCCCGAGGAGCGCGCCCAGAGCGTCGGCGAGCTGACCGATCTCGTTCGCCCGCTCGTCCTCGACGGTGCTCCCCGCCATCGCACCTCCCGCCCGAGCCGGCAGGCTACCGCCGGCCACGCTCCAGGCCCGCCCGAGCGGACGAGGCAGCCCCCCGCTACCCTTACTTGCCGTGCGGGATGTAAAGGATCGACGTCGGGGGACCTCACGGGTGAGCTCCAAGAACCAGATCACCATCCCGGTCGACGCGCTGCGTGGCGCGGGCATCGAGGCGGGCGAAAGGCTCGTGGCCCGGGCCGACGGGCCGGGCCGCATCGTCCTGGAACGGGAGCTGGACGTGCTCGAGGAGCTGGCCGGCGCGCTCACCGGGTCCTACCGCCGTGACGAGCTCGCCACGCTGCGCGACGAGTGGGACTGACCGTCCTCGACGCGGGCGTCCTGATCGGCTTCCTCGATCGCCGCGACACGCACCACCCCGCAGCGCGGGCGACCCTGCGGGCGGCCCGCGACCGTGGCGACCGCCTGGTCCTGCCCGCGTCCGCCTTCGCCGAGATCCTCGTCGGCCCGTCCCGGCAGGTTCCGGCGGCCGTCGATGCCGTCGACCAGCTGATCACCCGGCTCCCCGTCGACGTCGAGCCCCTCGACCGGGAGATCGCGGCACGGGCCGCGCTGCTCCGCGCCCGGCACCGGGCGCTGAAGCTCCCCGACGCGCTGGTCATCGCCACCGCGGTGCACCTGGACGCCGACACCCTCGTGACGACCGACCGGCGGTGGCCATCACGCAGCCGCCTCGGCATCCGGCCGGCGCTCGAGCGGATCTGAGCGGGTCGGGTCGGGCCGACCCCGGACCGCCGGAAGGTCGGCGCGCGGGGTCGGTGGCGGGTCTGTAGTGTCCCGACCCGCCACCGCTGTGCAGCCCGCGAACTCACAGTCCACACATGGCGGGACCTGACAAGGAGACCCACGTGGCCACCGCGAGACGACCCATCGCCCTGGGCGACGACGCGGCGAGGCACCTGGCCACGGTCACCAAGACCGTGCCCCAGATGGCGACCATCACGCCCCGGTGGTTGGTCCACCTCCTCCAGTGGATCCCGGTCGAGGCCGGCATCTACCGGGTCAACCGCGTGGTGCACCCCGAGCTGGTCGACGTCCAGTGCGACAACTACGACGAGTCGCCCCTCCCCGAGACGTTCGTCGACTACGACAAGACGCCCCGCGAGTACCGCCTCAAGGCCGTCAACACCATCCTCGACGTGCACACCCGGGTCGCCGACCTGTACTCCAGCCCCCACGACCAGACCGCCCAGCAGCTGCGGCTGACGATCGAGGCCATCAAGGAGCACCAGGAGAGCGAGCTGATCAACAGCCCCGAGTACGGGCTCGTCAGCCAGGCGGTGCCCGAGCAGCGCATCGCCACCCTCGCCGGGCCGCCCACGCCCGACGACCTCGACAACCTGCTGACCAAGGTGTGGAAGGAGCCCGGCTTCTTCCTCACCCACCCGCTCGCCGTCGCCGCCTTCGGCCGGGAGTGCACCCGCCGGGGCGTCCCGCCGCCCACCGTCAGCCTGTTCGGCTCGCAGTTCATCACCTGGCGGGGCATCCCGATCATCCCGTCGGACAAGGTCCCCGTCGACGGGTCCAAGACCAAGTTCCTGCTCATCCGGACCGGCGAATCCCGCCAGGGCGTGGTCGGGCTCTTCCAACCCGGGCTGAACGGCGAGCAGAGCCCGGGCCTGTCGGTGAAGTTCATGGGCATCGACCGCAGCGCGATCGCCTCCTACCTGGTCTCGCTGTACTGCTCGTTGGCGGTGCTCACCGACGACGCCGTGGCGGTGCTCGACGACGTGGTCGTCGACAGGTTCCATGACTACGCCCCGAAGTACCGGAAGTGAGGGCGAGGCGTGGCCGGCATGGCTGCCTGACGAAGCCACGCTGACCCGCCTCGCCAACGACCTCTTCCGCGCCCTCCCGACCAGCGAGCCGACCGCACCGGCCCTCCCCGCGGCATCGCCTCCTCATGGCGGCGGCGCCGTACCCGGCGGTGTCGGGCTGCCC
>JBFWTJ010000159.1:0-9075 GCA_050247895.1 Acidimicrobiia bacterium
CGGCCACCAGCGAGCCGAGCAGCACCACGACCACGGCGATGCCGGCGGCCGACCGCAGCAGGCGGCGGGGGCTGGTCGGCTCGACCACGTCCCGGTCGGTGAGCCGCAGGCCGGCCAGCAGCGTGGTGTAGCGGCCGAGCTGGCGGCGCACCTCGGCCTGGGCGGCGGGGGACGTGCGGCCCAGGCGCCGGGCCAGGTCGTAGCGGGCCTGCAGGGACGGGTCGGGATCGCCCTCGTCGCTCGCCGCCACCTGGGCCGCCTGCTCGAGGGCCAGGGCGGTCTCGGTGTCGGGGAAGTCGAGGCTCACGTCGCGCAGGGCCTGCTCGATCGTCGCCGTCAACGCCCGGACCGCCTCGCGGTCCTCGGGGCCCACGCCGGCCGGCACGACGTCGTCGAGGTCGAGCGGCGGCCCGACCTGGACCAGCGCGGCGGGCCGCAGGGCCACCTTGTCGGGGAAGGTCACGCCCACCGGCACGATGGCCAGGCCGGCCGCGCCGTCCTGGCGGCCGCCCAGGGCGATGCGCGCCGCCCCGGTCCGCAGCGGCTCCATGTGGGGCCGGTCGTGGGTCGTGCCCTCGGGGAAGATGGCCACGGCGTCCCGGGCGACCAGCGCGGCCCGGCACTCGGCGAAGGCGTCCTCGTTCGAGGCCGCGCCGTCGACCCGCCGTCGGACGAACACCACGCCGAGCGCCCGCAGGACCAGGCCCAGGAACGGCACCTTGCGCAGGGTGTCCTTGGCCACGAACCGGGGCACGCGCCCGAGGGCCGCGCCCACCACCAGGGGGTCGAGGAACCCGTTGAAGTGGTTGGCCACCAGCAGCACCGGCCGGTCCCGGGGCACCCGGTGGCGGCCGGCCACCTCGACGCGCCGCAGCGCGAGCGAGGTGGCGAACCGCATGAGCCAGGCGACCAGTCGCCGCACCGCGACCTCCCCGGCCTCGCCCGGGTTCAGTCGTCGAGGAGGCTGCGCAGCATCCAGGCCGTCTTCTCGTGGACCTGCATGCGCTGGGTGAGCAGGTCGGCCGAGGGCTCGTCGTGGGCGTCGTCGACCACGGGGAACACCGAGCGGGCCGTGCGCACCACCGCCTCCTGGCCGGCGAGCAGGCGCCGGATCATCTCGGTGGCGTCCGGCGCATCGTCGTCCTCGGGGATCGAGGTCAGCTCGCCGAACTGGTGGTAGGTGCCCGGCGCCGGGGCGCCGAGGGCCCGGATCCGCTCGGCGATGAGGTCCACCGCGGTGGCCAGCTCGGTGTACTGCGTCTCGAACATGAGGTGCAGCGTCTGGAACATGGGACCGGTCACGTTCCAGTGGTAGTTGTGGGTCTTCAGGTAGAGCGTGTACGTGTCGGCGAGCAGGCGGGACAGACCCTCGGCGATCTCGGCGCGGGTCTCCTCGTCGATGCCGATGTCGATCCGGGTGTCGGACATGTCGAGCCTCCCTGTGTTCGTTCGTCGCCATCGTGCCACGGCGGGGCCACGAGGACGCCTGACGGCGGGTGCGGGCCGTGGGCCCGCCCGGGCCGCCGCCGGCCCGTGGGCGCCGCATGACCCGTGCATCCTACAGTTGTTGCATGGCACACAGGTCGGCCGTGGTGTCCCGGATCCCCGACGACGAGGTGGTCGACGCGGTGATGGCCGCGTCCCGGGGGCTGGTGGCGGTGGCCGCCCGCTCCATCGCCCAGGTCGACGAGTCCCTGACGCTGCCGCAGTTCCGGGCGCTCGTGGTCCTCGACCTCCACGGCCCGTCGACCGTCGGCGCCCTCGCCGCCGAGCTCGGCGTGCATGGGTCGACCGTCACCCGCCTTTGCGACCGCCTCGTGTCCCGTCACCTCGTGGGACGGGCCACGTCCCCGGAGAACCGCCGCGAGGTCGTGGTCGACCTCCTGCCCGCCGGCCGCGACGTCGTGCGCCGCGTCACCCGCGCGCGGCGGCGGGCCGTCGGCGCCATCGTCGGCGAGGTCCCGGCCGAGCACCGCAGGTCGATGGTCGCCGCGCTCCAGGCCTTCGCCGACGCCGCCGGGCACGCGCCCGAGCCGGTCTGGTCGGCCGGCTGGGACCTGCACGGATGACCCACGTGCCCCGCCCGGCCCGGTGGTGGCTGGGCGCGCCCCACCGGCGCGACGAGATCCACGCCCTGGCCCGCCGCTCCGCCCCGTCGTTGGCCCTGTCCGCGGTGACCGGCCTGGCCACCGGGGCCGCCGTCGCCGCCTTCGAGCGCATCGTGGTGGAGGTGTTCCTGGCCCGCCTGTCCGAGGCGCCGCTGGCCGTGGTGGCCGGCGCCCCGCTGGTCGGCCTGGTCGTGGCCGCCCTCGTCCTGCGCACCCTCGGCCGGGGCACCTCGCCCGCCACGGCGGACGCCTACCTGGAGGCCTTCCACGACCCGTCGGTGCGCAGCTCGGGCCGGGGGTTCGCGGCGCGGGTCGTCGGTGCCGTGGCCACCCTCGGCTCGGGCGCCTCGATGGGCCTCGAGGGCCCGTCGATCTACCTGGGCTCCTCGATCGGGGCGGCCGTGCAGCGGCGCGCGCCCCGCCTCTTCCGCGACGCCGACCGGCGCACCCTGCTGGTGGCCGGTGCCGCCGCGGGCGTCGCCGCCATCTTCAAGGCCCCGGCCACCGGTGCGGTCTTCGCCCTCGAGGTGCCCTACCAGGACGACCTGGCCCGACGGATGCTGCTGCCCGCCCTGGTGTCGGCCGCCACCGGCTACCTCGCCTTCGTCGCCGTCAACGGGACCGACCCCCTGCTGCCGGTCGTCGGCGACCCGGCCTTCGACCTGCGCGACCTCGCCGGCGCGGTGGTGCTCGGGGTCGTCGCCGGCGTCGCGGCCCGCCTCCTGGCCGCGGCCATCCGCCGGGCCAAGGCCCTGGCGCCACGCCACGACGCGCGGGTCCGGGCCGTGGCCTCGGGGGGCGTGCTCGCCCTCCTGCTCGTGGCGGCACGGGCGGCCAGTGGGCGGAACCTGACCTTCGGTCCGGGCTACGACGCCATCGACTGGGCGCTCGACCCGGCCCACGCCACCTGGCTCGTGCTCGCCGTGCTGGCCCTGCGCGGCGCGGCCACCGTCGTGACCGTGGCCGGGGGTGGCGTCGGCGGGCTGTTCGTGCCGCTGGTCGTGGCCGGCGCGCTGACCGGCCGGGCCGTGGGCGGCGCGTTCGGCGCGCTCGACACCAGCCTGTTCTCGGTGGTCGGGATCGCGGCCTTCCTCGGTGCCGGCTACCGGGTCCCGCTGGCGGCGGTGATGTTCGTCGCCGAGACGACCGGCCGTCCCGGCTTCGTCGTGCCCGGCCTGCTCGCCGCCGTCGCCGCGGAGCTCATGATGGGCTCCTCCTCGGTCACGTCGTACCAGGTCGCGCCCGGACGCTGAGGCCCGGACGGCCCGGGCGCCCCGGTGCCCGACCGGGTCAGGTCTCGCCCCACGTGCTGGTGAGGCGGTAGCGGTCGGCCCGGATGACGCTGACCCGGTCCTCCATGGGTGCGGGACCGGTCCGCAGCAGCCGGTGGATGCGGTAGCCGAGGGCACCGTCGCGCAGCCGGAGCCGGCGCCGGTCCTGCCTCGTGGGGACGCACGGCTCGATCTCCTCGGTCCCCGACGTCGGTCGCACGCCCGCCGCGGCGAGCACGTCGTAGAGCGAGCCGTGCGTGAGGTCCGCCTCCAGCAGCGGCGCGCCGAGCTCGACGGGGAGCCAGCTGCGGTCCACGGCCAGGGGCTCGTCGTCGGCGAAGCGGACGCGCTCGACGTGGACGGCGTCGGCGCCCGGGCGCAGCGCCAGCCGCGCCGCCACCGCGGCGGGGGGCGCCGCCCGCTCGGCCACCAGCACCTGGCTGCGCTCGGTCCGACCCGTGGCCGAGATGGCCCGGGCCAGGCTGTAGGCGCCGGGGAGGGACTGCTCGACCCGGGGTGCGACCACCGAGGTGCCCCGACCCCGCCGCCGGACCAGCAGGCCGTCCTCGAGCAGCGCGGCGAGCGCCTGGCGCACGGTGGGCCGGCTCACGTCGTACTCGGCCACCAGCTGCTGCTCGGTGGGGAACGAGACGTCGAATTCGCCGCGGGCCAGCCGGCTGCGCAGCTCGGCCTCCAGCTGCGCCCACAGGGGCAGGGCCCGGGCCCGGTCGAGCACCGGCTCAGCCGCCCCCGAGGAGGGCGGCGGTCGCCAGCGTGACGGCCACCGCGCCGGCCACGCCGACGAAGCGCCAGTCGCGCTGGCGGGCCCACAGCCCGGCCAGGGCCACCACCCGCAGGGCAGGGGTCAGCCCGAGCACGACGATGCCGAGGCCCATCAGCGCATCGCCGAGGCTCGGTGCGTCGGCCAACCCGAACGGCGTCACGGTCCCATCATGGTGGTCGCCGCCGGCCAGCTTGAGGACCAGCCCGCCGGCCATGAGGGCCACGGCCACGACCAGCCCGCCCCGCAGCAGCCGGTGGACGACCCGGCGGGTGCCGGCCGACCCGTCGACGTCGGGCGGGCCGTCGCCCTTCACAGGCCGACCCCGGCGGCGTCCAGGGCCATCTGGGTCGCGACCGCGACGAGGACCACGGCCAGGAGGCGGGTCAGGGTGCGGGGGTCCACGCGGCCGGCCAGGCGGGCACCGGCGCCGGACCCGGCCACCACGCCCAGGGCCACGGGCACGGCGACCAGGGGGTGCACGTACCCCCGGGCGAAGTAGACGACGAGGCTCGAGATGGCCGTGACCCCGATCATGAAGTTCGACGTGGCTGCGGCGACGCGCATGGGCACGCCCATCGCCAGGGTCATGGCCGGGACCTTGAGGAAGCCTCCGCCGACCCCCAGGAGGCCGGACAGCACGCCGGCCACGGCGGCCACGGCGGACCCGGCACCCAGCCGCCGGGCCCGGTAGCGCACGAGCCGGCCCGACCGCTCGTCGAGGTACGCGCCGCCGAGGGTGGCCCGGTCCTCCCACCCTGCCGCCGGCGCCCCGCCCTCGGGCCCACCGCCGGCGTCCGTGGCGTCGGTGCCCGCACCGTGGGGGTCGCCCTGGCGCAGGACCAGCGCCGCGGTCGCCACCATGACCACCGCGAACGCGACGGCGACGACGTCGGCCGGCAGCGCCACCGCGACCAGGCCGCCCACGATGCCGCCGATCGTGGTGGCCACCTCCAGCGACATGCCCAGGCGCATGTTGGCCAGGCCCTCGCCCACGTAGGCGGAGCCGGCCGAGGTGCTGGTGGCCACCACGGCCACGAGCGAGGCGGCGACGGCGACCCGGATGTCGTACTGGAACCCGAGCACCAGGGCCGGGACGACCACGATCCCCCCACCGATGCCGATGGCCGCGCCCAGCCCGCCGGCGACCACGCCCACCGCCATGAGGAGCACGACGGTGCCGGTGGAGATCACGATGTCAGTATGTCATGACAAATGCGCGGTGCCGACGTCCGCCCGGCCCGCCGGCCGTCCACCCCTCCGCGGCTCCCGGGACTCAGTCCGAACCGTCGGACCGGCGCACGAAGGACAGCGTGCCGTCGGCCTCGAGGATCCCCCAGCGCACCTGGTCCAGGTCGGCGATGCCCTGCTTGCGGGCACCCTCGTCGAGCTCGGCCCTCGTGATCCGCTGGAGCCGGAGGACCTCGTCGAGCACCACCCCGTCGCGCACGACCACGCTTGGCTCGCCCTCCAGCAGGGGCCGGACGCGCCGGAACCGGTGGCTCACCGCCGAGCTCGTCACCGCCAGCAGGCCCATCGTGGTCACGGCCAGGGCCGAGCCCGTGATCGACATGTCCTCCTGGGTGACCCCGTTCTGCACCAGGTCGCCCAGCACGACCAGGATCACCATCTCGAAGGCCGTGACCTCGGACAGCTCCCGCTTGCCCATGGCCCGCAGCAGGAGCCAGAGCAGGGCGTAGACGACGACCGAGCGGAGCACGATCTCCACGGCACCTCCTAGGGCAGGATCCAGACCGGGTGGTCGATCACGACCCGGTCGCCGCCGTTGACCACGGTGGTCCGCCCACCGCGCCGCCACTGGACGCCCGGTTCGATCCGCGTGTCGAGCCAGACCGTGAGGACCTCGCCCTCGGGCGGGTCGAACGTCCACACCGTCTCGTCGCCGTCGGTGGTGGCCGAGTCGGGGTCGGGCGAGGCGCCGTTCTCGTCCAGGGCCTCCAGGTACGACGTGCTGACGCGCACCTCCACCGGGTCGTCGAACCCGCCCGGGCGGGACACGACCAGGCGGTAGGGGACCGCCAGGGCGGGCCGGGCCACCACGGCCCGGGTCAGGCGGACCTCTAGCCCGCCGTCCCGGGCCTCGTCGGTCGTGGTCCGCACGCCCAGCGCACCGACCAGGCCGGCGAGCACGAAGGCGCCGAACGCGGCCAGCCCGGCCCGCCGCAGCCGCCGTCCCCGGCGCTCGCGGGCCAGCCCGACCGCGACCGGCTCGGTGGAGGTCGTGCTCATGGCCCGGCACCGACCCCGGCGGGCGCGTCGGCGACCAGGTCCGAGGGCGGGTGCTCCTCGCCCGACAGCGTGTACCCGACCGAGACGTCGCGCATGCCGTGCGACTACCCGCCCGAACGCCGGTCCAGCCGCCGAACCTCGGGCCGAAGACGCCGGTGCGGGTGGCGCAATGCAGCGTGAACGCGGGGGACACAGGTGCGTGACCGGTTCCGTGTACGAGAAGATCTCAGGATCCGGCGGGTGGCAGGGCGCGGCGAGGCTTCGCAGCGGAGCGGCCCGTCACCCGGTGACGAGGAGCGGAGGAGGTCGCGTGGTGGCTGCCCGGTGCCGGCAGGGACGGTGAGCGGGGGGCCCGACGCGCCTCCCGCCGAACCGGCCGAGACCGCTCCCCCCGACCGCAGCTGGCTCCGCAACCTCGGGCCGATCCTGGGCCGCCACCGGCGGTCGATGGTCGCCGCGATCGTCCTGGCCGTCGTCGAGCGCGGGCTGTTCTCGCTCACCACGCTGGTCCAGGCGGTCATCCTCGACGACGCCGTGCTGTCCGACCGCCGGGACCTCGCCCCCCTCGTCGTGCTCCTGGCCGCGCTGGGGGCGGTCTGCCTCGTGGCCGGCTACCTGCGCCGCCGCATCGGCAGCCGCGCCGCGGTGGACACCCAGCACGACCTCCAGGTCAGGATCCACCACCACCTCCAGCACCTCGACCCGGCCATGCGGGACGGGCTGCGGACCGGCGACATCATGTCGAGGGCCGCGGCCGACACGACCCTGATCCAGCTCTTCCTCCAGCAGCTCAGCCTGTCGGCCGGGAACCTCGGCCAGGTGCTGGTGGCCCTGGTCGTCATGGTGTTCCTGTCGCCGATGCTGTCCCTGGTCATGGTGGTCGGCATCCCGCTGTTCCTGGCCGTGTCGATGCGCTTCCGGACCCGGACCTTCCCGGCCAGCTGGATGGACCAGCAGCACCAGGGGATGGTGGCCGGCGTCGTCGAGGAGGCCGTGACCGGGGTCCGGATCGTCAAGGCCTTCGGCCAGGAGCGCCAGGAGCTCGACACGCTGGCGGCCGAGGCCCGGCTCCTGTTCCAGTCCCGGATGCGCACCGCCCGCATCGCGTCGCTCTACGGCCCGCTCCTCCAGGCCATCCCCACCGCCTGCCAGCTGGCCGTGCTGGCCCTGGGCGGCTACCTCGCCCTGCACCACGGCCTGGGCCTCGGCGTGCTGCTGGCCTTCTCCAGCTACGTCCTGCAGCTGGTGACCCCGGTCCGGATGCTCTCGGGCGTGATGGCCACCAGCCAGCAGGCCCGGGCCGGCGCCCAGCGGGTGCGCGAGCTGCTGGCCCTGCGGCCGTCTGTGGCCGACCGGCCCGGCGCCCGCCACCTCGACCGGCCGCTCGGCGCGGTCGAGCTCGACCACGTCTCGTTCCGCTACGGCGACGGTCCCGAGGTGCTGCGCGACGTGAGCCTGCGGATCGAACCGGGCGAGCGCGTCGCCGTCGTCGGCGGCTCCGGATCAGGCAAGTCCACGCTGGCCCTGCTGATGAACCGGTTCTACGACGCCACCGAGGGCACCGTCCGCGTCGACGGCGTGGACGTGCGGGACCTGGCCCTGGCGTCGCTGCGCCGGACGGTCGGCCTGGTGTTCGAGGAGAGCTTCCTGTTCTCCACCACCATCCGCGACAACATCGCCTTCGCCCGGCCCGACGCGTCCGACGCCGAGGTCGAGCGGGCCGCGGCGGCCGCCCACGCCCATCGGTTCGTCACCGACCTCACGCTGGGCTACGAGACGGTCGTGGGGGAGCGGGGCTTCACCCTTTCGGGGGGCCAGCGCCAGCGGATCGCCCTGGCCCGGGCCGCCCTGGCCGACCCCCGGGTCCTGGTCCTCGACGACGCCACCTCGGCCATCGACGCCCGCACCGAGGAGGGCATCTTCCGGGCCTTCGACGAGCTGCTGGCCGACCACACCACCGTGCTCGTCGCCCACCGGCACTCGACCCTGCGGATGGCCGACCGCGTCGTGGTGCTCGACGGCGGGCGGATCGTGGCCGAGGGCACCCACGAGCACCTCATGGCCACCTCGGCCCTCTACCGGGAGCTGCTCACCGGGCCCGACCCCGATGCGGAGGAGCCCGCCGCGGCGACCGTCGAGGTGACCGAGCTGGACCCGGCGGCCTGGCCGACCGACGTGTCCCGGGCCGGCGCGCCCAAGCTCAGCAGCTTCGGGGTGTCCGAGGGCGCGCTCAGCGGCGGCCGGGGCGGCCCGGCCAGCGCGCTGGCCGGCACGTCGATGCTGGCCTCGCTGGCCAGCGAGTCGCGGGCGCTGCTCGCCGCGGTCGACCGGTTGCCCGAGCTGCGGGGCGAGCCCGACGTCGACGTCGCGGCGCAGGCCGGCCCGGCCGACGGCACCTTCACCTTCCGCCGGATCCTGGCCCCGTTCACCCTGCCGCTGCTGGCCGCCACGTTGCTGGTCGTGGTCGACGCGGCCACCACGCTGGTGGCGCCGATCCTGGTCCGCCACGGCATCGACGACGGCATCGCCCGGGGCGCCGGCGACGTGCTGGCCTGGACCTGCGTGGTGCTCTTCTCCGACCAGGCGGAGAGCCTGGCCAACTCGATCGTCATGAACTACCACGCCTCCCGCACGGCGGAGCGCAAGCTGTTCGGCCACCGGGTGC
>JBFWTJ010000160.1:0-9072 GCA_050247895.1 Acidimicrobiia bacterium
CGGCCCGGTCGGCGGCCAGCGTCGCCTGACCGCAGCGCACGACCGAGCGGTCCCAGGGCCCCGGCTCCGGCCGGGGCCCTGCCGCGTCCGGGTGGCGAGCGCGACCGGGCATCGCCGATGGCCGTGGAGGCGGGCCGGCTCGCGTCGTGCGGGCGCGGCGGCTCGGGTGGGCGCTGCCGCGAGCGGGCGACGCGCCCCGCGCCGATCCCTCAGTCGAGCGGGGCCTCCATGCCCAGGGCGGCCAGGGTCTCCCAGTTGGCCCCGACGTGGTGCGACAGCAGGATCAGGTCGGCCAGGTCCCCGTTGGCGTCGCGCACGTGGTCCTCGAGCAGGGCCTCGGGCGTGAAGCCCAGGCTCTGGAACAGCGCGATGGTCGACTCCTGGGCCGCGACCACCTCGACCATCACCTTGCGGTAGCCGTCGTCGAGCGCGGCCTGGAGGGCGTCGGTGGCCAGGCGGCGGCCCAGGCCCTCCCCCCGTCGCTCAGGGTCGACGACCAGCCGCAGCTCGACGACGTGGTTCGACCACCCCACGCCCGGCAGCAGGGCCACGTAGCCGACGACCTGGCCGTCGAGGCGGGCCACGAACCGCCCGGGGACGGGTTCGGCCAGCCACCGGCGCACGGTCTCGGCCCCGTGGACGGGCTCCTTGAAGAAGGTCCGGTCGCCCTCGGGCAACCGGTCGAAGAAGGCCACCAGCTCGTCCACCGACGCCTCGGCGACGGGTTCGATGGCGGGTCGGGGTCCGGCAGGTGCGGTCACGAGGCCTCGCTGTGCGCTTCGATCCACTCGGCGATGGCGGGGATGGTCTGGCGCTGGGCCGAGCGACCCACGATCAGGCCGGCGTGCCCCGCGGCGAGCTGGAGGTTGTCGATGCCCTCGACGAGGGCCAGGAGCGGCGCGTTCGACTCGGGCGGGATGATCTGGTCGGCGGCACCGGTGAGGTTGAGCACCGGGCACGCGATGTCCCGCAGGTCGACCGGCCGCCCGGCGAGCTCGACGCGCCCCCGCAGGAGCTGCTCGTCGCGCAGGAACTGCCGGACGATCTGGCGGAAGGTGGCCCCGGGGAACGGGATGTGGTCGTGGGCCCACTGGAAGATGGCCTGGTGCCCGGCGACGAAGGCGCTGTTGTCGAGGTGGCGGACCAGCTCGGCGTAGGCCGAGATGTCGCCGGTGATCTTCATGACCCTGAACATGTCGAAGACCAGCTCCATGGGCACGTTGCCGGTCTCGTCGATCAGCTCGTCGGGATCGAGCCGGCCGTCGCGCAGGATGGCCATGGCCGGGCCGAGGCGGGACAGGTCGACCGGCGTGGTCATGAGCACCAGGCTGCCCACGGGCAGGTCGGGGTTGGCCGCCGCGAACAGCAGGGACAGCACGCCGCCCAGGCAGTACCCGTAGACGGTCACGGCGTCGGCGTCGCTCTCGTCGAGCACCGCGGCGCAGGCCCGGGGCAGGTACTCGTCGCAGTAGGTCTCCAACGTGTTCTCGGACTCGACGACGTCGGGGACGCCCCAGTCGACGGCGTAGACGTCGAAGCCCCGGGCCAGCAGCGACTCGACGAAGCTGTTGCCCGGGCTCAGGTCGAACACGTAGGGCTTGGTCACCAGGCTCATGACCAGCAGGATCGGCTGGCGGATGCGGCGCTGGTCGCTGCGGTAGCGGTACAACCGGGCCTTGTCGCGCTGCCAGACCAGGTCGCGGGGTGACACCCCGACCTGGGGCCGGCCCACGCCGGCCAGGTGCTTCAGGCCGGCCCGGGTCCGCAGGGCGAGGCGGTCCAGGTCACGTCGCAGCCTTCCGAGCACGGCCGCCTGGCCGGGCAGCTCCGCCACCGTCGTCCACCCCCTTCACCTTGAACCGGGGCGGTGACGCCTGGTCGACCAGGGCCTTGCGCAGGTCGCGCACCTCCCGCTCGAGCGACCCGATCTGGTTGAGGAGGCGGCTCACGTCGCTGCCCGAGGGGAGGTTGACCAGGTGCAGGGCCCGGCGGGAGAGCCGCTCGGACCGCTTGCGCACCTCGGCCTGCGTGCGCTTGACCAGCGCGGCGAGCGTCAGCAGGTCCTCGCTGCCCACGATCTGGTCGACCCTGGACCCCACGCTGCGCTCCAGGCTGTCGTAGGCCTGCTTCCACCGTGGTGTGACGTTGTCGGTCATGCTGCTCCTCGGCGCCGACGGATCGGCTCCGTCACCGTCTCCTTCGACGACCCCCCGCCGCCTCGCGCACCACCTCGGCCAGCACTGCCGGCGCCTCGAACGGTACAAGGTGGCCGACCCCCGCGTACTCGGCGTACCGGGCACCGGGGATGAGCCGGGCCAGGCGGATCCCGTTGCCGACCGGCATCAGCCGGTCCCGGTCCCCGTGGACGATCGTGGTCGGCACGGCGATCGACGACAGCCGGTCCGGACCGGTCCAGGTGCTGACGGCCCGGAGCTGCTCGAGGACCGCGCGCCGCGGCGTGGGCCGGGCCACGACCCGGTCGACGACCTCGTCGAGCACCTCGGGGTGCTCGGCCAGGAACTCGGCCGCGAACTGGGGCCGCCAGGACTCCCGCAGGTACTCGCGCAGCGCCTGCCCGGGCTCGGGCGGCTCGAGCATGCCGGCGAACACCTCGGGCGGCGAGGGGATGTGGGCCGGGGCCGGCGGCCGGGTGCCGACCAGGACCAGGCGCTCGACCAGCCGGGGGTGCCGCAGGGCCAGCTCCTGGGCGATCATCCCGCCCATCGACAGGCCCACGACGGTGGCCGGACCCCCGTCGACGACCTCCAGCACCTCGGCCACGTCGTCGGCCATCCGGGGGATCGAGTAGGGCGACGGCGCCGAGCGGGACCAGCCGCTGCCGCGGTTGTCGACCCGCACGACGCGGAAGCGCTCCTCCAGGGCCCCCAGCAGGGCACCGGGCCACAGCAGGCCCGACGCGGTCCACCCGTTGAGCAGGACCACCAGCCGCCCGGAGCCGCCCTCGTGCCAGTGGACGGCGGGCTCCCGGCCGGCGGGGAGCGGCTCGGCCCCGGCCTCGGCCCGCAGCTTGGCCCGGGCCTCGCGCTCGCGCTGGACGCGGCGCTCGGTGCGGGTGGTCGCGCCCACGGCGTGGGCGGCCCAGCGGAGCTGGCGCTCCTGGGCGTGGGCCAGGGCCCCGCCGGCGTCGATCAGCAGCCGGGTCCCCCGGGCCAGCAGCTCGTTGCGGCCCAGCACGTCGACGTAGCCGGACAGGGCCCGCACGACCGGCGGGTAGGTCAGTAGCTCGGTCTCGAGCCGGCGGGTCTGGCGGGCCACGCCCCCGGCCAGGCTCACCGCCGTGCCTCCTGGGCCAGCACCCGCTTGAGGACCTTGCCGGTCGGCGACCGGGGGAGCTGGTCGAGGAACTCGATGCGCCGGGGGACCTTGAACCGGGCCAGGTGGGCCCGCACGTGGGCCCGCACCCCGTCCTCGTCGAGCGTGGCGCCCTCGTGGCGCACGACGAAGGCGGCCAGGGCGGAGCCGAACTCCTCGTCGTCGATGCCCACCACGGCGACGTCGGCCACCTCGGGGTGGTGGGACAGGAGCTCCTCGACCTCGAAGGGGAAGACGTTCTCGCCGCCGGACACGATCATGTCGTCGTCCCGCCCGTCGATGAAGAGCCGGCCGGCCTCGTCGAAGTGCCCCAGGTCGCCCGAGGAGAGCAGGCCCCGCACCTCCTCCTTGCCGCCGCCGGTCGTGTAGCCCTCGAACCGGCTGGAGCTGCCCACGAAGACCCGGCCGGTGGTGCCGCGGGGCACCGGGTTCCCGTCCTGGTCGATGATCTCGACCCGGGCGCCCATCGCCACCCGCCCCGCGGTGGCCGGCTCGTCCCACAGGTCGTCGGGCCCCGCGACGGTGGCCACCGCGACCTCGGTCGACCCGTAGAGGTTGTAGAGGACGGGACCGAAGCGGTCGAGGACCTCGCTGACGAGCTTGGAGCCCAGGGCCGAGCCGCTGGCCGCGATGACCCGCAGGCTGGTGGTGTCGTTGTCGATGAGGGCCTGGGGGCCGAGCGCCAGCATCCGCTGGAGCATGACCGGCACCACGACCAGGACGTCGGCCCGCTCCCGTTCGACGACCTCGAGCATGGCCAGCGGGTCGAAGGTGCGGGACACCACGGTGGTGGCGGCCCGGCCCATCCCGAGCAGCAGGTTGGTCAGCCCCCAGCCGTGGAAGAGCGGCGCGGCGACGACCTGGGTGTCGCGCACCTGGAGGGGGATGCTGCCCACCACGGCGGCCACGGCGTCGGCCGACGTCCGGCTGAAGCGCCGGTTGGCGCCCTTGGGCCGGCCGGTGGTGCCCGAGGTGAGGATGACCAGGCGGCCCTGGCGGCGGGGTGCACCGACGTGGCCTCCGCCCCGGGCCATCCGCTCGACGGCGGTGGCGTCGTAGGCGCGGGCGGTCGACTCGGCCACGACGGCGCCGAACTCGGCGTCGTGGAGGATGACGTCGATCCGCTCGGCGGCGACCACGTCGGCCAGCTGGGGCCCGGCGAACCCGGTGTTGAGCAGGACCAGGTCGGCGCCGGTCTTCGCCGCCGCGAGCAGCGACTCGACGAAGGTCCGCCCGTTGCGGCCCAGCACCCCGACGACGAGGTCGGGACCGACCCCGGCCGCCTGGAGCTCGGAGGCGATGGCGTCGGTCCGGTCGGCCAGCTCGCGGTAGGTGAGCCGGCCGTCGTCGTCGACGAGCGCGTCGGCGCCCGGGTAGCGGGCCGCGCCGGCGGCCAGCGCCCCGGCCGGGCCCGGGCCCCAGGGGGTCATGGCCAGCAGGGCCCGCGTCAGGCGATCGGGCCGCTCGACGTGCAGGTTGGACCGCAGGACCGCGCCGGTCGACGCGAGGCGGGCGGTGAGCTGGTCGAGCATGCGACGGCAGTCTCGTACACCGTCGTTGTCGTGATGTGAACCGCACATGACGCTGCGGTTTCGAACGGCGATCAGATCCGGACGGTGGCCCGGCCGTCACCCGCCGGGGTGGGCTCGAAGGGCGTGAGCAGGTCGAAGCGGGGTCGCAGGGGCATCCCGCTGGCGCCCCGGGTGGTGGCCACGGCCAGGGCCTGGTGGATCTGGTTGCGGTTGGCCTCGAAGTTGAGGGCCGAGGCGGCCATGTACAGGCGCCAGATCCGTGCCCGGGGCGCGCCGACCTCGGCCACGGCCTCGTCCCAGTGGCGCTCGAGGTTGGCCACCCAGCGGCGCAGCGTGAGGGCGTAGTGCTCGCGCAGGTTCTCGAGGTGGCGGACCTCGAAGCCGGCCTCGTGCAGGGCGGTGACGGTCGAGCCGACCTCGTGCAGCTCCCCGTCGGGGAAGACGTACCGGTCCACGAAGCTGCGCCGGCCGAGCCGGCTGCGCCCGGGCCGGGGCCGGCTGATGCCGTGGTTGAGGAGCCGACCCTGGGGACGGAGCAGGCTGCGGAGCTTGTCGAAGTACTCGGCCAGGTGGGCCTTGCCGACGTGCTCGAACATGCCGATGGAGCTGACGGCGTCGAAGGGCCCGTCGGTGACCTCGCGGTAGTCCTGGACCCGGACCTCGGCCCGGTCGGCCAGCCCGGCGGCGGCGATGCGCTGGTTGGCCCGCTCGGCCTGGGCCTTGGACACGGTGATGCCGACGGCCGAGACGCCGTGGTGGGCGGCGGCGTGCAGGACCATGCCGCCCCACCCGCAGCCGACGTCGAGCAGGCGCATGCCGGGGCGGAGGTCGAGCTTGCGGCTGATCAGCTCGTACTTGTTGGCCTGGGCCTGCTCGAGCGTGTCGTCGGGCGAGCTGAACACGGCGCACGAGTAGGTGAGGGACGGGCCCAGGACGATGTCGTAGAAGCGGTTGGAGACGTCGTAGTGGTGGGCGATGGCCGCGGCGTCGCGGTCGGGCGAGTGGCGCCGTCCGTGCAGCCGGGCCTCCTCGGCCGGCGGCGGGATGGGGCGGAGGTGCTCCTTGCCCGCCAGCCGGGCCAGGTCGGCGAGGTGGTGGGGCCGCAGGTGCAGGTCGGGCAGCCGGTCGCGCAGCGAGAGGGCGGCGAAGATGTCGCCCTCGACGTCGAGGTCGCCGGCCACGTAGGCCCGGCCGAGGCCCAGCTCGCCCGGTGCGTAGAGGATCCGGGGGATGGCGTCGGGCGACCTGATGACCAGGGTGGCGGTGGAGTCGATCGCCAGGATCCTGCTGCCGTCATACGCCTCGACGCTGATCGGCAGCGCATCCCCCAGCAGATCGCGGACGAAGTCGGCGATGCGTCGCGTGCCCATGGGTCCATGTTGCCGACGTGTTCAGCAGGAGGCAACGAACCTGGCGCCCTCCTTCCGAATCTCATATATTTTTATGAACATGCCGACCCACCATCACCCGCACCCCGGCGGCATCGCCGAGGTCGTCATGGACCACCCGCCGGTGAACGCGCTGACCGTCGCCGGCTGGTTCGAGCTGGCGGAGCTGGTGACCCGCCTGGGTCGGGACCCGGGCGTGCGGGTGGTCGTGCTGCGGGCCGAGGGCCGCGGCTTCAACGCGGGGGTGGACATCAAGGAGATGCAGGCGACGGAGGGGTTCGAGGCGCTCATCGGCGCGAACCACGGCTGCTACGCGGCGTTCGCCGCGGTGTACGACTGCGAGGTGCCGGTCGTGGCCGCGGTCCACGGCCACTGCCTGGGCGGGGGGATCGGCCTGGTCGGCAACGCCGACGTGATCGTGGCCAGCGACGACGCCACCTTCGGGTTGCCCGAGGTGGACCGGGGGGCGCTGGGCGCGGCGACGCACCTGTCGCGGCTGGTGCCCCAGCACAAGGCCCGGGCCATGGTGTACACGGCGGCCACCGCCACCGCGGCCGAGCTGGCCGCGTTCGGGTCGGTGCTGCGGGTGGTCCCCGCCGGCGAGCTGCGGGACGCGGCACTCGAGGTCGCCGGGCAGGTCGCGGCGAAGTCCCCCGCGGTGATCCGGGCGGCCAAGGCATCGCTCAACGGCATCGACCTGTGGGACGTGAAGCGGTCGTACCGCTTCGAGCAGGGCTTCACCTTCGAGCTCAACCTGTCGGGCGTCGCCGACGAGCACCGCGACGCCTTCGTCGACAAGCGGACCACGGACGTGAGCCGGTGAGCCGGGACAAGCGCACCACCGAGGCCGACGCCGTGGCCACGCTGTCGTCGGGGATGACCGTCGGCTTCGGCGGGTGGGGCTCGCGGCGCAAGCCCATGTCGATCGTGCGCGAGATCCTGCGCTCCGACCTGACCGACCTCACCGTCGTCTCCTGGGGCGGGCCCGACGTCGGCCTGCTGTGCGCCGCGGGCAAGGTGGCCAATGTCGCCTACGCCTTCGTGTCGCAGGACTCGATCCCCCTCGAACCCCACTTCCGTGCCGCCCGGCAGGCCGGCACGGTCGCCGAGGAACCCTACGACGAGGGGATGTTCCTGCTCGGGTTGCAGGCCGCCGCCTGGCGCGTGCCGTTCCTGCCCACCCGCGTGGGCCTGGGATCGGACCTGTTCCGCGACAACCCGCGGCTGGCCACGGTCACCTCGCCCTACGAGGACGGCGAGGAGCTGGTCGCCGCCCCGGCGCTGGTCCTGGACGCCGCCTTCGTCCACATGAACCGGTCGGACCCGTCGGGCAACGCCTGCTACCTGGGTCCCGACCCCTACTTCGACGACCTGTTCCTGGCCGCCGCGCCCGACGGCCGGCGCTTCGTGTCGACCGAGCGGGTCGTGCCCACCGAGGACCTGGCCGAGGAGGCCCCCCTGCAGGCGCTCACCGTGTCCCGCCTCGTGGTCGACGGCGTGGTCCACGCCCCCCGTGGCGCCCACTTCACCTCCTGCCCCGGCGACTACGAGCGTGACGAGGCCTTCCAGAGGACCTACGCCGCGTCGGCCCGCGACCCCCAGGCCTGGCAGGACTTCAAGGCCACCTGGCTCGACCTGTCCGAGGCCGACTACCAGGCCCGCCTCACCCGGGAGCAGGCCCGATGACCGCCACCACGACCGAGGCCACCCGCGCCGAGCTGTGCGTCGTCGCGGTGGCCGAGTGCTTCCGGGGCGACGGCGAGATCCTGGCCAACCCCATCGGCACCATCCCCATGATCGGCGGGCGCCTGGCCCGGGCCACCTTCGAGCCCGACCTGGCCATGACCGACGGTGAGGCCACCCTGGTCGCCAACGACGAGGCGTTCCCCGACCCGGCCCGACGCGTGGTCGAGCACTTCAACCCCTACCGGCACATGTTCGACTGGGTCTGGAACGGGCGGCGCCACGTGATGATGGGCGCCTCGCAGCTCGACCGGTGGGGGAACCAGAACCTGGCCGCCATCGGCGACCCGGCCCGGCCCAAGGTCCAGCTCCTCGGCTACCGGGGCGCGCCGGGCAACACCATCAACGACACCACCTCCTACTGGGTGCCCCGCCACACCCCCGCCGTGTTCGTCGAGGCCGTCGACACGGTGTGCGGCATCGGCTACGACCGTGCCGCCGCCCTGCCCGCCGGCGCGGCCCGGTACCACCGGCTCCGCCACGTCGTGACCGACCTCGCGGTCCTCGACTTCGAGGGCCCCGACCACCGCATGCGCCTGCGCTCGGTCCACCCCGGCGTGACCGTCGACGACGTGGTGGCCGCCACCGGCTTCGAGCTCGTCGTGCCCGACCAGGTGCCGACCTCCCGGGAGCCCACCGCGGCGGAGCTCGCCCTGATCCGCGAGGTCATCGACCCCGCCGGCCAGCGCGAGCGCGAGGTCCCCGACCCGGCCTGACCCGCGACCACCGCACGCCGCCTGCTCGGGGCCCGACGTGGTCGACCGACCCGGACCCGACCGGCTGGCCCGCGGCCCCAGGTGGCGACTGCCCTCGCCGCGGTGGTCTCAGGCGGGAGCGGCCTCGCCGGAGCCGGGGGCGGGGCGATCGAGGCGGTGGAGGACCACGGCCGCCGCGGTGGCCACGTTGAGGGAGTCGACGCCCGGCGCCAGGGGGATCCGCACCCGCCGGTCGGCCCCGGCCAGCGCGCCGGCGGTGAGCCCCGGGCCCTCGGCCCCCACGAGGACCGCCCAGCGGTCGGGCGGGTCGGCCGCGACCCGGTCGACGGGCTCGGCGTCGGGCGCGGGCGTGAGGGCCAG
>JBFWTJ010000161.1:0-8974 GCA_050247895.1 Acidimicrobiia bacterium
GACGCTCTTCCGATCTGGTCGTCGTGCCGTCGTCGGAACCTGCTTCGTCGTCGTCACCGCCGCAGGCCGCCGCGACCAGGGACAGCGCGGCGACCGCGGCGAGCAGCGTGGACGTCCGTCGCCGCCGGCGACCCGGACGGCGCTCGGCGGGGTTGAGAGGACCGTTCATCTCATCTCTCCTTCTCGGTGGCCTCGGCCTGAGGCGAAGCCCATGGGGACCAGGACCTCGTCGCGCAGTCGCTGGAGCTGCTCGTCGACCTGGGCCAGGGGGCACTCGGGTTGCAGGATCAGCGACTGGGCCCCCGCGGCCAGGTAGGCGCGCAGGCGGGCCCGCACCGCCTCGGGGCCGCCCAGGGCGTGGTAGCGCTGGGCGACGGTGGGGTCGTAGGAGTGCAGGCCGTAGGTGGCCTCGCGGAAGCGGGCCGTCACGTCGGCCGCGTCGTCGGAGTCCTCGGCCAGGAAGAAGCGCACCAGCACCGCGACCTCGATCTCGGCCAGGTCGCGCCCGACCTCCTCGGCGTGCTGGGCCATCGACTCCAGGGCACCGGTGAGCCGGCGCTCGTTGACCCACGACGCCAACCAGCCGTCGGCGACCTCCACCGTGCGGCGGATCGAGGACTGCTGGCGGGCGCGGTGGGCCAGCCACACCGGGACCTTCCCGCCCGGCGGCAGCGGCTTGACCTGCCCGCCCGGGTAGGTCCCGAACCGGCCGACGAAGGGGGCCTCGTCGCCCGACCACAGGTGGCGCATCGCCGCGATCGACTCGTTGTGGCGGGCCACCCGGTCGCGCACGTCGACGCCCAGGGCGGCGAACTCGGCCGGGTAGTCGCCGGCGATGGCCGCGGCCAGCACGAACCGCCCGCCCGACGCGTAGTGCATGAACGAGAGCTGCCGGGCGAGCAGGAGCGGGTGGCGCAGGGGCAGCAGGATCACGCCGACCACCCGGGCCCGCCGGGTCGTGGCCGTCAGCGCGCCCAGGTAGGAGATGGGCTCGTAGTGGGGCGCGTCCCACAGGGGCCGGTCGCCGGCCAGCACGGCGTCGAAGCCGGCCGCCTCCAGGACCCGGCCCCGTTCCAGCAGCCAGTCGCCGTCGGGGAAGCCCACCGGGTAGGCGCCGATCGAGATCCCCACCGGGACCCCGGCGAGCTCGGTGCCCGGCGCCGTCACCGGACCACCCCGGCGGCCCGCAGGCGGGCGATCTCGTCGGCGTCGAGGCCGAGCTCGCCCGAGAGCACCTCGTCGGTCGAGCCCGACAGGACCGGGGCCGGTCTCCGGTGCTCGCCGGGCGTCCGCGACAGCCGGGGCACGGGCGCCTGGACCAGCACCTCGCCGCCCGTCGCGGTGGTCGCCGTCCGCAGGCTCCGGCGGGCGGCGACGTGCGCGTCGGCCAGCACGTCGGCCAGGTCGTTGACCGCGCCGACCGGCGCACCGGCCGCACCGAGCAGCTCCACCACCTCGGCCCGGGTCCGGTCCCGCGTCCAGGCCTCGATGGCGGCGTCGAGCTCGGCGACGTTGGCCAGGCGGGCCTGGTTGGTGGCGAACCGGGGGTCGGTGGCCAGCTCCGGGCGGCCGATGGCCTCCATGAGGTTGGCGAAGAGCCGGTCGGTCGCGGCGGAGAGCACGATCCATCCGTCCTTGGTGGCGTAGGAGTTGCGGGGCGCGGCGTTGGACGTGCGGTTGCCGGTGCGGGCCGGTGCCGCGCCGGCCAGCCGGGTCAGCTCGGGCAGCGGGCCGAGCAGGGCCAGGAGGGGCTCGTACAGGCTCACGTCGACGACCTGGCCCTGGCCCGAGCGCCGGGCCTCCATGACCGCCATGACGGTGCCGAAGGCCCCGAAGGAGGCGGCGACGTGGTCGCCCAGGCCGTAGGGGGGCAGCACGGGCGGGTCGCCCTCCTCGCCCAGGGTCAGGGCGAAGCCGCTGTAGCCCTCGAGGAGGGTGCCGTAAGCGGGCAGGAGGCGGTTGGGCCCGGTCTGGCCGAAGCCGCTGACCCGGGTGAGGACCAGCGCGGGGTTCGCCGCCGACAGCTGCTCGTAGCCCAGGTCCCAGCGCTCGAGCGTGCCGGGCCGGAAGTTCTCGACGACCACGTCGGCCCCCGCGACCAGTCGGCGCAGCAGCCCGGCCCCCTCGGGGTCGGACAGCTTGAGGGTGATCCCCCGCTTGTTGCGGTTCATCACGTCCCACCAGCCGCCGCCGGACTCGTCGCTGCCCAGCTTGCGCAGCGGGTCGCCGCCCTCGGGGTGCTCGACCTTGACCACCTCGGCGCCGAAGTCGCCCAGCCACGCGCTGAGGATCGACCCGGCGATCATGGTGGACAGGTCGATGACCCGCAGGCCCTCGAGCGGCCCCGGGCCGGGTGCGTCGCTGATGGTCACGTCTGCCTCCGTCTGAGGTGGTGGGCGGCCAGGGCCTCGGTGAGCTGGTTCAGGGCCAGGCCGAGCGCGGTGGCGACCGCGGTGGCGGCCATGACCCCGGCGGCGTCGAAGTAGCCCGACGCCGTGACCAGCAGCTCGCCCAGGCCCACCGTGCCCTGGAGCATCTGCACGACCAGCGCCGACACCAGGGCGAAGGGTCCGGCGATGGCCAGGCCCGACGCCACGAAGCCCAGCGAGTGGGGCACCAGCAGCTTGGTCGCCACCTGCCCGTAGGACGCGCCGAGGCGGCGGACCATGTCGAGCTGGTGGGGGTCGACCGTGCGCAGGCCGGTGGCGGTGGCGATGAACAGGATCGAGAAGCTCGACAGCGACACGAAGAGCAGCCGGGGCGTGGCGTCGCGGCCCAGCCAGATGAACAGCAGCGGGACCAGGGCGATCTTGGGCATGGCGTAGAGGGCCACGACCAGGGGCTCGAGCATGCGGTTCAGGCGGGGCAGGCGGTAGAGGAGGACCGCGGCGGCGACGCCGACCAGGCTGCCCAGGGCCAGGCCGACCAGCGCCTCGGACAGCGTCTCCCACGCCGCGGGGACCAGCACGCCGTCGGACTGCCAGTCCCGCAGCTTGGCCCACACCTCCGAGGGCGGGGCCATGAAGACCGAGCCGAAGCGGGGGGCGATCCACCACTCCCACACGGCCAGGAAGAGCCCGAGGGAGGTGCACCACTGCACGATCCGGCCGGCCACGGCCCGGGCGTCGCGGCGGGGGCCGGCCGTCACAGGACCGCACCCAGGCCGATGCGGGTCGAGCGGCGGCGCAGGGCCGCGGTGAGCGCGACGTCGAGCAGGTAGCCGATCAGGGCCACGAGCAGGATGACCGCCACCGAGCCGGCCGGGTCGAGCGCGTTGCCGTAGCGGGCCACCAGGCTGCCCAGGCCCGAGCCGCTGGAGATGTTGAGCTCGGCGAAGATGGCGCCCGAGTAGGCCAGGGGGACGGCCAGGCGCAGCGCCCCGAACACGTAGGGCAGCGAGTCGGGGATGACCAGGGACCGGACCACCTTGAGGGGTCCTGCGCCCATGAGCCGCAGCGCGGTGACCCGGTCGGGGTCGAGCTCCTGGAGCGCCTGGCGCATGTTGAAGAAGAAGATGAACAGCACCAGGCTGGTGACCAGGGCGATCTTGGCCGTGGCGTCGAGCCCGAACCACAGGATGAACAGGGAGACGAGCACGACCTTGGGGATGGCGTAGAGCACCCGGATCAGGGGCTCGCACAGCCACTCCAGGGGGCGGACCAGGTCGAGCAGGACGGCGAGCACGATGCCGACCACGCCGCCCAGCAGCAGGCCGCCGAGCATCTCGTAGGTCGTGGTGCGGAGGTTCTCCAGGAACTCGCCCGAGGTGAGCAGGTCGACGGTGCGGTCCCAGACCTGGTCCGGCCGGCTGACGAGGCGGGTCGGCACGAGGCGGGGCGGCCCGTAGGCCCACACCGCGACCAGCGCGCCCAGGGCGGCCAGCCGGAGGACCTGGAGCCGGATGCTGACGGCGTCGAGGCGGGACCGGGTCCCGGCGGCGGCCCGCGCCGGCTCAGCCACCGCGCCCACCCTCGGCCTCGGCGTCGAGGTCCTCGGCGATGAGGTCCCACAGCTCCTGGTAGGTGGCGTTGAAGTCGGGTTCGGTCCGCACCGCGGCGATGTCGCGGGGGAAGGCGTAGGGGATGGTCCGGACGGCCTTGATGCGGGCCGGGCGGCTGGACAGCACCACGACCCGGTGGGCCAGCCCGATGGCCTCGGTGAGGTCGTGGGTCACGTAGACGACGGTCATCCGGCGCTCGGCCCACAGCTCCATGAGGAGCTGCTGCATGCGGATCCGCAGGAAGGCGTCGAGGGCGCCGAAGGGCTCGTCCATGAGGAAGACCCGGGCGTCGGAGAGCAGGGCCCGGGCCAGCGACAGGCGAGAGCGCATGCCGCCCGAGAGCTGGTGGGGCAGGTAGCCCTCGAAGCCGGCCAGCCCGACCCGGGCCAGCACGGCCTCGGCCTGCTCGCGCCGCTCGCGGCGGCCCACGCCCCGGATCTCGAGGGGCAGCGCGGCGTTGTCCCGCACCCGCCGCCAGGCCAGCAGCGTGTCCTTCTGGGTCATGTAGGAGACGGCGGTGTTGAGCTTGCGCAGGGGCGCGCCGTCGAACTCGAAGGTGCCGCCGGTGGGCTGGAGGCTTCCGGCGACCATGTTGAGGATCGTCGACTTGCCGCAGCCCGACGGGCCGATGAGGGCCACGATCTCGCCCGGCGCCACGGCGAGGTCGATCCCGTCGAGCACGGGGAGCGGCGTCGTGCCCGAGCGGGGGAACTCCAGGTCCACGCCCTGGAGCCGGATGACCGGACCGGAGCCTCCCGGCGGCCCGTCCGGTTCCACCGGGCCGGCGGAGGGTGCGGGCCGGTCGGGCCCGGCGAGGGGGTCGACGACGTCGCGCGAGCCGGCGGGCTCGCCGGTCACGACCACCCTCCGACCCCTGCCCTGCTCATGTCGTGCGCCCTCGCCCTGTCGCCCTGGTCACCGACCGCGCCGCCGGAACGGCGTAAATCCGACCTACGTCGTAATATTTGTACGACTCAGGCACTTGAGGCAAACCGTCCCCCCTCACCGCGGGGCCTCCCCGGCGACGGCGGCGAGGCCGGCCACCTGGCCCTGGCCCCGCACGCACACGTCCCCGCATCGGAAGGAGGCACGCGGCACCCCGTCCTCATCGTGAGGACGGCACAAAGCTAGGCACGGGAGCCGGACCCCGCTACCGGCCTGCCGCCACTGAGGTCATAGCGAAGCCCTATGACCGGCCTCACTGATCGGCCTCGTCGGCGACGGCGTCGATGGCGGCGACGAGGCGGCGGAGGCCGTCGAGGAGCACGACCTGCTCGCCCTCCTCGAAGCCGGCCATCAACCGGCGGGCCAGCTCGATCCAGTGGCCCACGACGGCCGCGTGCAGGCTCCGGCCGTCCTCGGTCAACGACACGAGCACCGCTCGCCCGTCGTCGGGTGCGACCTCCCGCCGGACCAGCCCCCGACCCTCGAGCTGCTGGGCGGCGCGGGTCGCGGTGGACGCGTCGACCCGGAGGCGGACGGCCAGGTCGCTGATGCGCTGGCGGTCGCCGCCGGCCAGGGCGTCGACCATGTCGATCTGGCGGAGGTCCACGATGCCCCCGTAGGTGCTGGCCCGCAGTCGCCCCGACTGCATGGTCCGCCGGAGCTCGCGCACCGCGGCCAGGATGGCGGCGCCCCGCTCGTCGGCGTCGGCGAGGGCTCCTGGTCCTCCGTCGCGCTCGTGGCTGGTGCGACTCCCCGTCGTGGTCACCGCGCGTCCTCCTCGGCCCGTCCCGGGAACTGCATGACCACGACCCTCGCGCCATCCGCACCGCCGCGCAGCACCACGGGGGCACCACCGGGATCGGACCAACCCAGGCTGAGCGGTCCGAGCCGGCGCCCCTCGGCCGTCTCGGCCGTCCCGTCGAGCACCAGGAGGTACCGGCCGTCGCTGCCCTCGTCCTCGGCCAGGCTCGCCGTCGCACCGGCCTCGATCGTGACGACCGACGCCGCCATCCGATCCGGGTCGGGCCCGAACAGCGCCTCCACCTCGACGCCGTGCCCTGCCGGCCCGTCGGCCGGGGCCCGGTCCCGACCGGCCACCCGCACGTGGCGGTTGCGGCCGGGGCGGCCGGCGAGCAGGTCGCGCGACCGGGGCATGAACGCCGTCACGGCCGCGGCGTGGCGGCGCAGGGTCAGGAAGGCGAAGCCCGGCTCCCCGCTGCCGAACGGGCCGTAGGTCGTGTAGCGGTCGGCGTAGTGGACCATGGGCGCGTCCAGCGGGGTGCGCTGGTAGTAGGCGCCCGGCGCGGGGAGGAACACCTGGAACTGGTCGACGTCGTGGAAGTGCGCGCCGAGCTGCGAGTCGACCGGGTAGTCCTCGACCAGGAACGCCTGGGGGCCGTCCCCCGCGGCCTGCGCCGCGCCGAAGTAGTCCCGCAGCACGGCGTGAGCGCCGTCAGGGACCCGCAGGTCGGCCGAGGGCGCCAGCGCCACCGTCCGTGGCACGACCTCGGCATGGGTCCGGAAGTCGAGGTCCCCCATCCAGATGACTGAGCTATACAGCTAAGTCCCTCCTGTCAAGGCCGGATCCGGCGGGACCGCGTCGATCCGGGCCGTGGGCCGGGCCTCAACGGTCGGTGGGTTCTAGTTCTGGAGGCGTTCCAGTAGCCTTCGATCCCATGGCCGAGGCCCTCGTGGAGCGACTGCGTCGGCGCGGCTGGCGGATGACGCCGCAGCGGCGCTCGGTCGTCGAGGTCCTGGCCGGCGACCACGTCCACCTCACCGCCGAGCAGGTGCTGGTCGCCGCCCGTCGCTCGGTGCCCGAGGTCTCCCAGGCGACCGTCTACAACACGCTCAACGAGCTGGTGGGCATGGGCGAGGTGCAGGAGCTGCGGGTCGCGGGCGGGGCCACGCTGTACGACCCGAACGCCACCGACGGCCACCACCACCTGGTCTGCCGGACCTGCAACCTGGTCTTCGACGTGCGGCCCACCGGGGTCGACGACCTGGGCCTGTCCCGCCACGAGCGCCACGGGTTCGCCGTCGACGACGTCGACGTCACCTTCTGGGGCACCTGCGCCACCTGCGCCGAGCGCAGCTGATCCGCCGACCGATCCGACCCTGCAACCGGTGGACCGGCCCGGACGCGGGCCTGCCGCCGGCCACGGGGCGGCGTGGATCCGGCGGCAGGCCGTGTTGGCAGCCCTGCGGACCCGTTCTCGGGCCCGCTCTAGACTTGGAAGCATTCTAACTTAGGCGTTCCCCTCTGTGAAGGGGACAGGCGTCACGTCGGCGGCCGCGCTGGCCAGGCCCCGTCATCGAGGATGCCGCTGTGGTAGGACCACGGCGAGCGTCGTCGGCGGTCGGGGTTGCTCCCAGGTACGGGGAAGTCTGCGCTCGCTCCATGCAGGCCTTCCAGAACCGGGGATCAGACTTGTCCAACGACGGCCGCAACCATCCGCGCGCGGTGCCGCATCGGAGTCGGGGACAACATCGGATGCGGGGCGTGATCGTGGTCCTGCTGGTGGCCGTAGCGGTGCTGCTCGTCGTGGGGGCGGTCGCCGGGGTCGGCACGGTCGAGCTGGCCATCTGGCTGCTCGGCGTCGCCGCCGCGCTCACCGTCGTGCTGCGCCGATGACCCCGGGGTGGACCCGTCGTCGGAGAGGGTAGGGACGGTCCCACCGACAGGAGGACGATGGCCACCATCACCACCCCGAGCGAGGAGCTGGACCCCCGGTACAGCGACCCGGAGGCCACGCCCACCCCGTGGCTCGACGCCGCCGCCCGGCTGCGCGACGCAGAGCTGTACTGGATCACCACCGTGCGGGCCGGCGGTGCGCCCCACGCGACGCCCCTCATCGGCCTGTGGGTCGACGGTGCCGTCTGGTTCTGCACCGGGACCGGCGAGCAGAAGGCCCGCAACCTCGGCGGCGACGACCGCTGCACGCTCGCCACCGCCACCGATCGGCTCCACGGCGGCCTCGACGTCGTGGTCGAGGGCCGGGCCGGGGTCGTGCGCGACGAGGGCCGGCTGGCCCGGATCGCCGACGCGTACGTGGCCAAGTACGGCGACGAGTGGCGCTTCGAGGTCGCCGGCGGCGGCTTCCGGCACCCCGACCAGGGCGGGTCCGTCGACGTGTTCGAGCTGTCCCCCGCCCGGGCGTTCGCCTTCGCCCGGCAGCCCTACGGCCAGACCCGCTACCGGTTCTGACCGCGCGCCGCCACGGCCTCGGCGAACGCCGTGGCGCGCGCCCGGTGGTCGGCGTAGAGGCCGTAGCTCGCGGCGGCCGGCGACAGCAGGACCACCGCCCCGGGCTCGGCCCACGCCGCGGCCCGGTCGACCGCGTCGCCCAGGTCCGCGCACACCTCGGCCCCCACCCCCGCCGCGGCCAGCGCGGCAGCGATCCGCGGCCCGTTCTGGGGCAGGGCCAGCACCAGGGTCGGGGCCCCACGCCCGGCCAGCGCGGCGGCCAGCGGCGCGTAGTCGATGGCGCGGTCGAACCCGCCGACGAGCAGGGCCAGCGGCCGGTCGGCGAAGACCTCCACCGCGACCAGCGTCGGCAGGACGTTGGTCGACAGCGAGTCGTCCACGTACTCGACCCCGTCCAGGGTGGCGATCGTCCGCAGCCGGTGGGGCAGCGGCTCGTAGCCGGCCGCGGCACCGGCCAGCCGCTCCTCGTCGCCGGCCCCGTCCACCCCCGCCTCCTGGAGGCAGGCCACCGCGATCGCCGCGTCGAGGTGGCTGTGGCGGCCCCGCAGGCCCAGCGCGTCGACCCAGGCCGGCACCGGCTCGGGGACCTCGACCCAGCGGGGTCCCGGTCGCAGCGCCTCGGCCCGGGCCCGCAGGCGGTCGTCGTCGCCGTTGGCCACCGTGATCCGGGCACCGGGCCGCCCGCACAGGGACAGCTTGTCGGCGTAGTAGCGGTCCACGCCGCCGTGCCAGTCCAGGTGGTCCTCGTGCAGCGAGGTGACCGCGACCACCGCCGGCGAGGACCACAGGTCGGTGGCCTGGTAGCTCGACACCTCGACGAT
>JBFWTJ010000162.1:0-8893 GCA_050247895.1 Acidimicrobiia bacterium
TCGTCGCGGAGTTGGTCGGGGAGGTGGTCGCCGAGGTTGTTGTAGTGGTCTTCGATCTGGGGGATCTCGGCGGTCCAGGTGGTGGGGTCCACGGCGAGGAGTTGGGTCAGGGTGCTGGGGTCGAGGTCCAGGCCGGTGGTGTCGAGCGCGTCGGGGGTCGGCACGGCGCCGATGGGGGTGTCGAGGGCCCCGGTGGTGGGGTCTTCGACGCGTTGGAGGACCCATTTGAGGACCCGGCTGTTGTCCCCGAACCCGGGCCACAGGAACCGGCCCTGGTCGTCTTTGCGGAACCAGTTGACCCAGAACAGTTGGGGGAGCTGGGCCCCGGGTTGGGCGCCGATGCTCAACCAGTGAGCGAAGTAGTCGCCCATGTTGTACCCGCAGAACGGCAACATCGCGAACGGATCGAACCGCAACTGGCCGACCTGCCCCGCGGCGGCGGCGGTGGTCTCCGAGCTCATGATCGAGGCCAGGAACACCCCGTGTTGCCAGTCCCGGGCCTGGGTGACCAACGGGACGTTGGTCGCCCGCCGCCCGCCGAACAAGATCGCCGAGATCGGGACCCCGGCGGGGTCTTCCCACTCCGGGGCGATCGAGGGGCACTGCCCGGCGGGGGCGGTGAACCGGGCGTTGGGATGCGCCGCGGGCCGGCCACTGTCAGGGGTCCAGTCCTGGCCCTTCCAATCGACCGCATGGGCCGGCGGCTCGGACAGGCCCTCCCACCACACGTCCCCGTCGTCGGTCGCCGCGACGTTGGTGAAGATCACGTTCTCACCCAACGTCGCGACCGCGTTGGGGTTGGTGTCGGGCCCGGTCCCCGGGGCCACCCCGAAGAACCCCGCTTCAGGGTTGATCGCGTACAAGCGGCCGTCAGCCCCGAACTTCATCCACGCGATGTCGTCCCCGACGGTCTCCACGGTCCAGCCCGGCAACGTCGGGATCATCATCGCCATGTTCGTCTTCCCGCACGCCGAAGGGAACGCCGCGGCCACATACCGCTTCTCCCCACCCGGAGGGGTCACCCCCAAGATCAACATGTGCTCGGCCAACCAGCCCCCGTCCCGGGCCATCGTCGACGCGATCCGCAACGCGAAGCACTTCTTGCCCAACAAGGCGTTGCCCCCATACCCCGACCCGTACGACCAGATCTCCCGAGACTCAGGGAAGTGCACGATGTACTTGTTGTCCGCGTCACACGGCCACGCCACATCGGCCCGCACCACACCCGTGTCGTCGACCAGCGGGTAGCCCACCGAGTGCACACACGGCACGAACACCCCGTCCGAGCCCAACACATCCAACGGACCCTGACCCATCCGGGTCATGATCCGCATCGACACCGCCACATACGCCGAATCGGTCAACTGCACACCGATGTGCGCGATCGGGCTCCCCAACGGACCCATCGAGAACGGCACCACATACAACGTCCGGCCCCGCATCGACCCCGCGAACAACCCCAACAACTCCTCACGCATCTCCCCCGGCGCCCGCCAATTGTTCGTCGGACCCGCGTCCACCTCCAACTCCGAACAAATGAACGTCCGATCCTCCACCCGCGCCACATCACCCGGATCCGACCGCGCCAGAAAACTGTTCGGACGACCCCCCACCACACCAAAGGTCCCCGCCCCCACCAACAACGACGTCAAACGCTCCCACTCCGCGTCCGACCCATCACACCACTCCACCACCCCCGGCTCCAACACCCCCACCCACTCATCAACCCAACGCAACAACTCAGAATTGGAGGTGATCCCAGCCATGGTGCGTTCCTCTCCCGTGGGGCCTGTACTGCGGGTGTGTGCTACTCGGACCCGCGGGCGGGGAACCCGGGGGTGCCCATGTCCTGCTCGGATCCGAGCCGCAGCCTCGTCGCCAGCCCCCCGGCATCGAGGTCGTAGACCACACGCTGCCCTTGTCGCAGCATGCGGAAGACCGATCCCTCGAGCGCGTTCGGCGCGAGCTCGTACTCGTGCAGGTCGGAGTCGCAGAGGATCACGCCGTCACCCGAGCCGGGGTCGTACGACTTGATCACACCCTGCATCGACTGCCTGCTCCTCGCGGCCGGGGGACTGCGGTGCCCGCCACCGTATCGTGGCGGCCCCGGGCGACGAAACCTGACCGGCCCTCAGCGGGCGAGCTTGGTGACCTTGCCGGCCTTGATGCAGCGGGTGCAGACGTGCAGGCGGCGGGGGCTGCCGTCGACCAGGGCGCGGACCCTCTGGATGTTGGGGTTCCAGCGGCGCTTGGTCCGTCGGTGCGAGTGGCTGACGCTCATCCCGAACGACGGGTGCTTGCCGCACACCTCGCAAGTCGCTGCCATGGGACCAACCTCGCTCGCGCTCTAGCCGTACCGGGGACCGGGAGACACTAGCGGTGCGCCGACCTCGCCCACAACCGCGGGACCCGGCCCCGGCGGGGACGGGCCCTATGATCGCCCGACGATGACGACCCTGCAGCACCTCGGTGCGGCGGAGCTGCGCGCCGCCGTCCTCTGCTACCGGGATGCGCTGAAGGTCCACCAGGAGGCGATCAACCGCCTCAACGTGTACCCCGTGCCCGACGGCGACACCGGCACCAACATGGCCCTCACGCTCGCCTCGGTCTGCGAGGAGCTCGAGTCCGCGCCCGACGACCTGGCCGGGACGTGCAAGGCCATCAGCCACGGCTCGCTCATGGGGGCCCGGGGGAACTCGGGGGTGATCCTCTCCCAGATCCTGCGGGGCGTGGCCCAGTCCGTGCTGGCCGACGGCGGGCTCGACGGCCCCGGGGTGGCCCGGGCCCTCGGTGCGGCGTCCGAGGCCGCCTACGCCGCGGTCATGCGCCCGGTGGAGGGCACCATCCTGACCGTGGTGCGTGAGGCCTCGGAGGCCGCCACGGGTTCCGCCGCGGCGGGCGGGGCCCTCGTCGCCGTGCTCGACGCGGCGCGGGTCCAGGGCCACGACGCCCTGGCCCGGACGCCCGAGATGCTGCCCGTGCTGCGCGACGCCGGGGTGGTCGACGCGGGCGGGCGCGGGTTCCTGCTGCTGGTCGACGCCCTGCTGTGGGTGGCCGACGGCCGGCCCCTGCCCGACACCGCGGTGGGCGAGGGGGAGGTGCGCCTCGACGCGGCGGTCGTGCACCACGGCGTGGACCACGGTGGGGGTGGTGTCGGCGACCTGCGCTACGAGGTCATGTACCTCCTCGACGCCCCCGACGAGGCCATCCCCGCGTTCAAGGACGTGTGGGCCGGCCTGGGCGACTCCATCGTGGTCGTGGGCGGCGACGGCCTGTGGAACTGCCACATCCACACCGACGACATCGGGGGCTCCATCGAGGCCGCGGTCGACATCGGGCGGCCCCGCCGGATCCGGGTCACCGACCTGCACGAGCAGGTGGAGGAGGAGCGCTGGGTCCGCGACGCCGCGGCCGGGGGGCACCTCGACGAGGTGCCGCCGCACCTGCTCGAGCCGGTCCGCACCGCGGTGGTGGCGGTCGCGTCGGGCGACGGCGTCCGGCGGATCTTCCACTCGCTCGGGGCGCGGGGGGTGGTGGCGGGCGGCCAGTCGATGAACCCGTCGACCGCCGAGCTGCTCGAGGCCGTCGAGCGGGTGCCCGGCGAGCAGGTCGTGCTACTGCCCAACAACAAGAACATCGTGCCGGTGGCCCGGCAGGTGGCCGAGCACGCCGGCAAGCTCGTCGAGGTCGTGCCGACCCACGGCGTCACCGAGGGGTTCGCCGCCCTGGTCGCCTACGACCCGGGGTCCTCGGCGTCCGACAACGCCAAGGCCATGGCGGAGGCGGCCGACCAGGTCGTGGCGGGCGAGGTCACCCGGGCCGTGCGGCCCTCGACCAGCGCGGCCGGCCCGATCCAGGTCGGGGACTGGCTGGGCATCGCCCGCTCGGGCGGCATCAGGGTCGTGCACGCGGACCTGGACGGCGCCGCCGTCGGGTTGCTCGACCTGCTGGTCGGTGCCGGCCACGAGATCGTGACGATCATCGAGGGCGAGGGCGCCAGCCCGGCGGTCACCCGGCGGCTCACCGAGTGGCTGGGCGAGCACCGTCCCGGCGTCGAGCCCGAGGTGCACCACGGCGGCCAGCCCCTCTACCCCTACCTGTTCGGGGTCGAGTAGCCCCGGCATGGCTCGCCGGCTGAGCCAGCTCGCGTCGGTCCCGGTCACCGTCCTGGACGGCCTGGGCCCGGAGCGGGCCCGGGCCCTGGCCCACTTCGGCGTCGGCTCGGTCCTCGACCTGCTCACGCACTACCCGCGGCGGTACCTCGACCGCACCCGGGAGGTCCGCATCGCCGACCTGGAGGTCGGCGACGAGGCCATGGTGATCGGCACGGTCCAGCGGACCTCCGTGCGCCGGACGCGCACCGGCAAGGCGCTGGTCACCACCGACGTCGCCGACGGCTCGGCCCACCTGCGGGTCACCTTCTTCAACCAGCAGTGGCGCGAGCGCCAGCTCCGGCCCGGCACCGAGGCGGTGTTCTTCGGCAAGCTGGAGACCTTCCAGGGCCGGCGCCAGATGACCAACCCGGTCGTGGACCTCATCGGCGACCGGACGGGGCGGATCGTGCCCGTCTACCCCCAGTCCGACAAGGTCCGCCTGACCTCCTGGGACGTGGCCCGCTGGGTCGCCGAGGCGCTGCGCCGCGCCGGCGAGCTGGTCGAGCCGCTGCCGGGATGGGCGCTGGACCTCCACGACCTGGTCGATCGCACCGCGGCGCTGCGGGGCATCCACGAGCCCTCCTCGATGGCCGAGAAGGAGGCCGCCCGCACCCGGCTCGTCTACGACGAGCTGCTGCGGATCCAGCTGGCCCTGGTGCTGCGCAAGGCCCACGTCGAGCGGACCAGCCGCGGCCTGGCCCACGGGGCGCCCGGCGCCCTCGTCGACGGGTTCCTGGCCGCGCTGCCCTTCGAGCTGACGCCCGACCAGCGCCGGGTGGTCGACGAGATCGCCGCCGACCTGGCCCGGCCGGTCCCCATGCACCGGCTCCTGCAGGGCGACGTGGGCAGCGGCAAGACGGTGGTGGCCGTGGCGTCGCTGCTGGTCGCCGTGGAGGGCGGGCACCAGGGCGCGTTCATGGCCCCGACCGAGGTGCTGGCCGAGCAGCACCACGCCGGGATCTCGCGCCTGGTCGCGGGCCTGGAGGTCCCCGACGCCGGGGCGAGCCTGTTCGGCGCCCGGCCGCTGAGCGTCGGGCTGCTGACCAACCGGGTGACCGGACGCGAGCGCGAGCGGCTCCTGGGCGAGCTGGCCGAGGGCCGGGTCGACCTGCTCGTGGGCACCCACGCCCTGATCCAGGAGTCGGTGCGGTTCCGGTCCCTGGGCGTGGTGGTCATCGACGAGCAGCACCGCTTCGGCGTCGAGCAGAGGGCCGCGCTGCGGGACAAGGCGGCCGGCGACGCCGTGCCCGACGTGCTGGTCATGACGGCCACGCCGATCCCGCGCACCGCGGCGATGACGGTGTACGGCGACCTGGACGTGTCGGTGATCCGGGGCAAGCCCGCGCACCGCAAGCCGATCGTGACGACCTGGGCCCGGACCGAGGCCGACGAGGCCGAGGCGTGGGCCCAGGTCCGCGCCGAGGTCGCCGCCGGCCGGCAGGCCTACGTGGTCACCCCGCTGATCGAGGAGTCCGACAAGCTCCAGGTGCGCTCGGCCGAGGAGACCTTCGAGCGCCTGGAGGCCGACGAGCTGTCCGGCCTGCGCCTGGGCATGCTCCACGGCCGGCTGCCGGCGGGGGACAAGGACGCCACCATGCAGCGCTTCCGGGACGGCGGCCTGGACGTGCTGGTGGCCACCACGGTCATCGAGGTCGGCGTCGACGTCCCCAACGCCACCGTGATGGTCATCCTCGACGCCGACCGCTTCGGCATCGCCCAGCTCCACCAGCTGCGGGGACGCGTCGGGCGGGGCGGCGAGCAGTCCTGGTGCTTCCTGGTCGCGACGCCCGACGAGGAGTCCGACCACCGCCGGCTCGAGGCCCTCGAGCGCAGCGACGACGGGTTCGAGCTGGCCGAGGTCGACCTGGACATCCGCGGCGAGGGGACCGTCTTCGGCGAGCGTCAGAAGGGCCGGTCGGACCTGCGGCTGGCGTCGCTGCGCCGGGACCGGGACTGGGTCGCCCTGGCCCGGGCCGACGCCGAGCGCATCGTGGCCGAGGACCCGCTGCTCGTCGCGCACGCCGAGCTGCGCGACGAGATGTCCCTGTTCCTCGACCCCGCCGACGAGGAGTACCTCTTCAAGAGCTAGTGGTCCGGGTCGTCGTCGAGGTCGTCCTCGGCGACCTCGAGGTACCAGAGGTCGGCGCAGTCCGCGCACCGGTAGGTGGCGACGTCACCCGGCTCCCAGCCGAGCTCGGGCTCCTCGAAGGGCAGGCGGTGGCAGGTGCCGCCGCAGTCGACGCAGGTGATGGTGGCCGGGACGGGCACGCCGCCCACCCTGTCACGCGGGCAGGGGCGGTGCCTCGTAGCGCTCGAGGGCCGAGAGGACCTCGGCCGCGGCGCGCTGGCGGAGCCAGGCCGGTTCGACGACCTCGGCCGACCCGCCCAGGGCGAGCAGGCTGCGCAGGGCGTGCTCGGGGTGCTCGGTGGGGACCGTGACCCGGACCCAGCCGTGCTCGTCGGGCGCCGACGCGCTCTGCAGGGCGCGCTCGCCGCTGGCCGGGTCGAGCGACCACCGGAGCGGTTCGAGCGCCTCGGCCCGGACCCGGGCCACCACCTCGTGGGCCAGCGGCCGGCCGGCGAAGGCCTCCTGGGACTCGGCCCAGTGGAGGCCGAGGTCGAAGTCCTCGGGCCGGTCGAAGTGCTCGTCGCGCAGGCTGGCGGCGCAGACCCGCGAGACGCGGTAGGTGCGCAGGTCCGGGTCCGAACCGTCGGGGGCGGACCCCGACACCCCGGCGACCAGGTACCAGGTGCCGGCCTTGAGCACGAGGCCCAGGGGCTCGAGGGTCCGGGTCGACTCGCGGAGCTCGCCCCGGTCGGCGTCCCACCGCCGGTAGGTGATGTCGGCCAGGCGCTCCTCCCACACGCCCTGCGACAGCAGGGGGAGGAACGGCACCTCCTCGCGCCGCTTGAACCAGCCCGGCGCGTCGAGGTGGAAGCGCTGGCGCATCCGCACGGCCCGGCTGCGCAGCTCGGGGGGCAGGGCGGCCTCGACCTTGATCTGCGCTGCGGCCAGCACGGTGCCCAGGCCGAGCTCGGCCGCGGCGTCGGGGAGGCCGGTGAGGGCCATGACCTGGGCCTCGTCGGCGGTCAGGCCGGTGAGCCGGGTGCGGTAGCCGTCCACGAGCTGGCAGCCACCGCCCGGACCCGGCTCGGCGTAGACGGGGACCCCCGCCGCGCCGAGGGCCTCGAGGTCCCGGTAGATGGTGCGGACCGACACCTCGAGGCGCCCGGCCAGCTGCGCGGCGGTCATCCGGCCGTTGGCCTGGAGCAGCAGCAGGAGCTGGACGAGGCGGCTGGCGCGCACGGATCCGAGGCTACGACCGCAACGCTGACAGGCACTGTCATCGTTTGCGGGTGCGGTCGCAGGAGGTGCCGACGGTACCTTCGGCACCGTGCGCGTCGTGGCCGGGAGCGCCCGGGGTCGTCGGCTCGTGGCCCCGGCCGGGCGGTCCACCACCCGGCCGACGCCCGACCGCGTCCGCGAGGCGACCTTCAACGCGCTGGTGAGCCGGGGCGCCCTGGACGGCGCGACGGTCCTGGACCTGTTCGCCGGCAGCGGGGCGCTGGGCATCGAGGCCCTGTCGCGGGGCGCGGCCCACGCCACCTTCGTCGACGCCGACGCGGCCGCGCTGGCCGCGGTGCGGGCCAACCTCGCCGCCTGCGGGTTCGCCGGGCGCGCCGAGGTCGTGCGGGGCGAGGCGACGGCCTTCCTGGCCGGCGCCGGCGACCGGCGCTGGGACCTGGCGCTGCTCGACCCGCCCTACGCCTTCGACGGCTGGGCCGAGCTGCTCGCGGCCCTCCCGGCGGCCGAGGCGGTGGTCGAGTCCGACCGCGAGGTCGGGCTCCCCGCCGGGTGGCGGGCCGAACGGGCCAAGCGGTACGGGGGCACCGTCGTGGTCATCGCAGCGCGGACCGTGGGCGACGGCGCGCCGGAACCGGGCCGAGGGGTCGGCTAGCGGTACGGTTGTCGCCCACCGCAGACGAAGTGGGCGACGTTGCTCGGGAGGCGTTGCAGCCTGTGACCAGGGTCCTCTATCCGGGGTCGTTCGACCCGATCCACAACGGCCACCTCGAGATCATCGAGGTCGCGGCCAACCTCTTCGACGAGGTGGTGGTGGCCGCGGTGCGCAACCCCCAGAAGGGCGACGCGCTGTTCCCGCTGGACGACCGGCAGGCGATGATCGAGGAGTCGCTGGCCCACCTGCCCAACGTGTCGGTGACGATGTTCTCGAGCCTGGTGGTCGACCTGGCCCGCGAGGTCGGTGCCGACTTCATCGTCAAGGGCCTGCGGGCGGTGTCGGACTTCGAGGCCGAGCTCCAGATGGCCCACATGAACAAGACGGTGTCGGGCGTCGATACGCTGCTCATCCCCTGCGGACCGTCCGTCTCGTTCCTGGCCTCCAAGCTGATCAGGGAGATCGCCCGCTTCGGCGGTGACGTCTCGAGCATGGTGCCCGAGGCGGTGGCCAAGCGCCTGCAGGACAAGTACGGCGAGCCCGGGAAGCACGGCTGATGGACGAAGACGAACCCGAGTACCCGCCCGAGCCCAGCCCCCGCTACCACGGCGCCGACGTGGAGCAGCTGATGCGGCGCGTCCACGACCTGGTCGGCTCGGCCCGGCCGATGCCGTTGTCGACCTCGGTCATGGTCAACCGCGACGAGCTGCGCGTGCTGCTCGACGAGGCGATCCAGCGCCTCCCCGAGGAGCGGCGGGCGGCCCGCGGGCTGCTCATGGA
>JBFWTJ010000163.1:0-8748 GCA_050247895.1 Acidimicrobiia bacterium
GCGGGCTCGACGGGTCCGGCGGGGGTGCCCGTCGGGGGCGCCGGCCACGCGGCCCAGGCGGCCAGCGCGCTGGGCACGGCGTTGGCCACCAGCACCGCCACCGGCCACGTCCGGCTGAGGTCCAGGATCCAGGTCCCGGCCCCGAAGGCCCCGAAGGCCACCTCGGTGGACAGCACGGCGAAGGCCAGCCAGCGGTCGACCTCGGCCGGGCCCCGGGCGAAGCGGGCGCCGAGCGTGAGCAGCACGGCCGGGAGGGCCACGAGCACGACCAGCCCGGCCAGCAGGAGCAGGTAGAGCCGGGCGTCGCCGTCGGGTGCGGGGAGGCGGACCAGCGTGGCGGCGCGCTCGCCGGGCGGCTGGTCGACGAGGGACCGGCCCCGCAGGGCGACGGCCACGCCGACCGCCAGCAGGGTCCACGCCGCGCCGGCCTGGACGGCCAGCACGACGGCGGCCAGCGGTGGCCGGCCGGGCCGGCCGCGCCCGCCGGCGGCCAGGACCAGCCCGGCGACGGCCAGCGCGGCGAGGACGGCCGCGACCCACACCGCGGTCCAGGTGGCCGCCCCGGGCGGCGGTTCGGGGGAGGGGGCCAGCGGCCGGTCGGCGCAGCCCGCGGCCAGGCCGACCAGCACGGCCACCGCGGCCGCCGGGAAGCGGACCGGGGTGCGGAGCCGGCGGGCGGGCGCCACCGCCGGCCGGGCGCGACGGCTCACGCGCAGGCCGCGCAGGTCCCGACGAGGTCGAGCCGGTGGTGGGCCACCTGGAACCCGCTGTCCCGGGCCACGTCGGTCAGGGCCTGGTCGAGGTCGGCCTCCAGCGCGGCGCCGACGGTGAAGTCGGCCACGTCGCCGCAGCGGGAGCAGATCAGGTGGTGGTGGTGCTCGGTCAGGTCCTCGGCCAGCTCGTAGCGGGCGAACTCGTCGGTGGTGACGATCCGGTGGACCACCCCGGCCCGCTCCAGGACGGCCAGGTTCCGGTAGGCCGAGCTCTGGGCCAGGTCGGGTCGGCGCTCCCGCAGCTGGGGGATGGTCACCGGGTGCTCGGCACCGGCCAGCGCCTCCACCAGGGCCCGCCGCTTGGTCGTGTAGCGCTGCCCGTCGCGCTGGAGGCGGGCGGTGGCGGTGGCGTGGAGGTCGGCACCCATCGGGGTCGCAGGCTAGCCCCTGGATGAGAACAGGTGAGAACGCCCACCTCGGCCCGGGCCTCGCGCCCACCTCGGGTGGTGCAGGCTGGACCGATGCGATCCCGGCCCGACCCCGCCCCGCTGGCCCCCCTGCTCGCGGCGACCACCCCGACCGTGCCGCTGCCCGTGCAGGGGAGCGGGGGGACGGTGTGGCTCAAGCTCGACCACCTGCTGCCGTCGGGCTCGACCAAGGACCGCATGGCGGGTCGGATCGCGTCCGACGCCCTGGCCGACGGGCGCCTCCACGCCGGGACGACCGTCGTGGAGGCGTCGAGCGGGTCGACCTCGATCGCCTTCGCCATGGTCTCGGCCCTGGTCGGGGTCCGGTTCGTGGCCGCCCTGCCCGAGGGGGCCAGCAGCGAGCGGCTCCTGCTCATCCGGCGGTACGGCGGCGAGGTGCGCACGACGCCGGCCGAGGCCGGGATGGCCGGCGCCATCGCCCTCACCGAGGAGCTGGCCGCGGCCGACCCCGAGGTCCTGCTGCCCCGGCAGTTCACGAACCCGGCCAACGCCCGGGCCCACGAGGAGCGCACCGGTCCCGAGCTGCTGGCCTCCATCGGCCGCGTCGACGGCTTCGTGGCCGCGGTGGGCACCGGCGGCACCCTGATGGGCGTCGGCCGGGCCGTGCGGGCCGTGTGCCCTGGCGCGGTGCTGGCCCGGGTGGTCGTGGCCGACGGCGAGCTGGACGCGGAGCAGGGCGGGCCGTCCTGCACCGGGATCCCCGGCGTGGTCGACTGCATGTCGGGGCTGCTCGACGAGGCCGAGCTGGGCATGGAGGCACCGATCGCGGTCACCCGGGCCGAGGCGATCGCCACCACCCGGGAGCTGTGCGCGCTCGGCCTGCCGGTCGGCCCGTCGACCGGGCTCAACGTGGCCGGGGCCCGGGCGCTGGCCGCCCGCCTCGGCCCGGGCAGCAAGGTCGCCACCATGGCCTGCGACCGGGTCGAGCGGTACTTCTCCACCGACCTGTTCGCCGACCTGGGCTGATTCGCAAACCGGTCCCGCCCGCAGGACACTGGGGACATGACCTCACCCGCCGAGGAGGCGGCCCGCCGGCGCACCTTCGCCATCATCAGCCACCCCGACGCGGGCAAGACCACCCTGACCGAGAAGTTCCTGCTCTACGGCGGCGCGGTGCAGGAGGCCGGGGCGGTGAAGGCGCGGGGCGAGCGCCGCCGGGCCCGGTCGGACTGGATGGAGCTGGAGCAGAAGCGGGGGATCTCCATCACCTCGACCGTCCTCCAGTTCCCCTACCGCGACGCGGTGCTGAACCTGCTCGACACGCCGGGCCACCGCGACTTCTCCGAGGACACCTACCGGGTCCTCGCCGCGGCCGACGCCGCGGTCATGGTCCTCGACGCGGCCAAGGGCATCGAGCCCCAGACGCTCAAGCTCTTCGAGGTGTGCCGGCAGCGCAACCTGCCCCTGGTCACCTTCGTCAACAAGTGGGACCGGCCCGGGCTGGACGCGCTGGAGCTGCTCGACCTGGTCGAGTCGACCCTCGACATCGTGCCCGCGCCGGTGACCTGGCCGGTGGGGATCGCGGGGGACTTCCGGGGCCTGGTCGACCGCCGGCGGGAGGCCTACGTCCGCTTCACCCGCTCGGCCCGGGGCGCGGCCGAGGCCGGGGAGGAGGAGATGGGCCTGGCCGCCGCGGCCGACGTCGAGGGGGCCGCGTGGCAGGCCGCGGCCGACGAGCTGGAGCTGCTGTCGGGGGTCGGCCACGAGCTCGACCGGGACCGGTTCCACAAGGGCGAGCTGTCGCCGGTCTTCTTCGGCTCGGCCCTGACCAACTACGGCGTGCGGCTGCTGCTCGACGCCGTGGTCGACCTGGCCCCGTCACCCGAGCCCCGCGACGACCTCGAGGGCCACCCCCGCGGCCTCGACGCCCCCTTCTCGGCCTTCGTGTTCAAGGTCCAGGCCAACATGGACCCCTCCCACCGGGACCGGATCGCCTTCGTGCGGATCTGCTCCGGGCGCTTCGAGCGGGGCATGGTCGTGACCCACGGGCCGACGGGCAAGCCGTTCTCGACCAAGTACGCGGCGTCGGTGTTCGGCCAGGAGCGCGACACGATCGACCTGGCCTTCCCCGGCGACGTCGTCGGCCTGGTCAACGCCACCGACGTGCGGGTCGGCGACACCCTGTACCAGGAGGCCCCGGTCGAGTACCCCCGCCTGCCCGAGTTCGCCCCCGAGCACTTCGTGGTGGCCCGCTCCCGCGACGCCGGGCGGTTCAAGCAGTTCCGGCGGGGGATCGCCCAGCTCGACGAGGAGGGCGTGGTGCAGGTGCTGCGCGACCAGGACCTGGGCGACCAGGCCCCGATCCTGGCCGCGGTGGGCCCCATGCAGTTCGAGGTCGCCACGCACCGGCTGGAGAACGAGTTCGGGGCGCCGGTCGAGCTGAGCCCGACGACGTACAAGGTGGCCCGCCGGACCGACGAGGCGTCGACGCCGACCCTGCGGGCGATGGGCGGCGTGGCCGTGTACCAGCGGGCCGACGGCACCCGCTACGCGCTGTTCGAGTCGCCGTACTGGCTCGCCCGGGTCGAGGGCGAGCACCCCGAGCTGGTCCTGGACAAGCTGGTCGCCGAGGGCGCCCAGGGCTGACGGGTCGCCGGGTCAGTCGCAGGTCGTGCCGTCGGGTGGGGCGACGAGGTCGACGAGGTAGTCGACGACCAGGTCGGTGATGCAGCCGTTCCCGTCGAGCACGACGGTGTGGCCGTCGCCCTCGTGGGTCACCAGGACGCCCGACTCGAGCCGCTCGGCCACTGCCACGCCGGCCTCGTAGGGGGTGGCCGGGTCGCCGGTCGTCGACACGACGAGGATCGGCGGGGTGCCCGGCGCGGACGTCGCCGGGAGGGGCTCGGGTTCGACCGGCCACAGCGCGCAGCGCACGTAGTCGTTCACGAGGGCCTCGCCCACGACCGGCGAGCGGGTCCCGGTGTCCTTGGCCGCGGCGAGGACGGCGGCAGGGTCGTCGGGCCAGGCGAAGTCCAGGCAGTTGACGGCGAAGTAGACGGAGAAGCCGCCCATCCCCAGGTAGCCGTCGGCCAGGTCGACCATCCGGCTGCCGTCGCCCTCGGCCGCCTCGACCAGGGCGTCGCCCAGCGCCGTCCACAGGAGCTGGCTGTACATGGGATAGGTGAGCCCGAGGCTGACCTCGCCGGGACCGGCGTCCCGGTTGGCACCGGGGGCCGGGATGCCCCCGGGACGTTCGGCTGCGGCGAGGACCTCGTCGAGCAGGGCCCGCGACCGGGGCCCCGCCGCGCAGCGCGACGACGAGTCGCACCAGGCGACGAACCGGTCCAGGGCGGTGGTGAAGCCCCGGGCCTGCTCGTCGGCCAGCTCGAGGCCGGTGGGGCCCAGCTCGAGGACGCCGTCGAGGACCATGGCCCGGACCCGGTCCGGGAACAGGTCGGCATAGACCTGGCCGATGGCCGTGCCGTAGCTGAAGCCCAGGTAGTTGAGCTGCTCGTCGCCCATCGCGGCCCGCACCGCGTCCATGTCGCGGGCCACGTCTCGGGTGCCCAGGTGGGCGAGCAGGTCACCGGCCCGCTGCTGGCAGTCGGCCACGTACCGCCGGCTCACGTCGAGCAGGGCGACCTCGTCGGCGGCCGAGTCGATGGTGGCGTCCACGCCGTAGAGCTCGGCGTTGGGCAGGCCGCAGTCGAGGCGCTCGCTGGCCCCGACGCCCCGCGGGTCCACCCCGACGACGTCGAAGCGGTCGGTGATGCTGTCGGGCAGGACCGCGGCCACGGTGGGGACCAGGTCGGTCGCGCTGGCGCCCGGGCCGCCGGGGTTGACGAACAGGGCGCCGATGCGCCGACCGCCGTCGTCGGCGGGATCGCGGGCCACGTCGAGGTCGAAGGTGGGACCGCCCGGGTCGTCGTGGTCCAGCGGGACGGTGACCGTGGCGCACTGGGTCCTGCGCCCGCAGTCGCGCCACTCGATCGGCGCCGGGACGAAGGGCGGGGGGCCCTCGGCCTCGGGGGTCGTGCCGCCGGGGGTGGTGGTGCCCGGGTCCGGCACGGTGGTCGTCGTCGTCGTGGTGGTGGGCAGGACGCGGGTGTCCTCCTGGGCGCACGCGCCGAGCAGGACGACCGCGAGCACGGCGGCGATGGCGGGGCGGGCGCGCATCCGGGGGAGGGTAGGCGCCGCCCGCCGGGAGGAGCGCCTCGGGCGTCGGACGATCCGTGGACGGGGCGCGCCGGCGGGCCGCGCGACCCCGCCGGGGTGCGGATGGCCTCCCTCGGGGCCGCTCGCTCCTACGATGGCCGCGGTGGAGGAGCGGAGGCATGCCCCTGCGGGTCGACCTCGGCACCGGCGGGAGTCAGTCGAGGTCTACCGGCGGCGCAGGGCGGTCGCGGGGCTGGTGGCGGTCGCGGTGCTGGGGCTCGGCGGCGCGTTCCTGGTCGACGTGGTCAGGGGCGACGACGCAGGGTCCGACGGGCGCACCCGTGCCGCCGGCTCGGCCCAGGGGACCGACGGCGAGGCGGGCGAGGACGGCGACGAGCCCGACGAGGAGGAGGGGCCGCCGGCCGACCGCGTCTTCGCCACCGATTACGACGGCCTGGCCGACCCGGCCGGCTTCGGCCTGCCCTACCCCAACGCCGAGGTCCAGGGCCTGCTGACCTTCCGGGGCAACCCGTCGCGCAGCTACTACGGGGCCGGGCCCGTGCCCTCGGCGCCCCAGGTCGCCTACAAGTTCCCGTCCGACGCGCCGATGTGCCGGCGGTCGGTGAACCTCGGGCAGACCAAGGTGTGGTGCGGGATGGGCTGGACGGGCCAGCCGACGATCGTCGAGCGCCCCGAGGGAGCGGCGACCCGCACGTGGGCCATCTTCGGCGGGTACGACGGGCACATCCACTTCGTCGACGCCCTGACCGGCCAGCGGCTGCTGCCCGACGTGGAGACCGGGGACATCATCAAGGGCACGCCCACGATCGACCCCGAGGGCTACCCGCTCGTCTACACCGGCTCGCGGGACAACTTCCTGCGGGTCATCGCCTTCGATCGGCCGGGCCAGGCCGAGGTGCTGTGGCAGCTCGACTCCGAGTCGGTGAAGCCGGTGATCTGGAACGACGACTGGGACTCGTCGCCCATCATCCTGGGCGACTACATGGTGGTCGGGTCCGAGAGCGGCCGGTTCTGGGTGGTCAAGCTGAACCGGTCGACCGACGCCGCCGGGCTGGTGCAGGTCGCGCCGCAGGTGGTGTTCACCACTGAGGCGTGGGACCAGGAGGTCCTGAACCTCAACGGCGACAAGGTGGCGTCGGTGGAGTCCTCGGTGGCGGTGTACGAGAACACGGTGTACTTCGGCACGTCGGCCGGGCTGATCTGGGGGTACGACCTGTCCGGGGTGCAGGACGGGCAGGCGCCGACCCGCGTCTTCCGCTTCTGGACCGGGGGCGACAACGACGCCACGGTGGTGGTCGACGACGAGGGCTACCTGTACGTGGGCGGCCAGTTCGACCGGAACCTCCAGCGGGCCCGGGACGTGGGCCAGATGACCAAGCTCGATCCCCGCCGGCCCGACGACCCGGTGGTCTGGAAGCTCGACGAGCAGGTCTCGCTGGCCGGCGGCGTGTACGGCACGCCGGGGATCGCCGGGAACGTCCTCTACTTCGGGACCAACAGCGGCCGGTTGGTCGGCGTGGACCGCACGACGGGCGCCGTGCTGTGGGAGAAGCGGATCCCCGGGCCGGTGTGGGGGAGCCCGGTCGTCGTCGACGACACGCTGCTGATCGGCGACTGCCAGGGTTCGCTGCACGCCTACGACGTGTCCAACCCGCTGGTCGACCCGCCGGCCCGCTGGGTGATCGAGCTGGGCGGCTGCATCGAGGCCACCCCCGCGGTGTGGGACGGCCGGATCTACATCGGGACCCGGGCCGGCCACCTGTTCGCCCTGGCCGACCCCGCCGCGCCGCCGACCACGACGTCGACGACGGCCGAGGGCTGACCCGCCCGCTGCGGGCTGCGGGCCGGGGTCGGGGCGTGCCCGGGCGTCAGCGCGCCGGGGCGGCGGTGGTCGAGGTCGTGGTGGTGGTCTCGGGGGGCGGTCCGAGGGTCTCGACCTCGAGCTTGTAGAGGTACTCGCGCAGGGTCAGCCCGGAGGCGACGATGTCGGCGGCGCGCTGGCGGCCCACGTAGCGGAGGTGCCAGGGCTCGTAGTCGTAGCAGGTGCGCGACTCGGCGCCGGCGGGGTAGCTGAGGATGAAGCCGTAGAGGTGGGCGTTGGTGGCGATCCACTGGGCCTCGGGGGAGACGGCCCAGGCCTGGGTGACGTCGCTCTGGCCCACCGGCCCGACGTCGATGGTGGTGCCGAGCTGGTGCTCGCTGTGCCCGGCCCGGGCCACGCGGGAGGGGGCGACGGCCTCGCCGAGCTGCTGGGTGCGCCGGTCGTAGAGCTCGGCCTGCTGCGCGTAGCTGCGGTAGCCGGCGATGACCGAGAAGGGGGTGCCGTTCTGCTCGGCGGCGGTGCGCATGGCGCCCAGGTCGGCGATGACGAAGCTGCGGACCATCTCGTCGCTGTCGGCGAACCCGGCGTGGGTGATCACGTAGAGGTCCTTGGGCCCGAACCGGTCGCCGACGGTCCGGGCCTTGTCGACCAGGATCACGTCCCACTGGGACTCGGGGTCCTGGCGGGCGGGGACCTCGCCGTCGGTGCACTCCGGCGGGGGGATGACCGTGGTGGTCGTGGTGGTGGTGTCCTCGTCGACGAGGGACGCCAGCTCGTCGTCGGGGTCGGGGGCCTCGTCGCCGACGCCGGCGAGGCGGGCCCCGCCGAAGCCGACGAGCAGGACGACGGTCGCCGCGGCCGCCCGTCGGCGCCAGTAGACCTGGGGCGGCATCCGCCGGGTCGGCGGCCGGTAGGGGTGCATGGCGGCGTCGAGAGTACGGCCGGGCCGGCGCGGGGACCCAACGGCGGAGGCAGTCGGCTGCGGAGCGTGGTGGTGCCCGTACGACCGGATGAGGGCTCGTCGGGACCCGGGCGGGCCTCGTGGTGGTGCCGTCGGCCACGTCTGTGACCTCGAGGGGTGATCCCCAGGAGGGCGAGGTCGGGCGGCGTCTAGGCTGCACAGACCCTCGGGGGCGTAGCTCAGCTGGCTAGAGCACCTGCTTTGCAAGCAGGGGGTCGTGGGTTCGAGTCCCATCGCCTCCACCGAGAGGCTCTCGCTCGGCTCCGTGCCGCTGGCCCTTGCGGACGGAGCACCGCCGTGCTTATCTACAATCAAATGGTTGTAGATAGTGAGCCCGAGGTCGACAGGATCTTCCACGCCCTGGCCGACGCCACCCGGCGTGACATCGTCCGCCACGCTCTGGGTGGTGCGCACAGCGTGTCGGCGCTGGCCCGGCGCTACCCCGTCAGCTTCGCCGCCGTGCAGAAGCACGTCGCGGTGCTCGAGGGGGCGGGGCTGGTCACCAAGCGCCGGCACGGCCGCGAGCAGCTCGTGACCACCGACGTCCACGCCATCCGCCGGGCGGCCCGGCTCCTCGACGAGCTCGAGCAGCTGTGGCGCGACCGGATCGGCCGGATCGAGGACCTCCTCGCCGGCGACGACCCCACC
>JBFWTJ010000164.1:0-8719 GCA_050247895.1 Acidimicrobiia bacterium
GCGGTCCCGGCGCGGCCTTCTACCGCGTCGAGCGGATCGAGGACCCCGCCGCCTTCAAGGTCCGGTACCGGGCCGAGCTCGACGCCGCCCCGTGGGATCCGGTCGAGCGGGCCCGCATCGTGGACGAGGCTCGGCGGGCCTACGCGCTCAACATCGGCGTGTTCGCCGAGCTGGGCGCCGAGCTGGGCTGATCCCCGACCCGGCCGCCGCGCTACGCCGTGGCGGCGCGCCCGGCGCCGACCAGGTGGCGCCAGATGAGCTCCAGCTTCTCCACCGTGCGGGGCGACGGCGCGAACGGGTAGGCGTCGGGCAACCCCATGCTGCGGTTGAGCTCGTTGAGGGCCACGCTCAGCTCGATCCACCGCTCGTAGAGGAAGCGCAGGTCGAGCGCGGCGATCGGCCCGGCCCAGTGGACCAGGCCGTGGGTCCGGGCCGTGCCCAGCGTCCCGGTGATGTGGAGCAGGTGGGCGAAGGACTCGGCGTGGTCCTCCCAGGGGTGGGCCGCGGCGTAGTGGGAGACGTGCTCGGCCGCCCACGACCCGTCGTCGGGCGTGGCGTAGTGGCGCTCCAGCGCCTCGGCGTAGGGCACGGTCTCGTCGCCGAAGGCGGCCCGGAACTCGACCAGGTCGAAGGTCACCCCGACGTGGGCCGCCCAGTACCAGTGGCCGAGCTCGTGGCGGACGTGGCCCAGCGGGCTCCGGTAGGGCTCGCCCAGGCTCGTGCGCACCGCCTCGAGGTGGCTGGGGTCGGCCTCGGCCGTGTCGAGGGTGATGAGCCCGTCGTCGTGGCCGATGGTCACCGGCGCCTCCGGCGACCCGGCCCGCAGGTCGAACCGCAGCACCGGCGGGCGGTCCAGGTCGACGCCGAAGCCGACGAGCTGCCGCAGCGCTCGCCGCTTGGCCTCCTGGAAGCGGGCCCGGGCCTCGGTCGGGCCGTGGTCGATGTCGAGGCGGCACGACCGGCACCAGCCGTCGTCGCCCGCCGCAGCCCAGTTGCAGCCCTCCACGGTGGCCCGGTTGGCGCAGGGCACGGCGTCGGCGACGAAGGCGTCGGCCCCCACGTCGAAGACCAGCGCCGCGCCGCAGGCCACGCAGGCCAGGTTGTCGAAGTAGACGGCGTGGCCGCAGACCGGGCAGCTCAGCGCGTCCATGCCGAGGGCCTTCCCCGTCGCCGGGCTCAGCACACCTCGTCGAGGACGACGGGCCGCGACACCGCCGAGTTCGAGTGCGAGCCGGCACCCCAGGGGGGCATGACGAACGAGTAGAAGCCCGGCCCGCCGGCCACGACGAGCAGCAGCCGGTCCTCGTCGGCGATGGCCTGGACCTCGTCGTCGGGGTCGCCGAAGATCAGCGGCGAGGGGTTGTGGGCCAGCAGGTCGCCCCGCCGGGCCGTCGTGGCCGCCCGCAACCGCTCGATCACGTCGTGGCGGTCGAGCCCGGCGTCGGCCAGCACCCGGGCGTGCTCGGGGTTGAGGCACACCACGGTGGTCCCGCCCGGCGCGTAGAGCGTGTTGGACCCGACGTTGGCGATGGTGCCGGCCAGCAGGTCGAGGAGCCGGTCGGCGAGGTGGGGGTCGTCGGCCACCAGCATGCACATGACCGAGTGGGGGGCCTCGACGCCGGCCACGGTCACCGCGCTCTCGTCGGCGGTGAACCCACGCGTGGTGTGCAGGGGGGCGAAGGGGCTCTCCTCCTCGGCCTCGGCCAGGCAGTAGGTGAACTTGCTGCCGTGGCCGAGCACGGCCATGTCGCCCACGCCGGGACGGGCGCCCCCGATGTTCATCAGCACCAGCCGCAGGGCCCGCCCGATGGTGGCGTTGGCCCTGTGGCCCGGGCCCAGCGCCCCGAAGCCCGACGCGATCGCGCACGCCCGGCGGGCCGGGCCGTTGACGATCAACAGCGGGGCCAGCCCGTGGGTCGTGGCCTGGACCTCGTGGAGGTCGAAGGCCTCGTCGGTGACGGCCCGCACCGCGGCGAGCACGACGGGGAACGCGTCGGGCAGGCAGCCGGCCATCACCGCGTTGACGGCGATCTTCTCCACGGTCGCGGCCGCGCCGGACGGGCCGATGGTGGCCAGGACCAGGTCCGGGTCGAGGCCACCGGCCAGGACCATCCGGTCGACCCGCTCGGGCGTGGGCACCACCACCGGCAGGCCGTCGGTCCACGACGCGGCGTGGAGGGCCTCGACGGCGGCCTCCTCGCTGGGCGCCGAGCGCAGCGCGGTGCTCACGAGCGGAGCAGGCCGACCACGTCGGCCAGGCACCCCCGGGCGATCTCGGCCATCCGCTCGGGCGTGGTGCGGGCCACCGGGTGGGGCAGGACCACGCGGGGCACCGCGCTCATGCCCGAGGAGCGGGCGACCACGCCGGCGGCGTCGGCGAACACCTCGGTCACCAGGGCCACGGTCGGGACGCCGGCCCGGGCCAGCTTCACCGCGTCGCGCACGGTGCCCGAGGTGCAGCTCCCGCAGTGCCCGTAGGCCGTGACGACGCCGTCGGCCGAGGCCCGTACGACCTCGACCTCCTCGTCGGTGAGCACGACCGAGGGGTTGGCCTTGGCGTGGCGGAACACCTCGACCTCGGGGTGGGCGGCGCGCAGCACCTCCTCGAAGCGGTCCAGGAAGGGGACCGAGTCCGGGAAGCTGTTGGCCACCAGGGCCAGGCGGCCGGGGAACGAGGCCATCGACAGCTCGTAGGGGTCGTCGGGCACCAGGACCCCGCCCTCGGGCGTGTGGTACCAGACGGTCCCGGCGCCGGTGGCCGGCTCGACGGTCAGCGTGTCGCTCATGCGCTGCTCCTCTCCCGCGTGCCGCCGTGGCGACGGCAGATCCCCCGGGCGCGACGGTAGCGGATCCATGGTCAGGGTTCCCTCGGTTGGCGACCTGTCGCCGGTCGCCGGACGGCGCAATAGGGTCGTGACGTCCAGGTCCGAGGCGGGAAACAAAGCGCCGTCACACTGCCGCCAGCTTCCGGCCCGGAGGGCCGCGTCGATGGACAGGAGAGACGTGCAGGAGACGAACGAGGTGGTGGGCGCCAGCCCGGTGGAAGCCCCCGAGCCGACGCTGCGGTCGCTCATCGCCACCGTCTACCTGCCGACGATCATCTTCTCGATCGGCCAGGGCGCGGTGATCCCCATCGTGGCCCTGGCCGCCCGCGACATCGGCGCCTCGATCGCGGTCGCCGGCGCCACCGCGGCCCTGCGCGGCATCGGCACCATGGTCTTCGACGTCCCGTCGGGCAAGCTCGTGGCCCGCTTCGGGGAGCAGAAGGCGATGGTGGTCGCCACCGCCCTGCTCATCGTCTCCCTGGTCGGCTGCGTGGCCAGCCCCTCGGTCGCCGCCTTCGCGGTCTTCATGTTCCTGATGGGGTGCGCCTGGTCGGTGTGGTTGCTGGCCCGGCTCACCTACGTGAGCGACGTCATGCCCAACCACCTGCGGGGCCGGGCCCTGTCGACGCTGGGCGGCGTGCAGCGCATCGGCAACTTCATCGGCCCCTTCGCCGGTGCGCTGGCCATCTCGCGCTGGGGCATCGACGGCGCCTACTACGTCCACATCGCGCTGGCCGTGGTCGGGTGCCTCGTCCTCTACCTGCTGCCCGAGCCCTACACCCCGACCCGACCGGTCGGTCACGCCCAGATGAAGGTCGTCCGCATCGTGCGCGACCACCGGCGCACGTTCCTGACCGCCGGCGTCGTGGCCGGGGTGGCCGGCATCCTGCGCTCGGCCCGCGAGGTCGTCATCCCCCTGTGGGGCGTCCACATCGGGCTCGACGCGGCCCAGGTCAGCCTGATCTTCGGCATCGCCGCCGCCCTGGACATGACCCTCTTCTACCCGGCCGGCGTGGTGTCGGACCGGTGGGGGCGGCGGGCCGTGGCCGTCCCCTGCCTGGGGATCCTGTCCCTCGGCCTCTTCCTGCTCCCCCTCACCCACGGCTTCACCACCCTCCTGCTGGTCTCGCTGCTGCTGGCCTTCGGGAACGGCCTGGGCAGCGGGATCGTGCTCACCCTGGGCTCGGACTTCGCGCCCAAGACGGGCCGGCCCGAGTTCCTCGGCGTGTGGCGCCTGGTGGCCGACATCGGCACCGCGGGCGGGCCGCTCCTGCTGGCCGGGACCGAGGCGCTGGTCTCGCTGGTCGCGGCGTCGGTGGTGGTCGGCTCCGTGGGCCTCTTCGGGGTCGCGGTCGTCCTGCTCTGGATGCCCGAGCCGATGCGGCGCCGGCCCGAGGAGCTGGCCCCGGCGACCGACGAGGTGCTGCCGGCCCAGGCCACCGCCTGACGGCGGGGTCAGAAACGGCCCAGCCTCCGGTCAGGTCGACGTGGACCTCCGTTCACGCACCTTTCGCGCTGCGTAACGGGCGGGACACGGACCGTCCCTAGCCTTCGGGGCACGGAGGCAACGGGAGCACGGGAGCCGAGCCATGAAGTTCCAGCCACCTGCGGGGTTCGTCCACCGACCCGGGCGCCAGCGCCGCACCATGCGGGTGCAGACCTCGCCCCGCCGGGCCCACGAGCTGATGCGGGCCTCGATCCGCAGCGGCTTCGTGTCCCGTGACCACCGCCTCGTCGAGGCGGACCTGGTGAAGTCGCTGTCGACGAGCCGCAACGCCGTGCGCCAGGCGCTCCAGATGCTGGCCGACGAGGGGCTGGTGGCCCGGGCCCCCCGCCGGGGCACCAGCGTGGCCGTCTCCATGGTCCGCATGACCCTCGACCAGCACGACGCCATCGACCGGATCCCCACCGCGCCCGAGCGCGAGGGCGGCCCGGCCTTCTCGGCCCGGCTCCTGGAGCGGCGCATCGTGCCGGCCACCCCGTACATCCGGCGGCGGATGGGGCGCGACGAGCCCGACGTGCAGATGTACGAGCACCTGGTGAGCGTGCACGGCGAGCCGATCCAGGTGCGCGTCGGCTACGTGCCCCTCGGCTTCGACGCCGGTGACATCCACCCGAACGAGGCCAACCGGGCCCGGGCCTTCCAGCTGCGCTTCGGCCGGGAGCTGGGCTCGAGCGAGGACGCCATCGAGGCGGTGGCCTGCGAGGCCCGCACGAGCAAGCTCCTCGGCGTCCCGACGGGCTCGCCCGTCCTGCTGCGCGAGACGCTGCTGACGGACTCGTCCGGCGTGGCCTGGGAGCTGAGCTTCCGGTACAACCGGGGCGACCGCGTGTCGCTGTGCGCGAGCTACGACGCCTCCGGCAGCGGCGGCATCGAGCGGCTCCAACCCGGCGCCTTCGGCTGACCCCGCGGTCCGCGGGCCCGGGCCGCGCCCCGGGTGCGGGCGCCCGCCTGCCGGCGCGCGCCGGGGACCGCCCGACCGCCCCGGCGGTCGTCGCCACTGGCTCGATCGGTCCGTCGCGACGGCCCCGGCCGGGACGGCCCGGAGGCGCGAACCGGCGCAATCCATTGATGACCGAGAGGAACAGGCGACGAAACATCGGGGTGCCATCGTGCGCCAACCCCGCTCCCCGGAGATCCGTCGATCGAGGGGCAGCACCGACGAAATCGGGAGGCTGCAGGTGACCAGCACGGCGGTGAGCGTCCTCGAGGGCGCAGCGACCACGGCGGACGAGCAGCGCACACCGGGCGGTCCGGCGGGCGGTCCGGACCGGGGCAGCCTGCTCTCGCTCGAGGGCCTGTCGGTGCGGTTCGACACCCGGCACCGCTCGGTCACCGCGGTGGACGACGTCAGCTTCGAGCTCGGCCGGGGCGAACGGGTCGCCCTCATCGGCGAGTCGGGTTCGGGCAAGACGGCGACGTGCCTGGCCATCGCCGGGTTCCTCACCCAGCCCAACGTCACGGTCTCGACCCGGCGGCTCTCCTTCGACGGGCAGGACGTCGTGCGGCGGCGGTCGTCCCGGCTGCCCACCCGCACCCCTGGCCTGGCCATGGTCTTCCAGGACGCCATGACCTCGCTCGACCCGGTGTGGACCATCGGCAGCCAGATCACCGCGGTGCTGCGGGCGACCTCGAAGTGCTCGCGGCACGAGGCCCGGGAGCGGGCCGCCGAGTGGCTGGGCCGGGTCGGGCTGCACGACACCCGCCGGGTCCTGCGGGCCCGTCCCTACGAGCTGTCGGGCGGCATGCGCCAGCGGGTGATGCTCGCCCTGGCCCTGTGCTGGAACCCGAAGCTGCTCATCGCCGACGAGCCGACCAGCGCCCTGGACGCCTCCCTGGCCCGTGACGCCATGGAGCTGCTGCTCCACCTGACCGACGAGATGGGCACGACGCTGCTGATCGTCAGCCACGACATCCGCCTGTCCCAGGAGTACTGCGATCGCACCCTGGTCATGTACGGCGGCCGGATCGTCGAGCAGGGGCCGTCCCGCCGGATCCAGGACGCCCCCCGCCACCCGTACACGATCGGGCTGTTGGAGAGCATCCCGACCCTGGAGTCGGCCGACCTCGACGTCCTGCCGACCATCGCCGCCCCACCCGGGGTCGGCCAGGCCGACCCGGACGGCGGTTGCAGCTTCCGGCCCCGCTGCCCTCGGGCCGTCGAGAGCTGCGCCACGCCGCCGGCGGAGTCCACGGTCGGCCCGGGCCACGAGGTCCGGTGCTGGGCGGTGGAGCTGGTGGCCGGGCCGGGGACGGCGCCGGCCGCCACCGAGCTGGCCGTGGGGTCGCCGGCATGAAGGTCGCCTCGGGCTTCGCCCACGTCGAGGCCGACGCCGTCACCAAGGTCTTCGGCTCCCGCAAGGCCGACCGCCTCGTCGCGGTGGACCGGGTGACCCTGGCCGTCGAGGCCGGGCGCAGGGTCGGCATCGTCGGCGAGTCGGGATCGGGCAAGTCGACCCTGGCCCGGATGCTGGTGGGCCTCGACGCGCCGACGAGCGGAACGATCCTCTTCGACGGCAACGGCCTGCCCACCCTGTCACGTGCCGACATGACCGGGTTCCGGCGGGCCGTGCAGTTCGTGGCCCAGGACACGTCCTCGTCGTTCGACCCCCGCCGCACGCTGCGGGACGCGGTCCGGACCCCGGCCCAACGGCTGCTCGGGCTGGACCGCAGGGCGGCCGACGCCCGGGTCGAGGAGACCTTCGAGCTGCTCGGCCTCCCCCTCGAGCTGGCCGACCGCATCCCCGGCGACGTGTCGGGCGGCCAGCGCCAGCGGGTCGCCCTGGCCCGGGCGCTGGTGGTGCAGCCCCGCATCCTGGTCTGCGACGAGGTGGTCTCGGCCCTCGACGTGTCGGTGCAGGGCTCGATCCTCAACCTGCTCAAGCGCTACTGCGCCGAGCACGACGCCGGCCTGGTCTTCGTGTCGCACGGCCTGCCGGCCACGGCGTTCATCGCCGAGGAGCTGGTCGTGATGCGCCACGGGACGATCGTCGAGCAGGGGACCACGGCCCAGGTCCTGCACGAGCCGGGCCACGACTACACGCGGCTGCTGCTGCGGGCCCACAGCGGGCGGCCCGACGCCGACGAGGCGGCCGAGATCATCGAGGGCGACCTCGTCCCGGCCGGGGCCGACGCGTGAGCAACGCCCGCGACCTGTTCCGCAAGCACCGCTGGTGGATCACCCGCATCGCGATCCTGCCCCTGCACCTGCTCGTGTTCGCCGTCGTCGTGTTCTTCCTGGTGCGGGCCCTGCCCGGCGACCCGGTCATGTCGATGACCGAGGGCGAGCTCACCGAGGGCCAGTACGAGAAGGTCGAGGAGGCGCTGGGGCTGAGCGGCAGCACCGCCGAGCAGCTCAGGACCTTCCTGGGCAACGTGGTGACCCTCGACCTCGGCGAGTCGATCTACACCGGCCGCTCGGTCACCTCGGAGTTCCGCGACCGGGTCCCGGCCACCATGGAGCTGGCCCTGCTCGGCCTCACCGGCACGGTGACCGCGGCCATGGTCGGCGCCTACGTCGTGGTGATGCGGCCCCGGTCGATCCCGGCCCGGATCCTGCGGGTGTACACGCGCACCGCCGGCGCCGTCCCGTTCTTCGTCCTCGCCGTCATCGGGATCTACGTCTTCTACGCCCGGTTGCGATGGGCCCCGGCCCCCATCGGGCGCATCGACTCCAGCCTGTCCATGCCGGACCGGCTCACGGGCTTCCCGCTCCTCGACTCGGTCCTGCGGGGGAAGTTCGACGTGACCCGGGACATGGCCGCCCACCTCGTGCTGCCGGTCGGCGCGCTGGTCATCGCCCAGGCCGACGTCCTGATGAAGCTGCTCGTCTCGGGCCTGGAGGAGGCGGTCGACGCGCCGCAGACCCGGTTCCGGGTGGCGTCGGGGGCCAACCGCCGCACGGTCGTGCTCAGCGTCTACCGCCGGGCCCTGCCCGCGATGGTGACCATGTCGGGGACGATGTTCGGCTACCTCATCGGCGGCGCCGTCGTCCTCGAGTCGCTGTTCGGCCTGGGCGCCCTGGGCCGGTACGCGGTGGAGGCGGTGACCTCGAAGGACATCGTCGCCCTCCAGGGCTTCCTGCTGGTCGCCGCGGCCATGGCCCTCCTGGTCTTCATGCTCGTCGACCTGGTCAACATGTTCCTGGACCCCCGGCGGCGTCCGGGCGTGCGCACGGAGGTGGCGAAGTGAGCACCGTCGACCTCGCGCCGAGCCCGGTCGCGCTGGAGCGGGTCCGCACCGCCCCGCGGGCCGCGGGCGCGGCGCGTCGCGGGCTGCTGCTGGTCCCGGTCGTGGCCATCGCCCTGGTGGCGATCGTCGGGCCCCACGTGGTGCCCCACGACCCGACCCGGGTGGTGGGCCCGCCGGCCCTGTCGCCCCGGGCCGAGCACTG
>JBFWTJ010000165.1:0-8703 GCA_050247895.1 Acidimicrobiia bacterium
TCGGTCGCCGGTGCCACCGGCTGGGCGGCCGACGTCCACGCGCTGGTCACCCTCATCGAGGCCCTGCGACCCCGTCCCCGGCGCCGCCAGCCCTCCGCCCCCACGCCGGCCTGCCCCCGCACCGCCGGGCCGCCCGGTCGGCCTCGCCGCGCCCGCGTGTCGTGGACGTCACACCTTCACAGCAATAGCTGCCGGTTGTGGCCCGGCCGGCCCTCGCGCACGATCGTCGGACGGGTCGCCCGGGCGAGGGCCCGACCCGGGAAGGCGGGGGAGGATCGGTCGCCCCCCTGGACCGATCCTCCCCCGCACCCCGCCCCCGGAGCGCCGGTCGGCGCGTGCTCCGCGCCCTCTCCGCCTGTGCAGATGTTCGCTTGCTTCCGGTCGGTGATCGCGAGGAGATGTCGGTGACGAACGTCGCTCAGGTCGTCGGCCACCTCACAGGCCGAGCAGGGCGCGGGTGGCGGTGAGGAGGTGGTCGAGCTCGACGGCTGCGTGGGCACGGGCGGCGGGCAGCTCCGCGGCGCGGGGCACGGGGACGACGACCTCGGCGTAGGCCTTCAGCTTGGGCTCGGTCCCGCTGGGGCGGACCACCACCCGGCCGCCGGCCAGCTCCAGGACCACGACGTCGGCCGGGGGCAGCGCACCGCCGGCCGAGAGGTCCACGAAGGCGCGCACGGTACGGCCGGCCAACTCGGCGGGGGGCGCGGCCCGCAGGCCCGCCATCACCTGCTCGACGCGGGCCAGCCAGTCCGCACCTTCGACGCGGACCGAGCGCTGCCCGGTCACGTGCAAGCCGAAGCGCACGGCCAGCTCGTCGAGCCGTTCGGGCACCGACGAACCCGCCGCCTTCAGCTCGGCCAGGAGCTCGGCCGCCACCAGCGCGGCGCCGATGCCGTCCTTGTCCCGCACCAGGCCACCGACGCAGTAGCCCAACGCCTCCTCGTAGCCGAACAGGAGCGAGTGCCCCTCCCCCGGGGCCCGCACCACCCACTTGAACCCGGTGAGCGACTCGGCGTACCGGACCCCGGCCGCCGCCGCCTGGGCGGCCAGCAACCGGGACGACACCACCGTGGTGACCAGCGTGTCGCCCGGAGTGGACCCGTCCGGTCCGGCCGCGGCCCGGCGGCGCAACAGGTGGTCGGCCAGCAGGGCGCCGACCTCGTCGCCGGTCAGCTGGCGCCAACCCCCGACCGCCGACGGATCGGGCACCGCGACCGCCAGCCGGTCGGCATCGGGATCGTTGGCCAGCACCGCGTCGGCCCCTTCCGCCCGGGCCAGGGCGAGGGCCAGGTCCAGCGCGCCCGGCTCCTCGGGGTTGGGGAACGCCACCGTGGGGAAGTCCGGGTCCGGCTCGGCCTGGGCCGGCACCACCACCGGTGCCGGGAACCCGGCCCGGTCGAACGCGGCCTGCACCGTCGCCGTGCCCACCCCGTGCAGCGCGGTGTGGACCAGCCGGACGTCCCGGGGCCCGCCGGGTCGCAGCAGGCCCACCACACCGGCCAGGTAAGCGTCGGGCACCTCGTCGCCCGACGCGGCGACGCCGTCGCCCGAGAGCGGGATGTCGGCCACCGGGCCCACGGCGTCGATGGCGGCGGCCACCTCACCGTCGACCGGGGCCACGATCTGGGCCCCGTCGGCCAGGTACAGCTTGTAGCCGTTGTCCGACGGCGGGTTGTGGCTCGCCGTGATCACCACCCCGGCCGCCGCGCCCAGGTGCCGCACGGCGAAGGCGAGCACCGGCGTGGGCACCGGCCGCTCGAACACCTGGACCTGCAACCCGGCGCCGGCCAGCACCGCGGCGGTGTCGGCCGCCATCTCCGCGCTGCCGTGCCTTCCGTCGCGGCCCACCACCACCGGACCCACGGCACCCCGGGCCCGCAGCCAGGCGGCCAAACCGGCCGTGGTCCGGCGCACCACCGCCCGGTTCATGCGGTTCGGCCCGGCGCCCAGGGCACCCCGCAGGCCGGCCGTGCCGAACCGGAGCCGCTCCCCGAACCGGTCCTGCAGCCCGGCCAGGTCGCCCGCCGCCACCAGCGCGTCGACCTCGGCCCGGGTCACCGGGTCCGGGTCGTCGTCCCGCCAGGCCCGCGCCACCGCGACCAGGTCCACGGCCACGGCGGTCAGAGGCGGGCCACGACCGCGGCGACCAGGTCGCCCATCCGCTCGGCCGCGGCCCGACCCGCGTCGAGGACCTCCGCGTGGTCCAGGGCGGCGCCACCCAGCCCGGCGGCGAGGTTCGTCACCAGGGAGATGCCCAGCACCTCGAGGCCCACGTGCCGGGCCGCGATCACCTCGTGGACCGTCGACATGCCGACCAGGTCGGCCCCCAGCAGGCGCAGCATCCGGATCTCGGCCGGCGTCTCGTAGTGCGGTCCGGGCAGCCCGGCGTACACGCCCTCGGCCAAGCCCGGCTCGACCTCGTGGGCCAGGCCCCGCAACCGGGGGGAGTAGGCGTCGGTCAGGTCGACGAAGCGGGGCAGGCCCAGGGCCTCGGGCGCTGCCGGCCCGGTCAGCGGCGACCGTCCGGTCAGGTTCAGGTGGTCGGCGATCAGCACGGCGTCGCCCACCGCCATGCCCTCGCGCAGCCCGCCCGCCGCGTTGGTCACCACCAGGGCGCGGCACCCGGCCGCGGCCGCCGTCCGCACGCCGTGGACCACCGGGGCCAGGTCGTGGCCCTCGTAGGCGTGGACCCGACCGGCGAAGGCCAGGACCGCGGCCCCGCCCGGCGTCTGCAGCGAGCGGACCGCACCCGGATGGCCGACCACCCCGGCGTCGGGGAACCCGGGCAGCTCGGCGAAGGGCACCTCGGCCACCGTGGTGCCCAACCGGTCCGCGGCCGGCGCCCAGCCCGAACCCAGCACCACGGCCACGTCGTGGCGCTCGACACCGGCGCGCCCGGCGACGACCCGGGCCGCCTCGGCGGCCACCGCGAACGGCTCGGCCCCGCTCACGACGCCCCTGCGTCCGGCAGCACGGTCCGAGCGGGCGGCAGGACCGGGACGGCGGCCACGACGGGGGCGACCGGCACCGACGAGGAAGGTTCGCCCGGTGCCGGGCCGCTCACAGGAGCTGGGCCAGCGACATGCCCGGCCGGGCACCGGTGTGGCCCAGCACCGCGGCCGCCGCCACCGACCCGAGCCGGCCGCACTCGGCCAGGTCGCGCCCGTGGGTCAACCCGTAGAGGAAGCCGGCCGCGTAGAGGTCGCCGGCCCCGGTCGTGTCGACCACCTGGGGGACCGGGTGGGCCGGCACCTCGATCGTCTCGTCGCCCCGCACCACGACGGACCCCTCCGGGCCCCGGGTCACGATGCCGATCTCCACGTCGGCCCGGACCCGCTCGACCGCGGCGGCCAGGTCGTCGACCTCGTAGAGGGCCAGGGCCTCGCCGATGTTGGCGAACAGCACGTCGACCTGGTCGGCGACCAGGTCGAGCCAGAGCTCCCGGTGGCGCTCGACGCAGAAGGTGTCCGACAGGGTGAGGGCCACCTGGCGACCGCTGTCGTGGGCGATCCGGCTGGCCTTCCAGTAGGCCTCCCGGGCCTCGGGCCGGTCGAAGAGGTAGCCCTCCAGGTAGGTGACCTGCGAGTCGGCGATGATCTCGGCGTCGACGTCGGAGGGGCCGAACCACTCCGACGCGCCCAGGCAGGTGTTCATGGTCCGCTGGGCGTCGGGCGTGACGATGATCAGCGACCGGCCGGTCGGCGGGCCCTCGGTGGCGGGCGGGCAGCGGAACGTGACCCCGGTCGCCCGCAGGTCGTGGGCGAACACGGCGCCGAGCTGGTCGTCGCGCACCTTGCCCAGGTAGGCCGCCGAGCCGCCGAAGCTGGCCACGCCGCCCACCGTGTTGGCCGCCGACCCGCCGGACACCTCGATGCCCCGGCCCATGGCCGCGTAGAGCTCTTCGGAGCGGTCGGCCTCGATGAGGGTCATGGCCCCCTTCACGAGGCCCTGCTCGACCACGAACTCCTCGCTCTCGTGGCTGAGGACGTCGACCAGGGCGTTGCCGATGCCGACGACGTCGATGGAGGGGGCGCTGCTCACGGCGGGCGAGCCTACCGGCGTGGCGCCCACCGGGGCCCGCCCCCGGGGCGCGTGGATAACCTCCCGCCGTGGCCGAACCCAACCCGTACCGCCTGCCCACCAGCGTCGTGCCCCGGCGCTACGAGCTGGAGCTGGCCCCCGACCTGGCCGCGGCGACCTTCGCCGGGCAGGTCGCCGTCGAGGCCGACGTCGTCGAGCCCACCCGGGAGGTTGTGCTCAACGCGGTGGAGCTGGAGGTCGACGAGGCCTGGGTCCAGGTCGGTCCGGTCCGCCACGAGGCCGCGGTGGCCCTCGACGCCGAGACCGAGCGGGCCACCCTGACGGTGGCCGAGGTCCTCGAACCGGGGCCGGTCGTGGTCGGCCTGCGCTTCCGGGGCGTGCTCAACGACAAGCTCCGGGGCTTCTACCGCTCGACCTTCACCGACCCCGACGGCGTCGAGCGGACCATCGCCACCACCCAGTTCGAGGCCACCGACGCCCGGCGGGCCTTCCCGTGCTGGGACGAGCCCGAGGCCAAGGCGGTCTTCGCCGTCAGCCTGGTCGTCGAGGGCGACCTGACCGTGGTCTCCAACGCCGGCGTGGCCGCCGACGAGCCCGTCGGCGAGGGACGGCGACGGGTCCGCTTCGCCGACACCATGCCCATGTCGACCTACCTGGTGGCCTTCGTGGTCGGCCCGCTGGAGGTCGCCGGGCCGGTCGACGTCGACGGCACCCCGCTGCGGATCCTGTGCCCGCCGGGCAAGTCCCACCTCACGCCCTTCGCCCTGGAGGTCGCCGCGTTCTCGCTGCGGTACCTGGCCGACTACTTCGACATCGCCTACCCGGGCGACACGCTCGACCTGGTGGCCATCCCCGACTTCGCCTTCGGGGCCATGGAGAACCTGGGCTGCGTCACGTTCCGCGAGACCCTGCTGCTGGTCGACCCGGACAAGGCCACCCAGTCCGAGCTCCAGCGGGTCGTCGACGTCATCGCCCACGAGCTGGCCCACATGTGGTTCGGCGACCTCGTCACCATGAAGTGGTGGAACGGGATCTGGCTCAACGAGGCCTTCGCCACCTTCATGGAGCTCAAGGTCACCGACGCCTTCCGACCCGAGTGGGAGCGCTGGGTCGGCTTCGGCCTGTCCCGCAGCACCGCGTTCGACACCGACGCCCTGCACTCGACCCGGCCCGTCGAGTACCCGGTGGTCTCGCCCCGCGACGCCGAGGGCATGTTCGACGTGCTGACCTACGAGAAGGGCGCCGCCGTGGTGCGGATGCTCGAGCAGTACCTGGGCGAGGAGCCGTTCCGGGCCGGCATCCGCCGCTACATGGACACCCACCGCTACGGCAACACCGAGACCACCGACCTGTGGGACGCCATCGAGGCCGCCACCGGCGAGCCGGTCCGGCGGATCATGGACTCCTGGATCTTCCAGGGCGGGTTCCCCGAGGTGACCGTCGAGCGCCGGGCCGGTGGCCTCGCCCTGGCCCAGCGGGCCTTCACGTACCTCGACGGCGAGGCCTCGGGCGCCGAGTGGGCCATCCCGCTGGTGCTGCGCGTCGGCGGCGAGGGCCCGCCGGCCACGACCACGACCCTGCTCGACGAGGCCACCGCCGAGCTCGACCTGCCCGCCGAGCCGGCATGGGTCGTCGGCAACGTCGAGGGCAACGGGTTCTACCGGGTCCGCTACGGCGACGAGCTGCGCCGGGCCCTGGTCGAGCGGGCCCAGCAGGAGCTGAGCGCCCTGGAGCGCTACGGCCTGGTCGACGACACCTGGGCGTCGGTGCTGGCCGGGACGACGCCGGCCCGGGCCGTGGTCGAGCTGGCCGAGGGCATGGCCGACGAGGAGGACCTGGCCGTCTGGTCCCGCCTGGTCGGTGCCCTGTCGAGCCTGCACCGGGTCGTGGCCGACGCCGGCCGGCCGGCCCTGTCGGCACGGCTGCGCGGGATCCTGCGCCCTCCGCTCGACCGGCTGGGCTGGCAGCCCGTGGCCAACGACGACGACCGGCGCCGCGAGCTGCGCGGCGTGCTGCTCGGCGCGCTGGCCATCGTGGGCGACGACCCCGAGGCACGGGCCTGGGCCCGGCGGATCTTCGCCGACCTGCGGGCCGGCGCCGCCGTCGACGCCACCCTGGGCGCCGCCGCGGTGCGGGTGGTGGCCGCGACGGCCGGGCCCGCCGACCTCGACGAGCTGCTGGCGGGCTTCCGGGGCGCGTCCACGCCCCAGGAGGAGCAGCGCTACCTGTACTCGCTGGCCGACGTGGACGACCCGGCCCAGTTCGACCGGGTCCTGGCCCTGGCCGTGAGCGACGAGGTCCGCACCCAGAACGCGCCGTTCCTCGTCGGTGCCTGCGTGGCCAACCGGCGCAACGGCGCGGCGGCGTGGGCGCTGATCTCGCAGCGCTGGGAGGAGATGAACCAGCGCTTCCCGGCCAACAGCATCGTGTGGCTGCTCAACGGCATCCGGGCCGTGGCCGACGCCGGCCTGGCCGCCCGGATCGAGGCGTTCCTCGACGAGCACCCGGTGCCCCAGGCGGCCAAGGTCGTGGCCCAGCACCGCGAACGCATGCGGGTCACCGTCGCCCTCGCCGAACGGGAGGCCACCCGCCTGGCGTGAGGGCCGGCCGGCTCAGACCAGCGAGGTGACCAGGGCCATCTGGGCCAGGTGGTAGGTGACGATGACCAGCAGGGGCCCGTGGCGGACCGGGCCCACGAAGCGGTCCTCGGCGATCAACCCGTCGCTGGCGTAGAAGAGGAGCGCGCCGGCCACGGCGAGGATCCCCCCGGCGCCGACCGCGCTGGCCACCATGGCGGAGATCACGCACAGGTAGGCGACCACCGGTCCGGCCAGCGCCGGGTCGGGCCCGGCCCGCGCGCCCCGCAGGATGCGCCGCCCGACGACCAGGCCGACCGCCACCACGAGGGCCACGCCCACGGCGAAGCGGGCCGCGTCGATCCCCTGGGCGTGGAAGCCGACCACGTAGGCCAGGTGGCCGGCCAGGAACGCCACCAACCCGGCCACGAACAGGTCGCGGGGCAACATCAGGCACACGTCGCCGACCAGGCACAGGGCCAGGGCCGCGACGAACCAGCCGCGGGCGGTGGCGTCGGCGGGGTCGAGGGCCAGCGCGGCGCCGACCAGCAGCACCACGACCAGGGGCTTGCACAGGTACTCCAGCGGCTTGGACCTCCGCTGGACGGCGATCCAGTCGGCCAGCGCGGCGACCTGGGCCAGGGCCAGGAGGAGGAACGCGGCACCGGTCACGCCGGGTCCACGGCTCCCCCCTGGGACGGCGCCCCTGACCGGTCCCCGCCCGACGGGACGGCGCCCCGCGCCACCGGGGCGGACCGGTCGCGGTGTGCCCTCACGGCGCGGCGGCCTCGGCCAGCGCGGCGGACCAGCTCGTGCCCTCGGCGATCCGGGCCCGCCAGCGCACCACCCGGGCCGGCATGTTCACGCCGAGGACGCCGACGAGCCGGTCGCCCCGGCCGAACAGGGCGGTGAAGCGCTGCTCCTCGAGCGAACCCTCGACGACCTCCACCTCGTCGCCCGGCGCGGCCCGGCCGGCGAGCTGGATCTTGCGGTCGTACTGGTCGGACCAGAACCACGGGATGGGCTCGTAGGGCTCCCCTCCCCCTTCGCCGGCCAGCAACGTGCGGGCGGCGTGCGCGCCCATCTCCGCGGCGTTGTCCCAGTGCTCGACCCGCATGACCTCGCCGAAGCGCCGGTTGGGCCAGCGGGCCACGTCACCCGCTGCGACGACCCCGGGCGCGGCCCGGCAGGTGGCGTCGCACACCACCCCGTCGGCCAGCTCCAGGCCCGATCCATCCAACCACTCCGTGTTGGGGACCACGCCGATGCCGACCACGCACAGGTCGGCGTCGAGGACCGTGCCGTCGGTCAGCCGGACCCGCTCGACCCGCTCGCCGCCCTCGACCGCGACCACCCCGACGCCGAGGCGCACGTCGACGCCGTGGCCCCGGTGGAGGTCGGCCACGAACCCGCCCAGCCGGGCGCCGAGCACCCGCTCGAGGGGCACGGCCAGCGCCTCGACCAGGGTCACCTCGAGGCCCAGGGTCCGGCAGGTGGCGGCGACCTCGGCCCCGATGAAGCCGGCCCCGACCACGACCACCCGCCGCGCCCCGCCGGCGACCGCCGCCGCGACGTCCCGGCAGTCGTCGAGGGTCCGCAGGGTGTGGATCCCGGCCAGGTGCTCGACCCCGGGGAGCTGGCGGGGCCGGGCCCCGGTGGCCACGACGAGCCCGTCGAAGGGGACCCGCTCGCCGCCGCCCAGCACCACGGCACGACCTCCGAGGTCGAGCCCGGAGGCCTCGGTGCCCAGGCGCCACTCGACGTCGAGCAGCTGGTCGGGCCGTTCGAGCCGGGTGCGCTCGGCATCCCAGGTCCCGGCCAGGACCTGCTTGGACAGGGGCGGCCGGTCGTAGGGCGCGTGGACCTCGCCGCCCACCACGGTCAGCGCCCCGGCGTGGCCCTGGGCCCGCAGCTCCTCGGCGGCCCGGAACCCGGCCAGCGACGCGCCGACGACGACGATGCGGTCCAGGGCCACGATGGGGCGTCAGCCCTCGACCGTGATGGCCTGCTTGGGACAGCGCCGGGCCGCCTCCTCCACCGCGGCGCGGCGCTCCTCGGGCGGCTCCTCCACCAGCACGTAGAGGAA
>JBFWTJ010000166.1:0-8697 GCA_050247895.1 Acidimicrobiia bacterium
GTCGGCCAGCAGGCGGCCCTCCAGCGAGCGGACCCGGACCCGGTCGACGCGCTCCACGCCCACGTCGAGGTCGAGCGGGCCGGACCAGGCGCCGTCCTCGGTGGCCCACTCGCCGAGGGGGACCACGGTCCCGTCGTCGAGGACCAGCTCGCAGGTGTAGGGCACGCCGGGCCGGTAGCGGGTCAGGTGCAGGGCCATCATCGGCGGTCGCCCGTAGATGACCACCTCGCCGCGGGGCTCGCCCTCCCCGTTGCGCAGCGGGGCGGCCCGGGAGGGGACCTCGTCGTCGTCCCGGCCGGTGAGCAGGGGCACCGCGACCAGCGCACCGGCGGCCACCCCGGCGACCAGCGCCGCCGCGGCGACCAGGGCCAGCGCCCGGCGGCGAGGACCGGTGACGGGCGACGGGCCCGTCGCGCCGCCGTCGCCCCCGTCGCCGGGTCCGTCCGGTGCCGCGGCCGGGCCGTCCGGGACGGCCCGGACCGGGCTGGGGGAGCCGGCCGGCCGGGCGTCGAGCGGTCCGGCCAACGTGACGGCGTCCACGGTGGACTCGAGGTCCCGCAGCTCGTCCCGGCACGCCGGGCAGCGGGCGAGGTGGTGGTCGAGCGCGGCGGCGTCCCCGTCGTCGAGGATGCCCAGCGCCCGCTCGGCCAGCAGGTCCCGCATCGGCCCGCACGCGGCGCGCATCAGGCCACGCCCCCCGGGGCCGCGGCCGGGGCGTCGGGGTCCGCCTCGGCCAGCGCGGCCCGCAGCCGGTGCAGCCCGGTGCGGATCCGCGTCTTGGCCGTCCCCAGGGGGACGGCCTCCAGGGCCGCGACCTCGCGCGCCGTGTGGCCGTACCAGGCCGCGAGCAGCACGGCGCGGCGCTGCTCGTCGGGCAGCGCGGCGAGGGCGACGCGGACCCGGTCCCGCTCGCTGCCCAGGGCGGCCAGCTCGTCGGGCCCCGAGCCGCGGGCCGCCAGGGACACCGCGGCCAGCTCCACCGGATCGGTCAGGTGGTCCCGGGTCCGTCGCCGGGCGTCGATGGCCATGTTCCGGGTGATGCGGCCGAACCAGGCCGCGACCGAGCCCCGTCCGGGGTCGTAGGTGCCGGCCCGGTGCCAGGCCCGCTCCAGGGCGGCCTGGGCCACGTCCTCCGCCGTGTGGCGGTCGCCGGTGACGCGCAGGGCGATCCCGTAGGCCAGGGGACCGAACCGCCGGGCGAAGGGCCCGGCGGCCGAGGCGTCGCCACCGGCGAGGGCCGACATGAGCGCGGCGTCGGGCCCCGACCAATCCGCTCGCTCGTCCCGCACGTAGGTGAGGGTACCGACATGTGAGGCGCACCTTCCATGAGCATTGAGGACGACCTGCGACGAGTTGCGCCGGCGGCCCCGGACGCCGACCTGCTGGTCGCGGCGTGGGGGACCGGGGCGGAGGGGGCCGGGCCGGCGACCGCGGCCCGGGTGGCGCTGCGGGCCGGCGTGCCGTCTGCCGTCGCCCACCACCGGCTCGCCGTCCTGCAGGCCCGGGGCGACCTCCAGGGGTCGGGCCGGTACCGGGAGCTCACCGCGCCGGGTCGCCGCAGCGCCGCGGCCGCGCTCCGGCGGGCCCGCGTGGTGGAGTGCCTGCTGGTCGACGTCCTCGGCCTGTCGTGGTCCGAGGCCGCCGACGAGCTGTCGGCCTGGACCGCGTCCCTGTCCGACGAGGCGGTCGACGCCGCCTTCGCTCGGCTCGGTCGTCCGGCCCGGTGCCCCCACGGCAACCCGGTCGAGGCCGACCGGCCGTGGTCCGGCGCCTCCCGGCTGTCCGGCCTGGCACCGGGCACCACCGCGGTGGTCGACGCGGTGGACGACCTCCCGGCCCCGGCCGGCTCGCACCACGGCGCCCTCCAGGCCGCGGGGGTCGTGCCCGGCGCCCGGCTGCGCCTGGTCGGCCACGAGCCCGACGGCACCGACCTGGTCGAGGTGGGCGGGACCGTGGTCGGCCTGCCCCGGGCGGCTGCGGGCCAGGTCCGGGTCCGGCCGGTCCACCCGAGCGGCGGTGGCCGGGGAGGGTCCGGCCGGGGTGGTGCCCGCGGTTAGCGTCGGGCGCCATGGACTTCGGGATCGGGGGGCGGCGTGCCGCCGTGGCGGGCGCGTCGGCCGGGCTGGGCCTGGCCTCGGCCCGGGCGCTGGCGGTCGAGGGCGTGCGGGTGGCGATCTGCGGCCGGGACCGGGACCGCATCGAGGCGGCCGCGGCGACGCTGGCCGCCGAGGGGGCCGACGTGGTGCCGGTGGTGGCCGACGTGTCCACCGTGGCCGGTGCCGAGGGGTTCGTGGCCGAGGCCACCGAGGCGCTCGGCGGGCTCGACATCCTCGTCCCCAACGCGGGGGGACCCCCGCCGGGGACCTTCGCCACCACGCCGGTCGAGGCCTACCTGCCCGCGGTCGAGCTCAACCTGCTGTCCACCGTGGCCATGTGCAAGGCGGCGGTGCCGGCCATGGTCGAGCGGGGCTGGGGGAGGGTCGTGGCCATCACCTCGGTGTCGGTCCGCCAGCCGCTGCCCCAGCTCATCCTGTCCAACACGGCCCGTGCCGGTGTGACGGGGTTCCTCAAGACCCTGGCCCTGGAGGTCGCGCCGCACGGCGTGACGGTCAACTCGGTCCAGCCCGGCACCCACGCCACCGACCGGATGGGCCTGCTCTACGGGGGCGACCTGTCCGCCGCCGCGGCCCTGCAGCCGACCGGGACGGTGGGAGAGCCCGACGACTTCGGCGCCACGGTGGCCTTCCTGGCCTCGGAGCGGGCCAAGTTCGTCACCGGCGTGGCCCTTCCCGTCGACGGCGGCGCCTACCGGGGCCTGCAGTGATCCGCCACGTGGTGGTGTTCCGCTTCGCCGAGGGCGTCGACGCCGCCGCGGCCTCGGCCGCCATCGGCGAGCGGCTGGGCCGGCTCCCGGCACTGATCCCCCAGCTGCGCCGCTACGCCTTCGGTCCCGACCTGGGCCTGGTCGAGGGCAACGGCGACTACGCGGTGGTGGCCGACGTGGCCGACGCCGACGACTGGGCCGCCTACCTCGACCACCCCGAGCACCGGGCCGCGGTGGCCGAGGCGATCCGGCCCGTGGTGGCCGAGCGGGTCGCGGTCCAGGTCGCGCTGCCCGACGACCGACCGTGAGGATCTGAGCAGCGGCCCGCCGGTCAGAAGCGCAGGCGGGCCCGGATGGCCCGGTGGTCCGAGCCCAGGTCGGGCAGGACCTCCGCGCTGACCACGCCCACGTCGGGGGTGACCACCAGGTGGTCGATCTGGCTGAGCGGGCGCCCGGCGGGGAACGTGCCGCCCCGCACCGCGCCGCGCCAGCCGGACGGGGCCATCCAGCGGATGCACCAGCGCCACATGTTCATGTCGCCGGCCAGGGCGGCGGGGCCCCGTGCGGGCAGGGCGTCGCGCAGGGCCCGCCGTCGGAGCAGGGCGCCGGCCTCGAGGTGGGGCAGGTGGGTCCCGGCCACGGTGAAGGCCTCCGTGCCGGCCCGGACCTCGACCACGTGGACGGCCCGGTCGGTCGGGTCCGTCCGCAGGTGGGGGAGGGCGACGGTGCGCGCCCCCAGGACCGGCAGCCGGCTCAGCACGGCCAGGTTCCAGGTCCCGAAGCCGCTGGTGCCGCCCCGGCCGGTCACCTTCGGGTGGGGGTGCACGGTGGCCCGGGCCAGGGCCACGTCGGCGGCGACCTCCATGCCCAGCCCGGCGGCGATCTCGTCGAGCTGGCTCTCCCCGCCGTCGGGCACCCACGCCTCCTGCAGGACCAGCACGTCGGCGTCGAGCACCTTGCACGCGGCCACGACGTCGAAGCGGGGGAAGCGGCGGGTGCGGCTCCCGGTGCCGAAGTGCAGGTTGAACGAGGCCAGGGTCAGCTCGGCCACACGGCTCCCGCCGGTCGTGGTCGTCGCGCCCTCGTCATCGCATCGCCTCCAGGTGGGCCGGCAGCTCGTGCAGCGATTCCAGCACGCCGAACCCGTGCTCGGCGGCATCCGCCTCGGCGTGGTCGAGCTCCCACCGCAGGTGGTACGGCACGTGCACGGCCCGGCCGCCGGCCGACAGCACGGGCAGGACGTCGCTGGCCACCGAGTTGCCGACCATGACGAACCCCGAGGGGTCGACCCCCTGGCGGGCCAGGACCCGCCGGTAGGTGGCGTCGTCCTTCTCGGCCACGACCTCGACCGCGTCGAAGCGGTCGGCCAGGCCCGACCGGGCCACCTTGGCCTCCTGGTGGAGCAGGTCGCCCTTGGTCACCACCACGAGCCGGACCCGCCCGGCCAGGGCGTCGACGGCTGCCTCGGCGCCGTCGAGCAGCTCGACGGGGTGACGGAGCAGCTCCTTGCCCAGGTCGAGGACCTCACGGATCGCCGACCCCGGGATGCGCCCCCCGCTGACCTCCACCGCGGTCTCGACCAGCGACAAGGTGAAGGCCTTCACGCCGTAGCCGAAGATCTCCAGGTTGGCCCGCTCGACCTCCAGGAGCCGGCGGTCCAGGTCGGCCCGGTCGAGGTCGGACCAGCGTCCCACCAGCGCCCGGTAGCGGTCCTGGGCCGCGTGGAAGTGGGTCTCGCTGTGCCAGAGCGTGTCGTCGCCGTCCAGGCCCACGGCGACCACGGCCAGCTCGCTCACGGTGCCGGAACCTCCCGGCCCGCGGCCCACTCGGCTTCGAGCTCGCCCAGCGGCGTGGACGGGGGGCCCTCGACGAAGGGCCAGATCTCCTCGGCGATGCGGCGCCAGTTGGCCGTGGCCCGGAGCTGGCCCAGCACGGCGTAGAGGCCGAGGTTGATGCGCTGGATGATGACGAAGCCGGGCGGGACGTTGGCCGCCTTGAGGATGGGACCGTGGGGCCCGCTGGCGTCGAAGAACCGCCGCACGGTCTCCGACGCGTACTCGGCGTCGAAGGTGACGACCTCGTCGGCCAGGACGAACTCGTAGAAGTGGCGGAAGTAGTCCTCGACCTGGGCGTCGGAGAACGGGGCGCCGGGGCGCAGGAGGCCGGCCTCCTCGACGATGCGCCGGAACTCGGGGATGTCGCGGTCGAGCACCATGGCCCGGATCATCCGGCCCAGCCGGTCGATCTCGGGCGGGGAGAACCGCTTGACCAGCCCGAAGTCCACGAAGGTCACCTCGCCGCCCGGGCGGAACAGGTAGTTGCCGGGGTGGGGGTCGCCGTTGAAGGCGTGGACCCGGTAGAGGCTGCGGAACACGAACCGGAAGATCGTCTCGGCGGCGAGGTCGCGCTCGGCCTGGCTCCAGGTCTCGACCACCGAGAAGGGCACGCCCTCGGCCAGCTCGGTGGTCAGGACGCGGGGGCCCGACAAGTCGTGGAGGACCTCGGGCACCTGCACGGTGGGATGGCCCCGGTAGGCGTCGACGAACAGCTGCTGGTTGCGGGCCTCGAGCTCGTAGTCGAGCTCCTCGGTGATGCGCGCGGTCAGCTCGTCGACCAGCGGCCCGGGCTCCAGGCCCGGGAAGAGCAGGCCGAGCGCCCCGAACATCAGGTCGGCGTTGTCCAGGTCGGCCCGGATGGCCTCGGCCACCCCCGGGTACTGGACCTTGACCGCCACCGCCCGCCCGTCGCGGGTCCGGGCCCGGTGCACCTGGCCGATCGACGCCGCGGCGAGCGGGCGGGGGTCCCACTCGGCGAACAGCTCGGCGGGCGGCGCCCCGAGGTCGGCGGCCACGACCGACGCGGCCAGCTCGGCGCTCATGGGCGGGGCGTCGCTCTGCAGCTCGGCCAGCGCCTGGCGGACGTTGTCGGGCAGGCCCTGGTCGAGGTAGCTGGCCAGCTGGCCGAGCTTCATCAGCGCGCCCTTCATCTGGCCGAGCCGGGCCACGACCTGCTCGGCGGTGCGCAGCTCGAAGCGGGCGTCGAGCTCGGGCCGGCGGTCCGCCGGGGCGACGGCCCGGCGGGCCCGGTGCAGGGCCCACGACGCACCCGACCGGGCGCCGAGCGCGGCGACCTGCGCCGTGCGGCTCGACCGCGAGGTCGACCCGACCGGTCGCGCCGACCCGCCGGCCGTCCCGGCTCCGCCGGTCTGGGTGCCGCCCGAGGCCGGGTCGGTGCCTGCCGCCCCCGGTCCGCCGCCGGGGCCGGCTGCGCCCGCTCCGCTGGGTCGGGGACCCGACCCAGCCGGGCCGGGCCCCGGCGCCCGGGTCAACCGGGCCCGGCGTCGATCCTGCTCCCGCTTCAGCGCGAGCGCACCCGCGGTGGCCGCGGCGAGGATGCCGAGGACGAGCGCGGTTCGCCGGGGAGCCATGCCCGCAGCGTACGAGCCCGCCCGGCGACCTCGGCGGGGTCCCGGGCGTCCCGTCGGGCCCGCCGTGGCGCCTCTGCCAGGGGTCCCGGCCGGGCCCGGGGCCGGGCGGTAGGGTCCGCGATCGTGCAGCACCGGGGCGAGCAGGCGGGGGAGCGGGGGGACCGACGGTGAGCGACGGCGACGCGATCGACCTCGCGCTCCTGGTCTTCCGGGGCGCGGTGGGCGCGGTCATGCTGGCCCACGGGCTCAACCACATCTTCGGCGGCGGGAAGATCGAGGGCACGGCCCGGTGGTTCGCCAGCCTCGGGATGCGCCCGGGGATCGTGCACGCCTGGCTGGCCAGCCTGGCCGAGGTCGCCGGCGGCGTGGCGCTGGTCCTGGGCCTGCTCACGCCGCTCGGCGGCGCTGCGGTGGTGGGCGTGATGCTGGTCGCCTGGATCACCAACCACCGGGGCAACGGGTTCTTCATCTTCCGCCCCGGCGAGGGGTGGGAGTACGTGATGACCCTGACCTTCGCCGGCCTGGCCCTGGCCGTGGTCGGCCCGGGCGAGTGGTCCCTCGACGAGGCCCTCGACATCCGCGACGACCTCCGCGGTGCCACGGGCCTGCTCGTGGCCGTGCTCGCGGGCGGTGGTGGCGCGGCGGCGCTGCTGGCCGCCTGCTGGCGCCCCGCGCCGCCCTCCTCGAGCTGAACACGGGCTGGCCGTCCGGCCAGCCCGTGTTAGGTCGCACGCGCGCTTCGCAACCCTGGCTCCACAGGTGGGCCGGTTCGACCGGTCCGGAGCAGGGAGCAGTTCTCGATGATCTTCACCAAGGGGTTGAGGCGCGTCCGCCTCCTGGTCGCCGTCGCGGCCGTGGTCCTCTCGACGCTGCCGCTGGTGGCCCGCGAGCAGGCCGGTGCGCTGGAGGGCACGGACTTCGCCGGCGCGATGCCGGACTGCGGCTCGGTCAACGTCGACGGCAAGGGCGGGATCGGCTGGTCGAGCAAGTGGCACCTCACCACGTCCCGCCCGGCGGGCTCGATCGTCCACCCGGGCGACGAGTGGATCGTGACCTTCAAGGTCGTGAGCAAGCCCGGGTCGACCCCGATCGGCAACGACGGGCCCGACCCGATCAACCTGGGCATGGCCTTCCAGGGCCCGGTGGCCAAGGTCTCGCAGTCGGCCGGCTACGACCGCCTCAACTTCAACTTCGGTCCGAAGGAGGTGGGTCCGGCGGGCTTCGGTGGGGTGTCGAGCTGGTCGTTCGACGCCAACTCCGGCCCGACGGTGCAGAAGTCCGACGGGGTCAACGCCACCTACCAGGCCACGGTGCGGGCCACGGCGGCCGGCGTGGTCACGCTGGCCGGCCTGGCCGTCAACGGCCACGACCCGACGCCTCCCGCGGGCCAGTTCCAGTGCACGATCCCGGTCGACCTGAAGTGGACGGTGGTGCAGCTCGCCGCGCCGGTCAGCGGCCTGGACAACGTGCGCACCGACGCCCGGTACGCCTTGGTCCTCGCCGACGACGCCAGCAACGGCAACCACGCCATCGAGATCGACGTGCTGGCCAACGACGACGATCCCAACAACGCCGGCGGACCCGGTGACCTGTCGGAGGTGCGCATCTCGGCCTGGTCGCCGGCCTCGACCAAGGGCGGTTCGGTGCGCTGCGGCACCGATGCCCAGCAGGACGCCGCCGCCGACGCCGTCTTCCTGGCGCTGGCCGACGGGCCGTGCCGCTACACCCCGCCGCAGGACTTCAGCGGCAACGACAGCTTCACCTACCGCCTGCGGGGCGCGGGAGGCGTCGAGAAGCAGGTCGTGGTGTCGGTCCAGGTGGTGGGCAACCAGGCGCCCAAGTCCTCGCCCCCGGCGCTGGGGTCCACGGTCAACCAGGCCGAGAGCTTCGACCTGAAGCCCTACATCCTCGACCTCGAGGGCGACCCGTACACCTGTGCCCTGGCCGTGGGCCCGGCCCACGGCCAGCTCGTGGTCGCCCCGGACTGCACGGCGGAGTGGACGCCCGACGCCGGGTACAGCGGGCAGGACTCGTTCGCCGTGCAGATCTGCGACGAGCACCCGCACCTGGCCGGCTCGCTCGGGTCCGTGCCCACGGTGCGGGCGCCGCTCTACGACCAGGGGAACCCCAACGACCTGACCGAGACCTCGACCCGGCGGTGCTCGAACCTGCAGGGCACGATCCTGGTGAGCGACGTCCTGATCTTCCCGCCCCAGGGCCTGCCCGACGCGGACGTCGTCGACGCCGGCTACCCGGTCGACGGCATCGGCGACTACGCGGTCGAGATCCCGATCCTGGACAACGACGTCGACATCGACGGCCCCCAGCCGGGCGACCCGGCGTGGAACGGGACGGTCCAGATCATCGAGCACGACGAGGCCCTGGGTGCGGCCGCCGTGGTCGGCGACCTGCTCACCTTCACCCCGGCCAGATCGGAAGAGCGTCG